>NZ_JAYKZI010000004.1:0-510819 GCF_036662515.1 Arthrobacter sp. S2(2024) | reverse complement strand
GCGACGACGGCGGTCCCCCCTCCGCCGTCGTCGCCCCTCTCGCCGGCCTCGAGTCCAGGCCGGCTCTGTCAAAGGAGACACCCCTGATGATTCCCCTCATCAATTCCTTGGCGGTCCGGGCAGCTGATGCCCCCGCCATCAAACCGTCCGTAGCCCTTGGGACCCCGCTGCTGCTGACCATTGCAGTTGCGGGCGTCGCGCTGCTGTTGCTCATGATCATCCGCTTCAAGATCCAGGCCTTCGTGGCATTGCTGGCCGTGAGCATCCTGGTGGCCGTTGCCGCGCAGATCCCCTTGGCGGACGTATTCACCGTCGTGGCCAACGGCGTGGGCGGAACCATGGGCAAAGTCGCATTGCTGATTGCCCTCGGCGCCGTGTTGGGCCGCATGATCGAGGTGTCCGGCGGCGTGCAATCGCTGGCCAACCACTTCACCGAGAAGCTCGGTGCCAAGCGCGTCGCCGTGGCACTGACCGCCGTCGGCTTCCTCGTTGCCATTCCGGTGTTCTTCGAAGTAGGCATCATCGTCCTGGTGCCGATCGTCTACGCCTTCGCGAAGATCGCCAAGCTGCACCCCATCAAGTTCGGCCTTCCCATGGCCGGCATTATGCTCTCGATCCACGTCGCCGTTCCTCCCCACCCGGGCATCGTTGCCGGGGCAGGCGTCATGGGTGCCGACATCGGACTGATCGCGATGATTTCGCTCATCATCTGCGTGCCGCTCGGTTTCCTGTCCTACTGGGTTGCCAGCATCATGAACCGCAAGGACTACGAACTGCTCCCGGGCGTCCGCGACCAGATCGAAGAATTCGGCTCCGATTCCTTGGTGCGCGTCGGCCACGACGGTCCCGGTGCCAGCGCAGTCGCTCCGCCGCGTCCGGGCCTGATCATGTTCCTCATCGCCGCCCCGATCGTCCAGATCCTGCTCGGCACAGCCGGTACCCTCCTGATCAACAAGAAGGACTACTGGTACGGCGTCGCGTCTTTCGTGGGCAACCCGTTCTTCGCCCTGCTGGTGGCCGTTGCGCTCGCGTTCTTCCTGCTGGCGGTCCGCCGCCAGTGGTCACTCAAGGAAACCGGCGAAATCTTCGAAGGCGCGCTGCCTCCCATCGCCTCGATCCTCATGGTGGTTGCTGCCGGCGGCGTGTTCGGCGGCGTCCTGCAGGTCTCCGGCATCGGCGCGGCCTTGTCCCAGACGCTGGACTCCCTGGGCGTGCCGATCATCCTCCTCGGCTTCATCATTTCCCTGGCACTGCGTGCCGCACAGGGATCGGCCACGGTCGCCATCGTCACCACCACCGGCCTCCTCTCGGCTGCCGTCGCCCAAGGCGGCTACACCCCCGCGCAGATCGCCGTCATCGTGATCGCGATCGGCTTCGGCGGACTGGGCCTGTCCCACGTGACCGACGCCGGTTTCTGGGTGGTGGTGCGCTACTACGGCCTCACGGTGTCCGACGGCCTCAAGACCTGGACCGTGCTCACCACCATCCTGGGCGTCGCGGGCTTCCTGCTCAGCTATGTCGCCTGGATCCTGGTGGGAGGCCTGGCCCACTGATGCGTGTACGCCTTGACGAGCTTGTAGGCTCCGCGCTGGAGCGAGGAGCCGCGGTTCCGGCCTTCACCACCGCCCTCGCGGTGGTGGCCGCAGCAGAGGAGTCCGGCCGCGGAATCATTCTGCTGGTTGCTCCGAAGACCGCGGCCACCCCGTCCGGCTTGCGGCTCATTGGGGCATTGCGCGCCTTGGCCGACGACGCCCGCGTGCCGGTCTCGGTGCAGCTGGACCACGCCTCGGACCTCGAGGTCATCCGTGATTCGGTGGCAGCCGGTGCCGACGCCGTCCTGGCCGACGGTTCCTCCCTCCCATTCGAGGAAAACATCGCTTTGGTCCGCTCCGTACATGAGGTCGTGCTAGACGCCGGTGCTTCGGACATCGTCATCGAAGCGGAACTTGGCGGGCCGGCGGGCGACGAGGACAAGGCCTTCGGTGCTGACGTTCACGCTCATCCGGCCAGTGTCCATCCGGCGGGCCTGACCGACCCGGGCCAGGTACTGGAATTCGTATACCGCACTGGTGCCCAGCTCCTGGCCGTTGCCGTGGGGAATGCGCATGGCCGTTACACCGGCGAGCCCAGGCTGCACTGGGATGTGCTGGAGGACATTGCATCGCGCACTGAGCTTCCGCTCGTGCTCCACGGCGCGTCAGGCATTCCCGCGGCAGACCTGGTCAAGGCCACGTCAATGCGCGTGGGCAAGGTGAACTTCAACACGGAGCTCCGCACCGGCATCCTCGCCACGCTCGAAGCCGAGACAACCCCGCACCGGGCCGACGGCGAGAACCTCCAGGGCCTGCTGGGGCGCTGGGGTTCCTCGGCAGGGGCGTTCACCGGAGCAACACTGGACATGCTGAGTCGCTAGGCGCGGCTCGCGGGGTGGCCACGCCGCCGCGCCTCCGCGTAACGCAGGGAGGCTAGGATCAGCACATGATCGTAGCCTCCCTGATTTTTGCCCTCCTTGCCGGCTTGCTGCACGTCTACATCTTCAGCATGGAGTCCATCACCTGGACCCGTCCGGCCACGTGGAAGCGCTTTAGCGTCGCTTCCCAGTCCGAGGCGGAAACCACCAAGGGCCTCGCCTACAACCAGGGTTTCTACAACCTCTTCCTTGCCATCGGGGCGATCGCCGGGATCGTCTTCGTCGCTCTTGGTCATCCGCAGGTGGGCTGGACCCTCGTCTTCAGCTCGTGCGGCTCCATGCTGCTGGCGGCAATCGTGCTCGCCTTGAGCGGCAAGAAGTACCTCCGCCCCGCGGTTCTTCAGGGCACGACTCCGCTGCTCGCCGTCGTGCTCGGCATCCTGGCCGTGGCGCTCGGCTAAAGATGTGAGCGAGCGTTGGCGAAAATGGCGTGAGATGTGAGCGAGCGTCCTACGAGGCAAACGCTCGCTCACATATGTGCCCTCCAGGCCAGTCGCTCGCTCGCTTATGCAGGCTTTTGGCGTGACGCTAGCTCACCCGTCAACACCCTGAACCCCAATTCAGGGTTGAACCCGTGGATCTCCCGCGTGTCCAGCGCCGACATGAAAGCCAGGATCTCCTCCGTGATCACTTGCCCGGGAACCAAGACAGGGAATCCCGGCGGGTAGGGGGTGACGAAGGAGGCAGACACCATTTCCTCTCCCGCGGCGACCCTTCGCATAAGTTCGGCCGCACTGAAGTATTCGCAGGATCCGGCTTTGTAGCTCTCGAAATAGGCGTCCCGCATGTTGCCGTCCGGCGTCTGCGCATCTACCCGGAATCGTTCGGCGAAGCGGCTGAAATCCGGCAAGGGTGGCGGTGTGCTGGTCAGCGCAGTGACACGGGCAAGGCGCGCTCGCTGACCCAGACCGCTCAGGCCGGATTGCTCATCTTCAAAGGTTTCGGCCAGCTTGACCAGGACCTCAACGAGGTAGGCGACGGCACTCCGCGAGGTGCCGATGTTGGTCATGAAGAGAACGCTGTTCCTCGACGTCTTGTTGACCTGGATCCCGTACTTGTCCATCAGGAAGTCGTGCTTGAAGGTATCGCCGTCCACGCCGGTGAGGCCGATATGCAGGGTCAAACGGCTCGGATCAACAACGAATTCGTCGCGCTCCCAGGCTTCCGACATGGCCGCCAGCCCGTCGCGGAGCGGCATTTGCCGGCTCGTTTCGCGGTACTGAGGCGGTATGAGGTCCTTGGTGCCGAGGACGCGGAAGTACTTCTTCAACAAGGGATGCCTCGCCACGGCCTGGGCGATGCTGACCGCGAGATCTGCCTGCCGTTGCACCAGTTCGTATCCTTCGAACTCGACCTGCCGCCGTCCCATGTCCAAGGAAGCCAGGATCTGGTAGTTGGGGGACGTGGAGGTGTGCGTCATGTACGCCTCCCGGAAGCTCTCCTCGTTCAACTGGCCGAAGTCCTGGTCATGGATATGGATCATGGACCCCTGCCGGAGCGACGTCAGGGTCTTGTGCGTCGACTGCGTTGAGTAGACCCTCACGCGGGCCTTCGCCGGATCGGGCAGCAGTCGTGTCTTCAGGAGCAGCTCATCGCTGACGTGCCCGACGCCGGAACCCGGCCCGCCGTCGTCGGGCTCGCTGGCCGCTTGGCCACCGCCGCCCGCAGCCCCGCCCAGCGCGCCCAGCGCGCGAAGCTGTTCGGCGTGCCGCCGGGCGTACGCTGGATCCGCGAACTTTGCCTCGAGAGACCGGGCCGAAGCCATGGCCGTACGGCGGCGGTAGATGTGGTGGAAGCCCGCGAAGGCGAACCAGGCCTCGTCCCACAGGAACACCAGGTCCGGCTTGATGGCGAGGCACTCCTCCATCACTCGTTCGACGTCGTACACGATGCCGTCGAACGTGCAGTTGGTGAGGGCGAGCATCTTGACCTCGTGGAGCCGGCCTGCCCGGCGGTAATCCAGGAGCATCCGCTTGATGCTTTCCAAAGGAACGGCGCCGTAGAAGGAGAAATCGTCCAGAGGGTAGGCGTCCAAATACGAGACCTGCGCGCCGGCCAGCATGAGGGCGTAGTGGTGCGATTTGTGGCAGTTTCGGTCCACCAGAACCACGTCGCCGGGAGCCAGGATCGATTGGTGCACGATCTTGTTGGCTGTTGACGTTCCATTGGTGACAAAGAGCGATTTCTGGGCGCCGAATGCCCGGGCCGCCAGCTTCTGGGCCTGCTTGAGGGAGCCGTGCGGATCCAGGAGCGAATCGAGCCCGCCGGACGTGGCCGAGGTTTCCGCGAGGAGCAGGTTGAGGCCATAGAACTCGCCCAGATCGTTGATCCACTTGGAATGGATGACCGATCCGCCCCGGGACACCGGCAGGGCATGGAAAACCCCGGCAGGTTTGCGGCTGTATTGCTGGACCGCGTGGAAGAACGGCGCCTCATACCGTTCCGCGATGCCGGCGAGCAAGGACAAATGGAGCTCCAGCCCATCCTGGCGGCGGAAGATCCGGCGGAATTGGCGGGTCAAGGAACCGGCGAGTTCTTCGATCCCCACCCCCGCCACGAGGTAGAGATCAAGCTCGGGCCGGAGTTGGCCCAGCTTCTCCGCCAAGCTCAGGATGCGGTCCAAGGGTCGCTGGGGGAGCGACTTCCCCAGGAACCTGTCCAGGAAGCCACGCACATCCCGGCCCAGGCGCTGCGCGCTGTTGGGGACGAAGCCCGGCCGCAGTACGCACGCCTGGATGTCGGGGTTGAGCAGGGCAGCTACGATGGCGTCCTCGAAGCTCGGCACGAACACGAGCTCGTAGTTGAAGGAGTCGGCGGGACGGCGCTGGCTATGCAGTTCTGTTTGAAGGGCTTCACGGTCGGCGCTGGAGACGTCATCGATCACGAGGACCTCGAACCGCTTGCGCGACTCGGCGGGTTCTTCCACCCGTTCCGATTCGCGTTCCGGGTCCTGTGCGGGTTCCTGGGCGTGGTGGTTGTGGCCGGCAACTCGTCGCGCGACCGGTTCGATGAGGCTTAGCGCCTCAAGGTATTCTCCAGCCTCCAGGATTCGCCGCATTTCCGTGACATATTGCTGCCCCGGAGACGCCCAATACATTTCGAGGGATTCCAGCAGCGGCAACAACCTTCGGACGTCCCTTGGCAGTTCCCGCGGCGGCCGGCCGGCGCCCGTGAGAGACCGGGCGGCGGCCAGCTGTTTGACGGCGTAGCCAAGGAACTCCCAAGCGTCGGCGCGCACCCGCCACGCGCTGCTGGGGACCTCGCCGCCGGACCCGGAATCGTCGTCGGCGTTTGGCCTCGTCGCCGAACCGGGGCCAAGCGCTTGGCCGCTGGCAAGGCCGGCTGGAGCGAAGGGAAATGGGGCTGACTGCACTGTCGCGAAATCGGCGCGTGCCACGATGACTCCTTTGTCATGGATTGATAGCACTCTCTACTAAACGCCGCGAGCCGTCGCGGTGTACGGCAAATGTTCGGGTTGCCGTCTGGGTTTCCAGATGGGAGCCGCACTTCCCGTCATACGTGAGCGAGCGTTGGGGGATTTGCCGTCATACGTGAGCGAGCGTCGGGGGATTTGGCGTCATACGTGAGTGAGGGTTGGGCGGCTAGCCTTCGCGCCACAGGGGCAAGGGGACCACGCTGCGGCTGCGTCCGGACTCGTCCAACACGTGCCCGAGGCGTTTGTAGTTGCGGACCACGGCTTGCCGGGAGATGACGGCGCTTCCTGGCGCTCGCTCCGCCAGTTCGCGCTCGTGGCTTTGGACTTCGAGGTAGTCGCGCACCCACAGCGTCACGAGCAGATTCTGGGCGCCCAGAACCTGGGCGCTGAGCCTGCAATTCGGGAGGGCCGCGAAATAGCGCCCGACGGCGTCAACGTGGTGGGCGGGCACGTTGAGGATCAGGCTCACTTCCCTTAGTCCTTGTTGGGCTGAAGCGGACGTATCGCACCTCAGCGTTATGTAGCCGGACGCGAGGAACCGCTCCACCCGCCGTCGTGCCGTTTGCGGAGCGACGCCGCAGGCGGCGCCCAGTTCCGCCCAACTGGCCCGCCCGTCCCGTGCTAGTTCCTCCAAGAGGGATGCGTCGAGCCGGTCGGGAGCGTAGGCGGTCGGGGCGGGCAGCGGTTCCGCCGACATGAGCCGGGCCCGCGCCGGTTCGAGGGTGCCGCTGCGCCAGTCGGAGGCCTGCCGGTACAGCTTGGTGACGAAAACGACCTCCCGGTGGGTCACTCCGGGGAGGCCTGCAAAAGAGCCGGTGACGATCTCCATGAGCTCTTCGTGGCTTGAGGCGAAGCAGTCGATGAAGAGATCGTGCGAGCCGGACACCAGCGAAACGGTGCCGAAGGCCGGCTCCGCGCACAGCTTGTGGACCAGGGCTTCGTTCTCGCTTGGCAGCGACGAAAGGCTGATGAACGCAGACCACCCCGCGCTCAGGTAGCGCGGACCCGGGGCCGGGGTGATCCATGCCAGTCCCTGCTCCGCAAGAGAGTTCCAGCGGCGCGCGACGGTTGGCCCGGACAAGCCCAGGACATCCCCCACGCGGCTCCAGTCGGCACGGGGATTGATCTGAAGGGCATTGACGATTTCAAGGTCAGTTTCGGAGATCATGGCTGATTCCTTCAAAATTCGCGGTTCTCAGATGATTTCAAACAAATTCCTAGCCAGTGTAGACGGCGGACCTAACGTTGTGACTCGCATCACCCGCTCGCATCCGAAGACCCAGGCAACGAAGCCCCCCAACACTCAAGGAAGCACATGGCAAGCAAGACAGCACCTCCGGCGACTGCGGCCGTCGCCCGCCGGACGATCACCGGCATGATCGTGGCGATGGCCCTGATCGAATCCCTCAGCGGAGTCACCCAGGGATACCTGAACCCCATCCTCCCCGCCTTGGGGCCGGCCTTTTCGATCGACGACCCCACCATCAACGGTATTTTCCTCATCTCGAACGTGAGCTTCGCGGTGCTCACGCCGATCATCTCGCGGCTCGGCGACAGCTACGGCTACAGGCTCGTCCTGCGCTGGTCGACGGCGGTAGTCGCGGCCGGCGTCGTCATGATGGCGATGTGGCCGTCGCTGTGGACGGTGACGATCGGCGTCGTCATGCTCACGTGCGTGGTTGGTTTCATCCCTCTAATGATGGGCATCCTGCGCGTGAGCAGCCCGGCGCAGACCCGCACCGGGGTCAGCGTGATGATCGGCATGCTCATGATCATGGTCGGCGCAGGCGGCCTGCTTGCCGGGATTATCGGCGTCGACGATCCCACCCTCGGTTTCTGGGTTGCGGTGCCGTTCGCGGTTGCCGGGCTGCTTTGCTCCTTCGTCCTGCCCGACGCCGGAACCCCCACGGGCGAGGGACTCGCCCTGGTGCCGCTCATGGCATGTTCCCTGGGACTCATCGGCTTCGTGGTGGCGCTTTCGATGGGCCCGGACTGGGGCTGGTTGGATGCCAAGACCCTGGGATCCGGAATCATCGGACTCGCGCTGTTGGCTTATTGGGTGGTCCTGGACGCTCGACGCGTCAACGGGAAGCGCTTCATGGACCTGCGGATGCTTGCCATCCCGCGGATCCGGACGGTCTCGCTGGCCACCTTCTTCTTCGGCTTTGCCTCCATCAGCTACTTCGGCACCAACGGGATCTTCCTGTACTCAAACCCGGACAAGACCGGCTACGGCTTCGCGCTGAGCCCCCTCATCATCGCAATCGTCCTGGCTGCCGCATCAGTGCTCTCGCTGTTCTCCTCGCTTCTGACCTCAAAGGCGCTCAGTCTGTTTGGCGAACGGGCCACCCTGGTGTTCGCCGGTCTCCTCCTGGCGGGCGGCTTCCTGGTCATGGCGGCTGCGCACGGCTCCCTGGCCGGCTACTGCACCGGATTCGCCATGTTCAACTTGAGCCTTGGCATGTACCAGGCAGGAACCCGGGCACTGTCTGTTGAGGGTGTTCCGCTGGAGGAAACTTCGACGGCGGCCGGCCTCAACGAACTGGCGCTGTCCGTTGGCATCGCGGTGGGCGCCGCCGTCGTGAAGCTCAGCTCCTCGTCTTCAGTCCAGTCCGGGCACATCAGCGAGGGCGGGCTCCTGTCGATCTGGATTGCCCTGGCCATCGCGGCCTTGGTCGCCGCGGCAGCTGCCGCCCGCTACCCGAAGCGCAAAGCCGCGGCGACAACTGCAGGGGTCGCCGTATGAAAGCCGCGGCTGTGAAAGCCGCCTCCCTCGAAACCGCAACGCCCGTCACGACCTCTTCGGCCGCCGTCGGGCGCTCCATCTCCGCAGCGCTGGAACGCTGGGAGCCGGAAATCCTCGGCCTGAGCCACGCGATCCACGCCGATCCCGAGCTCAGCGGGCAGGAGTTCCGGGCCGCCAAGCGGGTTAGCCGGCTGCTCCGGAGCGCGGGCTTCAGCTTTGACGATCCGCAGCCTGTGCTCCCGGCTTCTTTCAGCGCGAGGTTCGGGACGGGTGAGCTGGTGGTCGCGCTGTGCGTCGAATACGACGCCTTGCCGACCATCGGGCATGCCTGCGGACACAATGTGAACGCCGCCTGCGCCGTGGGGGCCGCACTCGCGCTCGCTTCCGTCGCCGACGAGCTCGGGATCACAGTCAAGGTCCTCGGCACTCCGGCAGAAGAGACGAGCGGCGGCAAAGTCGATCTCATAGGCGAGGGCTTCTTCGAGGACGTGTCCCTGGCGATGATGGCCCACGCCGGCGCCGAGGACGTCGTCGGCGGCTCGTCCTTGGCCATGGGAATGTGGGACGTGCTTTACGAAGGGCGGCCTGCGCACGCCGCCGCCGCTCCGTCAGAGGGTGTCAATGCCCTCGACGCCCTCGTGATCGCACAGACGGCGATTGCCTTGGCCCGGCAGCAACTTCCGCCCGGCTCGGTTGTTTCGCTGATCGTGACCGAAGGCGGGAGCGCCGTCAACGTCATACCCGAGCGGGCACGGGCGAGCGTCGAAATGCGCTCACCCAGCATCAAGAATCTGCGTGTCATCGAGGAACGCGTGCGGCGCTGCCTGGAAGCGGGTGCACTTGCCAGCGGAAGCACGCTCAAGGTCACCCCCACGGGCAATGCCTACGCTGAACTCAGGCAGGACCGGTACCTTTCCGAGGCGTACCGGACAGCAATGTCCACCCGGGGGAGGGCTGTTGAGTTCAACGAAGATCCAGTAGCTTCCACAGATATGGGCAACGTCTCGCAACTGGTCCCGAGCATCCATCCGCTGCTCGGCTACGACGTCGGCGGGGCCGCCCACCACACCGCCGAGTTCGCTGCCCACGGCTCGTCGGCCTCCGCGGACCGGGCGGTCTTGGACGGCGCGTTCGGCCTGGCCTTGGCAGCCTGCGCGGCGGCCAGCGATCCGCGGCAACGGGAACGGCTGCTAACCCGCCGAACCAACTGAACTCCCCTGCAGGGACGCTCGCTCACTTATGATGCCAAAATCGGGATCCCTCGCTCAGATCATCTGAGCGAGGGCCGCAGGGCTTTCAGTCATAGGTGAGCGAGCGTCGGGGATATTCGGTTCATAGGTGAGCGAGCGTCGGGGAGGGCGGGCCGCACCCACGAATTCACCCCGTCGCCCGCTCTGGTTCCCGCCGTCAAGCGGGCGGACAATGATCTCAGCAGTTCGCAGAGGAGCGCAATGGGATTCTCGAGGCAACAAAAGATGGCGCCGGGCATGGCCGCATTTGGCCGCCCTCGTGATCCCGTGATCGATCTCGCCCGGTTCTTCTGCCTCGTTCTGGTGGTGCTCTCGCATTGCATGATGGTCAGCCCGGTCCTGCACCCGGACGGCACCGTCACCACCGAAAACACACTCATGGAACAGCACTGGTTTGAACCTGTCCTGTGGGTGTTCCAGGTGATGCCGCTGTTCTTCGTCCTTGGCGGGATCACGGGACTGGAATCGTGGCGTCGCTTGCGTGCGCGCGGAGGATCCGGCATCGACTACGCGCAACTGCGGCTCCTGCGCCTCATCCGTCCGGCAACTGCGCTGCTGGCGTCGATGTTCGTGGGGCTCTGGGCCGCGAGCCTGCTTGGCGTCGACCCGGAAGTGGTCCAGCTCATCGCGACCGGCGCGGGCATGCCCTTGTGGTTCCTGGCCGCCTACCTCGCCACCCAACTGAGCGTTCCCGTGCTGGCCCGGCTGCACGGACATTCCCCGTGGTTGACCCTCGGCGGGCTCGTTGCCGCCGTGATCACCCTGGACTCCTTGCGCGGGGCATTCCCGATGCTCGCCTTCGTCAACATGCTCTTCGTGTGGTGCGCGGTCCAGCAATTCGGCTTCTTCATCGCTGACGGCATCTTCGCTGGACGCAGCCGGGGCTGGTTCGCGGGGTTGATCGTGGGCAGCAACCTGCTCTTGGGGTTCGTGACTGGAATCGGGGTCTACTCAGGAAACATGATCGTGGACCTGAACCCGCCCAACTTCTGCATGCTGCTTCTGGGTTTGTCCCAGGCTGCAACCCTCCAATTGCTCCGCCCCGCTCTTGCCTGGGCGGCCGGCGTGCGCTGGATCCGTTGGATGGTGGCCGTGGCGGGCCGGCGGTCCATGACGGTCTACTTGTGGCATTTGCCGCTGCTCGCAGCCATGTCCGGGCTGCTTCTGCTTACGGACTTCCCCAAGCCAGCGGCAGGTACGGCCGAATGGTGGTGGGCCCGCCCGCTGGTGCTGCTGGGCGTCCTCCTGCTCTTGCTTCCGGTCCTGCTGCTGTGCGGAAGGCTTGAAGAGCGCCCGACGGCGGCCAGCCACGCGCGCGGCAGGACGCACGTCGCGGTGGTGACTGCCGGCGTCGTGGTCTTCATTCCGGTGGTGGACGCCGCGTTCAACGGACTCACGCTGGCCCTTCTGGGTGGGGGAGCGGCGTGCTTCGCGCTGGGAGTGTTGCTCCTGGGACGGATACCCGCCGGACTCCCGTCCGCGGCCGTTCCCGATGCCCCTGCGGGGCCATTGCCAGAGCCCGGTTTACGTGCGAATCTCGACTCATGACTGAGTTCACGGATTCAACCGCAGAGTCGTTCAGCCCGGACGTGACAACGGTCAGGAACGACAAATTCCACCGCTACGAGCTTCTTGTCGATGGTGAAGTAGCCGTGATCTCGCAGTTTATGGACAAACCCGGCCACATCGATTTCCTCCACACTGAGACGCGCCCGCAGTTCAAGGGCCGCGGGCTGGCGAAGGTCCTGGCGCATTTTGCCTTGGACGACGTCGTCGCCTCCGGCAAGCGGATCATCCCGCATTGCCCGTTCATCGCCGCCTATCTGCGCAGGCACGAGGGCTACGAGCTCGACGTCGATTGGCCGCCGGAACCGCCGGTGGGGGAACCGGACAACGATTAGCCAGACGCGGTTTTGCCTTAGAAAACGCCGGAAGACCACCCTGCTGACTAAGTCATGGCCCCGGCATTGAGCCAGCCGATCTCTGATTCGGAAACAATTTGCGAAGTTCGCGACACGATTCACACCCCCAGCCGCACGCCACTTTCCGTCTTTGCTGTAATCGGGCCGAACTGCCGCCCCGGGCGGGCCACCGTCGCGGTGTAGGTGCCTACTTTTGTGCCTTCCTTTTCTGCCATTGCCAGGCGTGCCAGAACAGAAGCGTCGCCAGGATCAGAGCGGTGGCTTGGAGAAGCTGCGGGGTCATGTTCATCAGGATGAACGGGAACGGCATCGTATTTCCCGGAGTGGGGGTGAGCGGGGCCATCGCCTCATTGATGATCACCATGATGCCTATGACGAGCGGCAGCTCGAGCACCCATAGCCCGATGATGAACGGATTCACCGCGGCCCTCCGCTGAGGTACCTCGACCGCGCCTAGGTGATGCTCCAGCGCATTCCCGTGCTCGTCGATTTCGCGGAATTCAATCCTGCCATGAGCCTCGTCCATGGTCTGTTCCTCCCGGTTGGTGTGCCGTGGCCCCCACAGAGGCTCGAAAGGCGCACTTTTGAGGCAAACTACCGCGAGCACCGAAAACGTACGAGTACCGCCGTCGAGATGGCATTTGACGGCCGGGACGTGCATCACCACACGGAGCGTCAACGGGACTAGTCTGGGCGCATGACAACTCGTGCCAACGAACTCACCGCCCTGGTCACCGGTGCTACTGCCGGGCTCGGTGCGCAATTCGCCCGTCAGCTGGCCGAATCCGGCCACCACCTGGTCCTCGTGGCCCGCGACGAAACCCGGCTGAGGTCAAGCGCCGAGGTGCTTGAACGGGACTTCAGTATCTCTGTGGAGGTGCTGCCCGCCGACTTGACCTCCGACGTCGGGGTTGCGGCTGTCGTGGCCAGGCTGCGGGACGCTTCGCGGCCGGTGGACGTGCTGGTCAACAATGCCGGAATCGGTTTGCTGAATTCTTTCGAGAAGAACGATGTGGAAGACGAAAAGCGGCATTTGCGGCTGCATGTCCAGACGCCCATGGAGCTGTGCCACGCGGCGTTGGGGGTCATGTTGGCGCGAAAGTCGGGCCGGATCATCAACGTCGCCAGCGTTGCGGCGTTCGCGAACCGGGGTAGCTATTCGGCAGCCAAGGCTTGGCAGGTCAGCTTCAGCCGTTGGGCGAACACTGCGTACGCGGACAGCGGTGTGAAGGTTACCGCGGTGTGCCCGGGCTTCACCCACACGGAGTTCCACGATCGCATGGGCATGGACAAGTCGGTGGCTCCGCGCTTTTTGTGGCTGAAGGCTGAGCGCGTTGTCCGGGAAGGCTTGGAAGACAACGCCAAGGGCAAAGGGATTTCCATTCCGTCGAAGCGCTACAAAGCGATCACCGCCGTCATGCGCTTCCTGCCGGCGAAGCTTACGTCGGGTCCGCCCCGCCTCGCCGCGAAGCAATCCGGGCCCGCGAAGTAAGCCGGGGCGCCTGGACCAGCACCGCCACCGCGATCCCGATCACGGCTCCCACGAACGTCTCCACCCCGCGTTCCAGGACGAGCACGCCGGGATCCGCGGGCGCCGCCAACTGAGTCATGAGCAAAATGACCGGAGTGAAGAACACCATGGCCCAGCCGTAATGCCGGGCCATGAACAACTCGGTGGGGAACTGGAACCCGATCACCAGCAGGGCAAGGATGAGGGTGGTTTGCCCGGGGAAATAGTGCAGCGGGGACAGCGGTCCTGGAAAGAGCACGACGGCGACAATCGCCAATCCGAGGAACGTCCCCACGATACGGTGAATGCCGCGGTGCAGGCGGCTCGGCACATCGGCTCCGGCCAGCGGAACGGCGGCCGCGGCCATCGCCCAGTGCGGATGCCCGCTGCCCGTGAGCACTCCGCAAGCACCTGCCGCGCCGACGGCGAGCACATACCGGGCCGCGTGGAGTCCGGCTGCTTGGCGCAGCCGCGCCGAGGATGCCGGAATGTCCCGGACGGCGCCACGTTCCCACACCCGGTACCGGAGCCACCCGGCGAAACCCACCACCATCGAAAACGCTGCCGATGCCGCGCAGATCAGGACCGCGGCAAGGAACGGGACGTGCGCGGGGATGGACGCGCATGCTCCAAGGGCCAGGATCCCGAAGAACGGGCCATTGGGTTTGAGTCGAACCTTGTCCGAGAACAGCGAGCCAACACCCGCCAGGAGCGCCTCGACTACCACCAATCCCCATGAATGGATATGGGAGACGGACAAGAACGTGCCCACCGAGACGCCGGCCAGGAGCACGGCGGCGGCCTGGGCCTGGTGCTTGAGCCGCAGTTGGTGCGATTCGGTGCGACCGTACATGCCGGTCAGGGCGCCGAACACGGCGTAGATGATGAGGTCCGCCCGGCCAATCGCAAGAAGCACAAGTGCCGGCACGGCGACGCTCAGTGCGACGCGGACGGCAGCCAGGTGATCGTTGCTTGCCGGTGGAACGGTATGAAGCGCACGGGCATGGGCAATGATTGATCGCAACGGGACACCACCAATCAACTCAGCCGATCATTGGGAAGTTATCAGCACCCCAGGATCCGCGCCATTAGCTGGGTCACAACGTTTCCTTGTGCGTCCCCACCCAACTAGCTCGCAGTTGTTGTCGTTTTGGGGCGCGGAAACGACAACTACTGCGAGTCAGTTGGGTGTGGCGGGAGGCGAGTCAGGCCGGGAAGCATCGCAATGCCGTCGAGCGGGCGGATTCCAGCGCTTCGCGAACGGGACGTTTGCGGTGTTGTTCGGAGAGGATTTCCACACCCCACGGCCCGTTGAAGCCGATGGCCTGGAGCGTTGTGATGAACCCCGCGACGTCTTGGTCGCCCTCTCCGCAAAGGCGGCGATTGTCGCGGGTGTCCTCGAAGAGTGTCCCCTTGATTTCCGCATCAGCGTCATTGAGCTCGACGCCGAAAATCTGTTCGGCGGTGAGGCTGCGGGACAGCTCATCCAAGCTTGTTCCCGCCCGGAAGACATGCCAGTAATCAACCACCAAACCGCAGTCCGACATATCGACAGATCGCATGAGCTCGGCCGCCGCCGGCATCGAACCGACCATCGAAAACGGCATTGGCTCGAGCGCAATGCGGGTCCCTCGTTGCGAGGCTTCCGTTGTCAGGTGCCGCAGCGGTTCCACCAGGAATTCGAGATCATCCAGGGGCTCACCGAACGCCGTTCCTATCTTGATGAAGCGCGCGCCCAGTGTTTCGGCCGCCTCGAGCAGCAGTTCGAATTGCGGCTTCCATTCGTGGGAGCGGGATTCGTCCCACCAGTTGCTGAGAAGTTCGACTTCAACGTGGCGGAGGCCTGCTTGATCGATGAGTTTCCTGAGCCCGGAGAAGCCGATGGTGTCGCTTGCGGCCACCAGGTCGTCGTACGCCAATCCGAACCCTGCCCATCCGGTAGAGGCGATGGCTTCCAGTCGCTCGCCCAGGGGGACCGGGCTTGTCTCGGGGTTGGTCAAAGGCGCAACGTCTCCTGCGCTGGTCCAGCAGGTCGCGATTAGTTCGGGTGTGCTTGAGTACATCATCGTTCTCCTCGCGACAGTGCGCGGCTAGTTACGGCAGGTGAGGGCGTGGATACCCAGTCACAATCTAATTGGAACGCTCCATTGACAATTGGTCAAGCCTTGATTTAGCGTTGGAGCGTTCCACAAAGCGATCTGAATCACATTGCGAAAAGTGGATCACATCCGTTCATAGCTCGATGGTTCCGGCGTCCCCTGCCTTCGACGGCACAGATACGGGGTCGACGGTCGAAGTACGCGACATCAAAGGAGATTTCACGTGGCAAAGCTCAATTGGCGGCGGGGCGCAGTGGCGCTGGCCGTAGTACCGCTTCTGGCCCTGGCAGCATGTTCCAGCGGAGGCGGGAAGCCGGCTGACACCGCCAACGCCGCCGGTGGCGGACAAGCCGCCAGCACTCCCCGGATCAAGGTAGCGCTCATCACCCACGCCGAGGCTGGGGACACGTTCTGGGACATCGTCCGCAAAGGCGCGGAGGCGGCGGCCGCGAAGGACAACGTCGAGGTTCTTTATACGAGCGACGCCGACGCGGGGCGCCAGTCCCAGTTGGTGCAGCAGGCCATCGACCAGAAGGTTGACGGCATCGCCGTCACCATCGCCAACCCGGGCGCCATGAAGGACGTGCTGAAGAAGGCCACCGACGCCGGCATCCCGGTGGTGAGCTTCAACGCCGGCGGTGACGTCTCCGCGCAGATGGGCGCGTTCACCCACTTCGGTTCCAATGAGACCCTGGCTGGCGAAGCGGTGGGCGCCAAGCTGGCTTCGCAGGGCTACAAGCACCCCATCTGCGTGATCATGTCACAGGGACAGGTGCAACTCGAACAGCGGTGCGCAGGCGTGAAGACGAAGGTGCCCGGGACCGAGATCCTCTATGTCAACGGGGCCGATATGACGGCAGTGCAGTCCACTGCGACGGCGAAACTGCAGGCCAGCAAGGATGCAGACGTGATCATCGGGTTGGGCGCTCCCTTCACCTTGACCATTCTCAAAGCCGTGGCAGATGCCAACAGCCCCATCAAGGTGGCCAGCTTCGACCTGAACCCCGCACTGGCGCAGGCGATCAACGATGGCAAGGTCCTGTTCACGGTGGACCAGCAGCCGTGGCTCCAGGGCTACTTGTCCATTGACTCGATCTGGCAGAACAAGCTTGGTGGTTTCAAGGTCGGTGGCGGGCAGCCTGTCCTCACGGGCCCGACGATCGTGGACAAGTCCAACATTTCCGACGTTCTGAAGTTCGTTCAGCAGGGCATCCGCTAATCCGATGACCGCTCGGCTCGCGCGGCACGATTTGCTTGCCGCGCGAGCTGATCGAGAAGAAAGGTATTTCATGGCTTTAGTTACTGCCCCGGCACCCAAAACTGCCGCGGATGAGCGGGTCGCGAAGCGGAGCCCGTTGAGCAAGTTGATGGCCCGTCCTGAAGTCGGCGCCCTCGTGGGGGCCGTTGTTCTCTTCATTTTCTTCGCTTCGGTGTCCGGGACATTCACCCAGCCGAATGCTTTGGCAACGATCCTGTATGGGTCTTCCACGATCGGGATCATGGCGGTGGGGGTGTCGCTGTTGATGATCGGCGGCGAGTTCGACCTTTCCACCGGTGTAGCCGTGATCTCATCGGCGCTCACCGCTTCCCTGTTCAGCTGGTATTTCTCGATGAACGCATGGGTCGGAGTGGTGATTGCACTGCTGGTGTCCCTGACGATCGGCTTCATCAACGGGTGGATCCTGGTCAAGACGAAGCTGCCGTCCTTCATCGTGACGCTCGCGACGTTCCTGATGCTCACGGGCCTGAACCTGGCCCTGACCCGGCTGATCGGCGGGTCCGTGTCCTCCCCGTCGATTTCCAAGCTGGACGGGTTCGAGTCGGCGCACGCGGTGTTCGCGTCCTCGGTCAGCATCGGCGGGGTCGAGGTGAAGATCACGGTGTTCTTCTGGATCATCCTGGTCGCGATCGCGTCCTGGGTGCTGCTGCGCACGAAGGTGGGCAACTGGATCTTCGCCGCCGGCGGTGACGCGAACGCCGCCCGCGCCGTGGGAGTGCCGGTCACCAAGACCAAGATCGGCCTGTTCATGGCGGTCGGCTTCTGCGGCTGGTTCCTGGGCATGCACAACCTCTTCGCCTTCGACTCCGTGCAGTCCGGTGAAGGCGTGGGCAACGAGTTCCTCTACATCATCGCCGCGGTCATCGGCGGCTGCCTCCTGACCGGTGGCTATGGTTCGGCGGTCGGCGGGGCCATCGGTGCCTTCATCTTCGGCATGGCCAACAAGGGCATCGTCTACGCACAATGGAACCCGGACTGGTTCAAGTTCTTCCTGGGCCTGATGCTGCTGCTAGCCACCATCGTGAACCTCATCGTCAAACGCCGCGCAGAGCTCAAGTAAAGGGGCCGGAGAAATGAATGCCAAACAGATCGACCAGCAGACCCTGCTCAAGGATGAAAAGGACCCGCTGACCCACACCCCCGTCCACCTGCTCTCCCTGGACGGCGTCGGCAAGCACTACGGGAACATCATCGCCCTGCGCGACGTGACCATGGCCGTGGACAACGGCCGCGTCACCTGCGTCCTGGGCGACAACGGCGCGGGCAAGTCCACGCTGATCAAGATCATCGCCGGCCTCCACCAGCACGACGAAGGCGTGCTGCACATCATGGGCGATGAGCGGAAGTTCAATTCCCCCAGGGACGCGCTGGACGTCGGCATCGCCACGGTCTACCAGGACCTGGCCGTTGTCCCGCTGATGCCGATCTGGCGGAACTTCTTCCTCGGCTCGGAACTGACCACCGGGTTCGGCCCGTTCAAGTCCATGGATGTCCAGAAAATGAAGGACATCACGCTCAAGGAACTGGCCGAGATGGGCATCGACCTGCGCGATGTGGAACAGCCCATCGGCCAGCTCTCCGGCGGTGAACGCCAATGCGTCGCGATCGCCCGCGCCGTGTACTTCGGGGCGAAGGTGTTGATCCTGGACGAACCGACGGCCGCGCTGGGCGTCAAGCAGTCCGGCGTCGTGCTCCGCTACATCCTGCAGGCCCGCGACCGCGGACTGGGCGTCATCTTCATCACCCACAACCCGCACCACGCCTTCCCGGTCGGTGACCGGTTCCTGCTGCTCAAGCGCGGCAAGTCCATCGGCTACTACGACAAGAAGGACATCACCCTGGACGAACTGACCGCGCAGATGGCCGGCGGCGCCGAACTGGCCGAACTCGCCCACGAACTCGAACAGCTCGGCGGACACACCGAGGCCCTCAAGGAAGTCCAAGCCGAAGTCGCCGAGGTGACCGAGGTGACCGAAGTCGCCGAGATGACAGATAGCAACAGCAAGCGCCACTAAGCGCGAACGTTTACAACCTGATGGAGCAACCATGGAAATGCTAATAGCCGGAAACTGGCGCGGCGCTGCCGACGGCAGGACCGAGGAAGTCCGCTCGCCCTTCGACGGTAGGACGATCGACACAGTCCCCGTAGCGACGGTCCAGGACGCCCAAACCGCTCTTGACCGGGCCGAGATCGGCGCCCACCTGCAAAGGACCACGCCGGCCCACGTGCGCGTCGATATCCTCCTGCGGGCAGCCGCCTTGGCGGATGAACGTGCCGAGGACATCGCGCAGACCATCAGCGCCGAAACCGGGAAGCCCATCACCGAGGCACGGGGTGAGGCCAGCCGCTCCGGGAACATCATCCGCTTGGCCGCCTACGAAGGGAGCCAGCTGTACGGCTCCACCCTTCCGTTGGACGCGAACGCCGGGACGGGTTTGGACAAGATCGGGTTCACGCTCCGGCAACCGTGCGGCATCGTCGTGGCCATCACACCGTTCAACTACCCCGCCCTGCTCGTGCTGCACAAGATCGCACCCGCGCTGGCGGCCGGTAACGCCGTCGTACTTAAACCGGCCCGCGCAACGCCGCTGACGGCGCTGAAGCTGGCCCAGTGCTTCGTCGACGCCGGCCTGCCGCCTGAGGCGCTGTCTGTGATCACCGGACCCGGCAGCTCCCTGGGCGACGTGCTGGTGACGGACCCGCGCGTCCGCAAGGTGTCCTTCACAGGGTCCACCAGCATCGGAACGCACATCAGCTCGATCGCAGGCGTGAAGAAGCTGTCCCTCGAGTTGGGCGCTTCGTGCCCGGTGATCATCCTGCCGGACGCCGACCTCGAACTCGCCGCCACCGCCGTGGCGGCCGGCGGCTACGTCAACGCCGGTCAGGTGTGCATTTCCGTGCAGCGTGTCATCGTTGACCACCGCGTCGAGAAGGACTTCCTGGATGCGCTGGTCCCGAAGGTCGAAGCGATTGCTGTGGGCAACCCCAAGGAAGATGCCACACGGCTTGGTTCGCTGATTTCCGTGGAGGAAGCATCACGCGTCCACGCATCGATCCTTGAGGCACGCCATTCCGGCGCGAGGGTCCTCACCGGTGGTGAGCGCGACGGCGCCGTGGTGACTCCCGCCGTCGTCGCCGGCGTCGATCCGCGATCGCCGCTGAGCCGGAACGAACTGTTCGGACCCGCCGTCGCCGTCTCCTCCGCGCAGGACATGGAATCCGCCATCGCCATGGCCAACGACAACGAGTACGGCCTCGGTGCAGGCATTTTCACGAACGACATCGCCGGAGCGGTGCAGGCCATGCGGCAGATCGACGCCGGCAACATCCACATCAATTGGTCGCCGCTGTGGCGGGCCGACCTCATGCCCTACGGCGGCTTGAAAGGCAGCGGGATCGGCAAGGAAGGCGTCCGTTCTGCTGTCCAGGAAATGACCGAAGAGAAGACGGTCGTCCTGCACGGACGCCCCTGGTAACCACGACAACTGGAATAAGGCAATGACCACACCATCGCAGACCATCAGGCTCACCACCGCCCAAGCGGTCATCAAGTATCTCTCGGCACAGTATTCGCTGGCCGACGGTGTCCGCCGCCGCCTGGTTCCGGCAGCACTCGGAATCTTCGGCCACGGCAACGTGGCCGGACTGGGACAGGCATTGGACGAGTTGGCCGACGATATGCCGTTCATCCAAGGCCGGCACGAGCAGTACCTGGCCCACATCTCCACCGCGTATGCCAAGGCGAGCCGCCGCCACGCAGTCCTCGCCGTCACGGCATCCATTGGCCCGGGTGCCCTCAACCTCGTGACCGCCGCCGGCCTGGCAACGGTAAACAGGATCCCCCTGCTGCTCCTGCCGGGCGATACCTACGCCACCCGGCATCAGGGCCCGGTGCTGCAGCAACTGGAGCACCCCACCGAGGCTGATGCCACGGTCAACGACGCGTTCCGGCCCGTATCCCGCTTCTTCGACAGGATCAACCGCCCGGAGCAGCTCCTGACCGCCCTTCCGCAGGCAATGCGCGTACTCACCAGCCCCACTGATACCGGCGCTGTGGTCATTTCGCTTCCCCAGGACGTGCAGTCCCACGCCTACGACTTCCCGGCCGAGTTCTTCGAGCCGCGCGATTGGAAGATCCGGCGTCCGCTGCCGGACCTGGAAGAGGTCGACGACGTTGCCCGGCTCATCCGCTCGGCTGACCGTCCGGTGATTATCGCCGGCGGCGGCATCCACTACTCCGACGCCCACGCGGCCCTTGAGGCCCTGGCAGGACAGACCGGAATTCCCGTCGTCGAGACCTTCGGCGGCAAGGGCGCCGTGACCAAAGCTGAATGGTGGCAAGTGGGCGGCGTCGGACTCGAGGGCAACTTCGCGTCCAACACCCTGGTCAAGCAAGCCGACCTGGTCCTCAGCGTCGGCACGCGCCTCACCGACTTCGCTACCGGCTCCCAGTCGATCTTCGAAAACCCGGACGTCCGGTTCGCGTCCTTGAACATCGTGGACGCCGATACCCGCAAGCAAGGCGCCACCGGGATCCTGGCGGACGCCCGCTTGGGGCTGGAAGCACTTGCCCACGCTCTGGAGGGCCACAACACCAGCGAGGCGTGGCAGGAAACCGTCCACTCCGAGAAGGCAAAGTGGGAGCCCATCCGGACCCAATGGCTCGACGCCGACACTCCCTACCGCGCGGAGGACCACCCGGACGCGCCGGTCACCGGCGCGGTCCTGACCCAGCCGCAACTGATCCGACTGATGCAGGAGCACGCCCGCTCGGGCGACACCATCATCGCCGCGGCCGGGGGACCTCCCGGTGACCTGCAAAAGGTCTGGGATGCTACGGGCAACCGGAATTGCCATTTGGAATTCGGATTCTCCTGCATGGGTTACGAAATCGCAGCCGGCATGGGCGTCCGCTTGGCCGAGGGCAATAACGACAACCGCGTGGTCACCTTCATCGGCGACGGCACGTTCCTCATGGCACCCACGGAAATCCTCACCGCGGCCCAGGAAGGCCTCAACGTCACGGTGGTCGTTTCCGAGAACCACGGCTACCAGGTCATCCACCGCCTGCAGATGAACCGCAGCGGCAAGGAATTCGGAAACGAGTTCCGGTACCGCACCACAGGAGGCAGCGTCGCCGCAGAGGACGCTCCCAAGGCGCGGCTGGACGGCGACTACCTCAAGGTGGACCTGAGGCAGATCGCCGAGGGGCTGGGCGCCCTCGCCATCCGCGCCACCACCGCGGCAGAGGTCCGGGAAGCACTGGCCTCCACGCGCGATACCCAAGGACCCGTCGTGATCGTGGTGCCCACTGTTCCCCACGTGGACCTGCCTGGCGGCGACGTCTGGTGGGACGTAGCTCCCGCGGAAGTGTCCGGACAGGAATGGGTCCGTTCATTGCGCTCGGACTACGAGAAGGCAAAGAGCCGCCAGCGGTGGTTCGGATGAGCGACTCGGGTGGCCGCAACTACGACGGCGGACCGCTCGACGGCGGCCGGCTGCGGCGCCGCTTGGCGGCCGGAGAGGTGACCCTGGGAACCTTTGTTGGCATGGCATCCGCAACCGCGGTGGAAGTGTGCGCCGCTGCCGGCGCGGACTGGGTGCTCGTCGATCTTGAGCACGGTTCCGGCGGTGAGGATGCGGTCCGCGACGGTGTCCTTGCGGCCGCAAGCTACGGCGTCCCCACCCTTGTTCGAGTGGAGAGCGGAGAACGGATACGCATCGGCCGGGTCCTGGACCAAGGCGCGGCAGGCATCATGGTGCCCCGCCTGAATTCGGTGGAGGAAGCCGGCCAAACCGTGAAGCACATGCTGTATCCGCCGTACGGCGACCGCGGCGTGGCAACGTACAACCGCGCGTGCCGCTGGGGCATGGACCGGGCTCCGCTGACCGCAGACCAGCAATCAGCCGTGGGAATCGTCCAGATCGAAACCCTGGACGCACTGGAGAACGTGGAGGAGATCGCGGCGCAGGACGGCGTGGATGTCCTTTTCGTCGGACCGATGGACATGTCCTTCGCTTTGGGTGTCCCGATGCAACTGGACAGCAATGTCTTCCAAGAGGCACTCCAGCGGGTAGTCGCGGCCGCGCAACTGCACAACAAAGCTGCCGGCATCCTCGCGGTGGACGGCATGGCGGCGGCCAAGTACGTCCGCCAAGGCTTCCGGTTCGTGGCCATCGGCTCGGACTCCACCATCATGGCGGCGGCGTTCCGGGACGCCTTCGACACAGCCCGCAACTGACAAGAATTTTCAACGAGAAAGGCATGAACGTGAGCCCAGAATCCCGCACAGTCGGTGTAGGCCTTATCAGCGTCGGATGGATGGGAAAGCTCCACTCGCGCGCCTACCAGACGGTCCCCTACGCCTACCCCGAGCTTGGCTTGACCACCAAGCTCGTCATCGCGGCGGACACAGCGCCGGACCGGGTGGACTACGCCCGCGATGTCCTCGGCTTCGCGGAAGGAACCACCGACTACCACGATGTCCTGAACCACCCGGACGTCGATGTCGTTTCCATCTGCGCCCCCAACTTCCTGCATGCCGAAATCGGCATCGCGGCTGCCAAAGCCGGCAAGCACTTCTGGATCGAAAAGCCTGTTGGACGCGGCTACGAAGAAACCGTAGCCGTGCAGGAAGCCGCCGTGGAGGCCGGCGTCGTGACCTCCATCGGCTACAACTACCGCCACGCCCCGGCCGTGGAGCACGCCAGGAAGCTCATCGCGGACGGGCGCCTTGGGCGCATCACGAACGTCCGCGCAGTGTTCTTCTCCGGATACGCTTCCGAGCCCAACGGCGCTTTGTCCTGGCGCTTTGACCGGAAACTCGCCGGCACCGGCGTGCTGGCGGACTTGTTCAGCCACGCAACCGACCTGTGCCAATATGTAGTTGGGCCCATCGCCGAGGTAACCGCGCTCACAAGCACGGTCTACACGCAGCGCCCCAAGCTGGCGATGGGGTCAGGGACGCACTTCGCGGTGATCGAAAACGGTGAAATGGGAGAGGTCGAGAATGAGGATTACGCTGCAGCGCTGGTCCGCTTCGGCCCGTCCGCCCGCGGGGCAGGCGCCGTCGGCACCATCGAATCCTCGCGCGTTGCCGTGGGACCCGAATGCGGTTACCAGATCGAAGTCTACGGGACCGAAGGCTCGCTCAAATGGGACTTCGAGCGCATGAACGAACTCAAGGTCTGCCTGGGCCGCAACAACGACGAGCAAGGCTACACCACGGTCAACGCCAGTCCCCGTCACGGCGATTACGCTCACTTCCAGCCCGGGCCCGGCAACAGCATGGGTTTTGACGACCTCAAGGTCATCGAAGCCAAGAAGTTCCTCGTCGCCGTCACTGGAGGAGCACAGGAAAACTCCAACATCCACGACGCCGCATCGGCCGCTGCCATTGTCAGCGCCGCCGAAGCGTCCTCGCTGTCAGGTCAATGGCAGAAGATCGAGGAAATCCACGGCACCACGGCAGCGCGGGCATAACCATGGCACCTCCATCCGCCCGGCGGCCGACGATCATGGACGTGGCAGAACGCGCCGGCGTTTCCAAGTCCTTGGTCTCCCTCGTGCTGCGCGACTCACCGCGCGTCAGCGACGAACGCCGCCAGCGGGTGCTCAAGGCTGTTGAAGAGATGGGCTTCGAGTTGAACCTCGCAGCCCGGTCCCTGGCAACACGGGACAGCGGAACCATCGGTGTGCTGGTCAGCGACATGCACAACCCGTGGGCCTTTGACGTCGCAGACGCCGCACGGACCGTACTTGAAGAGGCCGGGCACACCGTCCTCTTCAGTGCGGTCACCGCGGCGGGCAGGGGAGTGGACCAGTCCATCCTCCAGGCCTTCCGGGACTTGCGGGTCGCGGGCCTGCTCGTCGTCGGAACCGTGCCTGACAAAGCACCGTTCAGCCGTGCCGTTTCCGGCGGGGCTGTGGTCTTTGCAGGTGGCGGACCGGACTACATCGATACCGCCGATATCGTGCGGAGCGACGATGCCCTCGGCATGTCCATGGTTGTTGAGCACCTGATCGCCCAGGGACACGAGAACATCGTGCACCTTGGCGGCCTGGGTGGCTCGGTTGGCCGCGAACGCGTGGACGGGTATTCGGCGGCAATGGAAGAGCACGGTCTGGCCCGTTATATCCGCGTGGTCGACGCCGACTTCTTCCAGGAGTCCGGCTATGTTGCCGCCCAAAGGGCGCTTGGTTCCCGCTCCACGCACCAGCGCCCCACGGCGCTGGCCTGCATCAACGACCTCGCCGCTTTTGGTGCCATGACCGCTGCCGATGAACGCGGCGTCGAAATAGCCGTCACCGGTTATGACAACATCGCGCTCGGTGCAATGCCGCGCCTGGGACTGACCACCGTTGACCCGGACAGCTCCACCATTGGCGTCACAGGGGCCAAGACCCTCCTGGAACGCATCCATGGTGAAGGCAGCGGCTTCGTCCACCATTCCGTCACGCCCCACTTGGTCGTGCGGAAGTCCAGCCTCCTGGGCCTTTAAAACCGAGGCCTCTAACACCTCGTAACTACGCCGTTTTCGGCGCAGCCCCATACCTCCACATCTTCAAGGATGACGATGGCTTCCATAACCACACCCCAAATCTTCGTCGCTCTCGGCAGCGTTGAACCCGACCTGGTGGAACCGCTCCTCTCTGAACACCAGCGACTCATTCAGGACCCCACCGACGAGGACCTGGCCAACGCCGATGCAGCAATTGTCAGGGCCGCCTACCGCGTGGACCGGGAACTGTTGGACCGCATGCCGGCGCTCAAAGTCATCGCCCGGACCGGCGTCGGAACCGAGCTCGTGGACGTCGCCGAGGCCAATCGACGGGGAATTCCGGTGGTCATCACGCCCGGGAGCAACACCGCCTCGGTGGCCGAAGGCGTGTTCGCCCACTTGCTCGCCCTGGTCAAGAAGCTCTCTCCGCTGACCGCGCTGGTCCGTGAGGGACGCTGGGAGCAGCGGGCCGCCGTCGGCGTCGGAGACCTCGAGGGATTCACGCTCGGCATCATCGGATACGGCCGCATTGGCCGCCGGGTGGCGCGGATCGCCGAAGCCTTCGAGCTCAAGGTCCTCGCCTATGATCCGTTCGCGGAGGTTCCCCCGGAAATCCGGTGCGACACCGTAGAGGAGCTCCTTGAGGGCAGTGACTTCACTACCCTCCACGTGCCCCTGACACCCGAAAACCAGAACCTCATCAACGCGGACCGCCTCAAAGCCATGAGGCCCGGAGCGGTCCTCATCAACTGCAGCCGTGGAGGCCTCATCGACCTCGACGCCGCCCACGAGGCGCTGCAGTCGGGACACCTGTCCGGTCTAGGCCTGGATGTGTACGATCCCGAGCCACCCGCGCACCACCCGCTGTTCGACCACGAAAACGTGGTCCTGACTCCGCACTTGATGGGCTTCACACGTCAAGGCATGGCGCACACCGTCAGGGACGCCGCCCAGGGTGCGGTTGACGTCCTCGCAGGGCGCACGCCCGCGGCGGTGGCCGGGCCATGACCGGTCCCTCAGTTGAGCATGTCCCCTTCAACTCTCCAGAACCAAGCCAAGGCCCCGGTCTTCTCCGGGCAGCCCACTAGAAAGGACCACTGCACATGTCCACTGATCGACCCCTCAAAGTCGCGCTGTTCGGATCGGGCCGTATCGGGCAAGTCCACGCCCGGAACATCGCTGCCCACCCGGACCTGGAATTGGCCTGGATCGCCGACCCCTTCATCGAAGGGGCCCGCACGTTGGCGGCCGGGACCGGAGCCATCGCCGTCGAGACTGCCGACGAGGTCTTCGCGAACGGTGACCTTGACGCCGTCGTGATCGGCTCGCCCACCAGCACGCACGTCGAGCTGATCTCGCGTGCCATGGCGCAAGGCGTGGCGGCCCTCTGCGAGAAGCCAATCGACCTCGACATCGACCGTGCGCTCGCATGCCGCGACGTGATCAAGGGAAACAACACTCCCCTTATGCTCGGGTTCAACAGGCGCTTCGATCCCAACTTCGCGGCCATCCAGCGCCGTGTTGTGGCGGGCGAGATCGGCCGCCTCGAACAGCTGACCATCATCAGCCGCGACCCCGCGCCGGCCCCGGCCGCCTACATTGCCACCTCGGGAGGGATCTTCCGGGACATGAGCATCCACGACCTGGACATGGCCAGGTTCTTCGTGCCGGACATCGTCGAGGTGTCGGCCGCGGGCGCCAACGTGTTCTGCGACTACATCGAGGAAGCCGGTGACTTCGACTCCGTGGTCATCACCCTGAGGGGTCGCGACGGCGAACTTGTCACCATCACCAACTCCCGCCACAGCGCCTACGGCTACGACCAGCGACTGGAGGCGTTCGGCAGCGAAGGGATGCTCAACGCGAACAACGTGGCCCCGACGACGGTGCGCAAGTATGGTGCGGCCGGCGCCGAAGAGGCGGACGCCTACCTGCCGTTCTTCCTTGAGCGTTACGCCGAGGCCTACCGGAACGAGTTGGACAGTTTCGCCAGGGCCATCCGCTCGGGCACTGCCTGCAGTCCAGGATTCGACGACGGCCTGCAGGCGCTAGCCCTGGCCAACGCGGCCGAGGAGTCCGCCCGTTCGGGCCGCGCAGTCAGGATCGAGAACTCAGTCAAGGTCGAGAACGCAGTCAAGATCGGGCAGCCGTAGCCATGCCACTTCTCCAAGACAAAGTGATCCTCATCAGCGGAGGTACCCAAGGTTTGGGGGCCGGCGTCGCACGACGCGCAGCTGCCGAAGGTGCGGCCGGCATCGCGGTCACCGGGCGGAACGCGGACTCAGGTGAACGGCTCGCCGCGGAGCTCACAGCTTCCGGCATCGAGACCCGGTTCATCAAGACCGACCTCGCCAACGTCGAACAGGCCCGGAACTCGGTGCTTGAGACGATCAACGTCTTCGGGCAACTCGACTGCGCGGTCAATGCGGCCGGCCTGACCACCCGCGGCACCATGCTGGACACCACGCCCGAGCTTTTTGACGCGCACATCGCGGTGAACCTGAAATCGCCATTCTTCATCATGGCCGAAACCATCAAGCATCTTTGTAGCAGGGGTGTGCCAGGAAGCATCGTGAACGTCATCTCCATCGCTGAACTTGGCGGGCAGCCGTATTTGGCGCCGTATGTGGCCGCCAAGGCCGGCCTGGCCGGGGCGACCCGCAATGCGGCGCATGCGCACCGTTGGGACAAGATCCGCATCAACGGGCTGGACATCGGCTGGACCGCCACGGACGGCGAAGCCGAAACCCAGAAGAAATTCCACGGCGCAGGGGAGGACTGGCTCGAAAAGGCCAACGCATCCGTCCCCATGGGAAAGCTCGGGCAAGTGGACGAGATCGCCGAATTCATTGTCTTTCTCCTCTCCGACAGGAGCGGTGTTGTCACAGGCTCGGTCATCGACTGGGACCAAAACGTATACGGAGGATCAGATTGAGCACCATCACCAAGCGCCTTGCCGCAGCACCCATCTCCTGGGGCGTCTGTGAAGTCCCCGGATGGGGCCACCAGCTCGAGGCCGACAGGGTCTTGTCCGAAATGACCGCCCTGGGCATCAGCGCCACCGAGTTCGGCCCCGCCGGCTTCCTCCCCGAGCAGGCCACCCAACGCGCGGAGGTGCTGAAGCGGCACAACCTCCAGGCCATCGGCGGATTCTTCCCAGTCATCCTGCACGATCCGTCCAAGAACCCCTTGGATGTCGTGTCGGCTGAGCTGGACGCGTACGAAGCAGCCGGGGCCAGCGTCATGGTCCTCGCCGCGGAGACCGGCGTCGCAGGCTACGACCAGCGCCACGAGCTCGACGCCGAAGGCTGGGAGCTGTTCGGCAGGAACCTCGACGCCGTGGTCAAAGCCGCCGCTGACAAAGGCATCCAGGCGGTGGTCCACCCGCACGTGGGAACCATGATCGAAAGCACCTCGGATGTTGACCGGGTTTTGAACGACACCGCGGCAAACCTGTGCCTCGACACGGGCCACCTGCTCATCGGCGGCACCGATCCGGCCTTGCTCGTCCGCGGCTACGCTGCCCGCATCGGCCACACCCACCTGAAGGACGTGCGAACCGCCTTCGCGCAGCGGGTCCAGGCCGGGGAGATTTCGTACACCGACGGCGTCAAGGCAGGGATGTACGTACCGCTGGGTCAAGGCGACGTCGGCATTGCCGGAATCGTCCGGGACCTGCTGGATGCCGGCTACGAAGGCTGGTTCACCATGGAGCAAGACACCATCCTCGAAACCGAACCCACCGACGACGGCCCGGTCCGGGATGTCCGGCAGTCCGTGGCCTTCCTGCGTCAACTCGAAACGGAAATCGAGCGATGAGCGCGGTCCGCTGGGGAGTGCTGACCACGGCACGGATCGCCCAGGGCAGGTTCCTGCCCGCCATGAGCCGCGCCCGGAACGCCGTGGCGTCGGCCATCAGCAGCCCGAACGGAAAGGCCGCCGAAGTCGCAGAGCGCTTCGGTATCCCCGCCGCCTATTCTTCCCACGAGGAATTGCTCGCCGATCCAAGCATCGAAGCCGTCTACCTGCCCTTCCCCAACTCGCTGCACGCCGACTGGATTGTTGCGGCCGCCGAGGCTGGAAAGGACATCCTTTGCGAGAAGCCGCTCGTCGCCAACACCCACGACTACCGCCGGGTGCTGGAAGCCTGCGAACGCAACGGGGTGAACCTGATGGAAGCGTTCATGTACCGCTTCCACCCCCAGCACCAGAAGGTCCGTGAGTTCATCGACTCGGGCAAGATCGGCGAGTTGGTGTCCATGCACGCCCGCTTCCATTTCGTCATGGACCGAAGCGAAGGCGAGGTCCGCCTCCAGCCGGGAATGGACGGAGGTGCGCTCAACGACGTCGGATGCTACGCCGTCGACATCATGAACATGGTCATGGGCCGCGCGCCGCAAACCGTCTACGGCAAAGGCACAAGCCGCACGGACCCGGTGGAAACGACCATGGCCGCGATCCTGGACTATGGGGACGTCCTGGGAACACTGGACTGCGGCTTCGAAGGCCCGCGCACCAACACGTTCCAGATCATCGGCACGAAAGGCCACATCACCCTGGACAAGGCCTTCGACCCAGATCCGGGCGAAATTGCCCGCGTTACCGTGTCCTTCCGCGATGGCCGGAGCGAGTCTGTCGACATCGGGGAAGACCCGTTCAAGACCGAAATCGAGCGGTTCAGTGCGTGGGTGCGTAACTCCGGACCCGAACTCGTCCAGAGGGAATTGACCGAACAGAACCTGGCCGTCCGCCTGGCGCTCCAGGAATCACTCGCCACCGGCTTGCCGCGGGATGTCAACGACGTACATGCCGTGGAGCACCACCTACTACAGGAGCAGTAATGACCATCATCAACCACTTCATCAGCGGAGCCGAGACTGCGGGCAGCGGAACGGGTACCAAGCCCGTCTACAACCCGGCCACAGGTGCCGTGACGGCCGAGCTTCGCCTGGCCAACCTGGCTGATTTGGACGCCACCGTCGCCGCCGCAAAGAAGGCTGCTGCAAGCTGGGGCGACATTTCGCTGGCCAAGCGCACTGCCGTGCTGTTCAAGTTCCGCGAGCTCGTCGCTTCCCACGTGGACGAACTCGCGGCCCTGATCACCGCCGAACACGGCAAGGTCCTCAACGACGCCAAGGGCGAGATCGGCCGTGGCTTGGAGGTTATCGAGTTCGCTTGCGGCATCCCGCAGTTGCTCAAGGGTGAGTACTCGGACCAGGTCTCCACCGGGATTGATGTTTTCTCCTTCCGCGAGCCAGTCGGCGTCGTCGCGGGCATTACGCCCTTCAACTTCCCGGTCATGGTGCCGCTCTGGATGGCGCCGATGGCGATCGCGACAGGCAACGCGTTCATCCTCAAGCCTTCGCACCGCGTTCCTTCGGCCGCGATGCTGCTGGCCAAGCTGTTCCAGGACGCCGGGCTGCCGGACGGCGTCTTCCAGGTCCTCCACGGAGACCGCGATGTCATCTCCGGGCTCCTGACGCACCCGGACGTGGACGCCATCTCCTTCGTGGGTTCCACCCCCGTTGCCAAGCACATCCTTGAAGTGGCGACGGCGCACGGCAAGCGGGTCCAGGCTTTGGGCGGGGCGAAGAACCACGCAATCATCATGCCCGACGCCGACCTCGACAACGCCGCCGACCACCTGGCCGCAGCCGCGTTCGGTTCCGCCGGTCAGCGGTGCATGGCAATCTCTGTTGCGGTGGCCGTCGGCGATGCCGCCGATCTGCTGGTCAAGAAGGTCGAAGAGCGTGCCCTCGACGTCAAGGTCAAGAACGGCACCGACGCAGACGCGGACATGGGTCCCGTGATCAGCCCCGAATCCCGTGAGTTCATCGTCAAGACGGTGACAGAAGCAGAGCAGGCCGGCGCCGCGATGGTCGTGGACGGCAGGGACTTGGTGGTTCCCGGGCATGAGGAAGGCTTCTGGGTTGGCCCCACCGTGATCGACCACGTCAAGACCGAAATGAGCGCTTACCAGGAGGAGATCTTCGGGCCTGTCCTGGTGGTTGTGCGCGTGGAGGACCTAGATGAAGGCATCAGGCTCATCAACGCCAATCCCTATGGCAACGGCACCGCGATCTTCACCTCCTCGGGAGCGTCCGCCAGGAAGTTCCAACGTTCAGTGGACGTTGGAATGATCGGCATCAATGTGCCTCTGCCCGTTCCGGTGGCGTACTACTCCTTCGGCGGCTGGAAGGCATCGCTCTTCGGGGACAAGCACATCTACGGACCCGAAGGCGTGTCCTTCTACACCCGCGGCAAGGTCATCACCTCCCGCTGGCCCGAATCGACCCACGCCTCAGGAGCTTCGTACAACTTCCCGTCCAACTAGTCGCCACTCAACTGACTCGCAGTAGATGTCGTTTTGAGCCTTCATAGCGGCATTAACTGCGAGCTAGTCGGGTCGACGGGTGTTTCGAAACGATGGCAGGATCGAAGCATGACTGTGTCGTTCACATGCCACACGCGTATCGGGATGGAACCGGGGGAGCTCTTCGACCTCGCCCGCAATGTCGACGCGCACGTCGGCTCCATGGCCAAGTCCCGGGAACGTGCGGTTGCCGGCGTCGTGTCCGGACTGCTCTCGGAAGGCGACGAGGTCACCTGGCAGGCCTGGCATTTCGCTGTACCTCTGCGAATGAGCAGCCGCATCACGCGGTTTCGATTCCCTGAATCGTTTACGGACGAGCAAGTGCGTGGCCCCTTTCGCTTCTTCCGGCACATGCACGAGTTCATTCCCGACGACGGCGGCACGCTCATGATCGATCGCGTCGAGTTCGCGGCGCCTTTCGGCGTTATGGGCCGGATTGCGGAGAAGGCTTTCCTCGGGCGATACCTGCGGAACCTCATCGAACAGCGCAACGAATACCTTGCCCGCAACGGTGCCGCCGCATGATCAGGACGGCCCGCGCGGACGAACTGGAACGGCTCCGGGGGATCGAGTTCGCCGCGGGGGAGATCTTCCGCTCCTGTGGAATGGACGCCATCGCAGATGACGAGCCATTGACCGTCACGGAAATGGCTCTCTACCAGGCGCGCGGTGGCGCCTTGGTCTTTGCCGACACGTCAGATGTTCCCGTGGCCTATCTTCTGATTGAGCACCTCGACGGCAATGCGCACGTGGAGCAATTGAGCGTCCATCCGTCGCATGCGCGGCAAGGTCTGGGGAGCGAGCTGCTCGATGTTGCCGAAAAGTGGGCTCAGGCCCAGGGCTTGGAGTGGCTGACCCTGACCACTTTCCGGGATGTTCCGTGGAATGCGCCCTACTATCGCAGGCTGGGTTTCGAGGAGCTGGGCCCGGAGCTGTTGGACGATGGACTCCGGGGCATCCTCGAATGCGAGGGCTTGGTGGGCCTGAGCCGTTGGCCCAGGATCGCCATGCGGCGGCGCGTCAGGCCGATCCGCGGACAGGAAGATTCTGTCAGTCTGTATTGACAGGCCTGTGCCGTCAGTCCAAACTGACAGCATGAATGGTGATGAGCTGACTTCCCACATCCCGGCGACGGACCCGGCAATCGGGCTCCGCGCCGTTGGTGCCCTGCATCGCTTGGCTGAGAAGGTGGAGGCCACCAACGTGGCCCTCGCGCGGGAGCACGGTTGGTCCTGGGAGCAAATAGGTGATGCCTTGGGCGTCTCCAAGCAGTCGGTCCACGCCAAATACGGAAAGTGAGTCTGCCATGTTTGAACGATTTGCCGGCGAAGCCAGGACCGCTGTCCATGCCGGCGCCGAGGAAGCCAAACGCCGTGGAGACCGGAGAATCGGCACGGACCATTTGCTGCTGGGATTGCTTCACGACCCCGGGAGCTGCCGGACGTTGGAAACGGACCTCGAATCCGCCCGCGCCCAGCTCGATGCCCTCGACCAGCAGGCGCTGGAAGCCGTTGGCGTGACGCTGGGGGACTTCGGCCCGCTGAATGCGCCGAAGGGAAGCAGCCGGACTACCTTCACCTCGGCCGCCCGCTCAGTCATTCAGGACTCACTGATGCTGACCACGCGGGAGAAGGCCCCCAGGATCAGCACGCGGCACCTCTTGCTCGCACTGCTGGAGCGGCGCGAACCGGATCCGGCCGCCGTCCTGCTCCATAACCTGGGCGTGGATACCGCGGCACTCAAGGACAGGCTGCAGAACCCAGGTCCGGGAACTGAGTGAGGCGGCCCGAACCTGATTGTTTTGCGCGGCAATATTCCGCTCGAGTGAACCACAGCTGAGTGAATCCTGTAAGCTCCCACAGGATCACGCAGCCGCCTTTTGAGGGGAACCGCCCGTGCAGGACACCATTACCGTACGTCCATCGTGGGGTCGTCGCCTTGCCGGAATCGAAGGCCTCCGAGGCATTGCGGCCCTATCGGTGATGGTTTACCACCTTGCTTTGACGACCTCATTCCAAGTGCAGACCGGGCCGTTGGAAATTCTCTTTTCGCTTTGCAACCAGGGCCTCACCCTGTTCTTCGTCCTCTCCGGCTTCCTGTTGTACAGACCCTTCGTTTCCGCGATCGTGCAGGGCAGGCAGCTGCCGTCCATCCGCCGCTATGCATACAACAGGCTGCTGCGGATTTATCCCGCGTACATCGTGATCTTCGTTGTCACCGGACTCTTCGTCGGTTCCGTGTACCTTCATGGCAGCACTCACGGGTTCGGCCCGGAAAACATCGGCAGGCTCACGGATCCCCTCAAGATCGCAGCCAACGTACTTCTTGTTCACATGTTCATTCCGGAGTACGTCATGAGCGGCCTGCCGGTGTCGTGGTCATTGACGGCTGAGATCACCTTCTATTTTGTCCTGCCCTTGGTGGCCTTTCTTGCCCTGTGGAGGATTCGAAAAGGATCGAGGAAGACTGCCGCCTTGGTGTGCGCGCCGCTTGCCATGGTCATCGTCGGCCTGGGCATTACGCTTTGGGCCAGTGACGCGGCAAGCCGAATGAGCCCGATCGATGCGGCGAACTTCGGCTTCGGGCAGACTGGCAGTGCAGTCTTCCTTCGGAGCTTCCTTGCGCAGGCGGATCTCTTTGGATACGGAATGCTCGCCGCCGTGGCAGTGGTCGTGATCCACGAACGCGGCGTGGAGCGGGTGCAGACCCGGGTCAAGGCAGCACTAGTCCTGGTCGCGGCGCTGATCGAGCTCCTGGCCCTTGAATTCGCCCGACCCGTAATTTCCACGGTCTCCGGGGTGGCTGCGGCGTTGGTATTGCTCGCAGTCGTATTACCGTCATCCCGGGGAGACGACCTGAATCGGACGGCCCGTGTTCTCGAATGGTTGCCATTCCGCTTCACGGGCGTCATGAGTTACAGCATCTATCTCTGGCATCTGCCCGTCATTTTTTGGCTAATGGGGCATCACCGGACGTTCGGCCAAAACACTCTCGCCTTGCCGCTGAACGGGCTCCTCGTCCTGGCCATCACACTGTCCTTGTCCACTTTGACTTACTACTTTGTAGAGCGCCCGGCGATGAAGCTGAAGAGGCCGGCGTTGAAGGTACAACAACCCGAACCTCAACAGGAACTAAGCGTTAAGCGCTGAGGATGTAGAATCGGCCTCCTGTCTGCAATTTTCTTTTGGGGGTCCCCGCTTGGCTGTCCTGACCGTGCGCCGTCGCGCCTTTTTCGCTCCTACTGTCCGCTCGCGGAACCCTGTGGTGTACGCGTCGATCGTCCTGGTCTCGACACTGATTTCGCTGGCGCGGCTCCCGGGCCCGGCTATCGGAACCCTGTGGGCCGAAGATGGCGGGATCTTCATCAATGACGTGCTCAAGGACGCAGGCCTCCGGGGCATCTTCGCCCCCTACCAAGGCTACCTCCACGTCGTGCCCCGCGGGGTGGCGTGGCTGGTCGTAAGACTGCTTCCTGTGGACGCGTGGGCGATCGCGGTGACCGTGGCGGCGTGCCTGATCGTGGGCGGCGTGGCCGCGCTCGTGTTCCACTGCTCGTCCGCGCTGTCCAGTAATACCTGGGTCCGGCTTGGGTTCGCAGCGGTGCCCGTCTTGGTCGCTGCCAGCCCGGAGGAGGCCCTCGGAAACCTCGCAAACCTGCATTGGTACTTCCTGTACTTGGCGCCGTGGCTCCTTTTGAAACGGCCCCGGACATGGGCCGAGGGCGTCCTTCTGACGGTTGCGGCGCTGCTCGTGGGCCTTACCGAAATACAGGCCGCAGTGTTCGTCCCCCTGTTTCTCTACAGGCTGCGGGACGCACGCCTTTGGGGTCCGAGGCTAGCCCTCCTCGTTGGCGTTGGGGCGCAGGTTTTCACGACGCTGGCGTTCCCACGCGAAAACCCGGCCGCACCGCCGGTGAATTGGCTATCGGTCGTATACGGGTGGTTCGTCGACGGCCCGTCCGCCGTAATGTTCGGTACCGCCGGACAGATATCTCGCGTGGTAGTCCGTTTCGGTTGGGTGCCCGTGGTGCTGGCGGGGGTCCTCTTCCTTGCAGCGACCGCGCTCATCCTTGTTCGGGGTGGAACGCGCGAGAGGGTTGCCGCAGGCGCGTTCCTGGGCGGCTCGGTCGTCATAGCGTGCGCAGCCGTGGCCCTGAACTTCCGGCCGTTCCTCGACTACGCCGCTTTCGACGACGCCGGCTGGAACGCCTTGCACCTCGGGCGGTACGCTGTTGCGCCGTCCATGTTCCTGCTCGCACTCTTGCCGCTTCTGGGGGAGGTTCTGGGGCGCTCTGCACGGCCGGCGGTGCTCGGCGTTTTGGCCGTGCTGATGCTCGTCTACTTCTTCCCCGTGGCCGTGGGGCGCGAGTTCGGACCAATCTGGGCGGACCATCTCGAGCAGGCCCGAGCGGCATGCCGGACGCCCGGGGCCGAACCGGAGCAGATCGTTCCGATCGCCCCGACGGATTGGTCGATCAAAGGCGTCAAGCTCCCCTGTCGCATCCTCGACTGACCCGGATGGGGGGTCCGTGCGCTAGGTAGTGATGAGTTCGGCTTCGCTGCGCTCAACATTCCGGGGAAAACGCGGGATGCGCGGAAAGAGGATCCTGTGTGAGATGACTGCACCCGCAACAAGTACCAGGAGGTATGCGGTTGTCAGCCCTTCCCAAGTGAAGGGCGGCTGCCACAGCGGATCGAACATTTCCGTCCAGTTCGTATGGGTTTGGAGGCCTATCGTGTACCGCCGGAGGACAAACACAAAGAGGTAAACGTGTACGCCAACGGCTCCGGCAAAGAGCCACGGAGACAGGGAACGCGCCCATGGTCCCCGTGGTGTCGGGCGCATGCGCATGGCCACTCCGCAGGTGAGCAGAAGCAAGACAAACAGGGCCAGCAGGTATCTGCCCTGCCAGATGTAGCCAATTTGCTGTATTACCTGGGCCTGAAGGATGGGCGGCAGGATCAATACAGCGACAAGCAGGATCCAGACTGCGGGCCGGGCCCGCAGAGGCCGTGCGGTGAGGCCGCCGATGATGACGGCCGCAAAGGCAAAGTGCCAGAAGGCGTAGACCGCGGCGGGTGCGCCGGTGTCCAGCCAGCCCATGATTCCGATATAGCCGGACGCATAGTCGAATGAGCGGTCCAGCATCGTGACGAAGGCCTGGTCCGGTGTCACATCACTGGGGGTACCCGTCAGGCTGCTCAGGCTATTGGCCGCGACCAGCCAGGCGAGACTGGCAGCGCAACCAAGGCCGATGAGCGCGGTCATGGCCAGGCCCAATCGGTTCTTCACGACGGCGACCATCGGCTTTATTCCGAAAATCAACACGGCTGAAACTACCGCCACCGCCAGCCAGAGCAACGAAAGAGCGCGGGTATTGGCCAAAACGGCTCCGGAAATCCCGACAATAACGATGCTCGTCCGAACGTTCTTGAGATTCCGGTAATTCTCGAGAACGACGCATAGGTTGAGAAACAAGGCAGAAGTCGTAACCACTTCAAGCGCGTTGGGATTGATCGAGCCGTTGAGAAAAAGCACCATCGGCGTGATGGAAACCAGGCAGCTCGCCATTGGCCAGAAGCGACGGCGCAATGACGCCGCAGCGCCGATGGTGGCCGCAAGGAACACTGAGCAGATCAGGGCACTGATCAGGCGCATCAGGTAGATCGCGGGCTCGCCCGCCATGAACCGTGAGGGAAGGCCGACCATCGCGTAGTACATCGGGTTGTAATTGCCGGCGCTCGTTTGGGCTTGCACGAGGTCCCGCGCTGCGGGGTCGAGTGGAGGTGCGCACGCAGGCGTCATGGCGATTTTGAAAGCGAAGCAACCTTGGGCGCTGATGGTGGAAATGTATCTCGGAACCGTGACAATAGTCTGCTCGCCCTGCTTGCCTGTTGAGCTTCCCGTGAGCTCACCACGGGCGACTGCCGCGGCTTTGATGGTGTGGGCCGGCTCGTCGGGCACTGACATCAGGGGTGAGGCGAACACCCAAATCATGGAAAGCACGGCAATGATGGGGAACGCAATGAACGTGAACCGCAGTGTGGGCAGTGCGCCCGGCCTGCGTGCTGCGCGTGGCAGGGCTGGAGAAGTGGTAACCATCGTCCTGATACGTTATCGCACCCGATCGCCAACAACCCGGCTGGACGAGACCGCCTGAAGCCGGTCGAAACAGGCCATCGGCACGGTCTGGCGGTTCGATGCGCGGCGTTTCGCTGGAACCGGAGCCGTTATGATTGATCGAGCCTTGCGGTCGCTGAGGCGAGGCTGTCTCCGCCGGAAGCCGCAGTTTATATGACATTGACGATTTTGGGGTGCTAACAGTGGCGCTAGACCCGCGTGCTCAAGTGACGCGCTTGGTGGGCTTTGTCCACCGTAGCCACCTCTTGAAATTCTTGATCGTGGGAGGGCTCTCCTTCGCCATTGATCTTGGCCTGCTGGTTCTGTTGCACGAAGGCTTTGGGGTTGACTTGTGGTTTGCCACGCCAGCTGCTTTCCTCGCGAGCCTCGTCTTCAACTATTTCGTCCAGCGCTCATATACTTTCCAGTCCAATAACCGGCAGCACGTCAGCATGTTCCGGTACGGCCTCCTAGTCGTTTTCAACGTCTTCGCAACGGACATCATCGTCAATCTTTTCGATAGCCTCGCCCTCACCTATGCGGGTGGAAAAGTAGTGGCCACGGTTTCGACAATGACCTGGAATTTCTTCCTCTACAAATACTGGATTTTCCGCACCGATGCCCGTAACTCCGGGAAAGATCAACAAGACGATTCCGAATTCAGCCCCACTGCCGCAGACGGCTGATCAGCCGGCTACCAGCTCTACCTCGTAGCCGTCGGTATTCACCAGATAGGCGGCGTAGTGGCCCGGCCCGCCGGCGTGGGGATATTTGCTCTCGAACATCTCGTACCAGCCCGAGTCCGCGCCGAGCTCCCGGAGCCGGTCCACGTTCTCCCTGGTGCCGGCATGGACCTGACTTGGCTCACGGGTCGCGGCATCGCGGTCGACCGGGGCTCTGACCTGCGGTGATGTGTTCGGATTGGTGCTTTTTCACGCACTAACAGGATTTGTTCTAGTGTCGCCGGTGTGGTGTTCATCAGGCGGGTTCGGACAGCTTCCGGGGCGACGGCAGTGCAGATCGCCGAGTATGTGCGCGGTCGTCAGCGGATCGTGGAGCACGCGGTCGTCAGCGGATCGTGGAGCACGTGGGCTCGGCGCATACGGAAGCCGAGCTCGGCGTGCTGCTCCAGCGGGCCCGCGAGTTGCTGGAGAACCCTGCCCAGGGCGTCCTCGAGCTCGGCGTCGAGCCCGAGCCTCCGGTGAAGCACCTGGTCGTGCCTGCCGGGCCGGAATTGTTCGACATTGCGGGCACGGTGGCACCTCTGGGGCGTGACGGTCCCGGACGCGTGGTGGGCACGGACTCGCGGATCCTTTTCGGCGCGTTGGCCGGGGTATTCACGGCGTTGGGATTCGACGGGCTCGGCGACGAGGTGTTCCGCGACCTGGTGATCGCCCGGGTCGTCGAACCCGCATCGCTGCTGGATACCGGCAGAATCCTGCGGGACCTGGGCCAGGCACCGGCCAGCTACGCCACGATGAAACGCACTCTCGGCCGGGCTGCTGCGGGCAAGTACCGGGACCGGATCGCGACCTGGTGCTTCGAGCACGCCAGCACCAGCGGGGACGTCTCCCTGGTGCTTTACGACGTCACCACGCTCTATTTCGAGGCCGAGAAGGAAGACGAGCTGCGCAAGGTCGGGTATTCCAAGGAACGCCGCGTCGACCCGCAGATCGTCGTCGGTCTGCTCGTGGATCGCGGCGGATTCCCTCTGGAGATCGGCTGCTTCGAAGGCAACAAGGCCGAGACCGCGACCATCGTCCCGGTCATCAAGCAGTTCCAGGCCCGCCACGGCCTGGCCGACATGGTTGTCGTGGCCGATGCGGGAATGCTCTCGGCGTCCAACCTGCGCGAGCTGGATGACGCGAACCTGCGCTTCATCGTTGGCTCCCGGATGACGAAGGCCCCGAACGACCTGGCCTCGCACTTCCGCTGGCATGGCGACGCGTTCACCGACGGGCAGCTGATCGACACGATCACTCCCAGGACAGGGCACCGGAACGAGAACAACCCGGACCTGCGCGCCGAACCCGTCTGGGATCCCGCCACGCACCACGGATCATGGCGGGCCGTGTGGGCCTATTCCCGCAAGAGAGCGGTCCGCGACGCCGCCACCCTCACGGCCCAGGAGAACCGGGCCCGCGAGGTCATCGAGGGACAGAAGGCGGCCCGGACCCCGCGCTTCGTCAAGACCACCGGCGGGAAACGCAGCCTCGATGAGGCGTCACTGACACGCGCAAGGCAGCTGGCAGGCCTCAAGGGCTACGTGACGAACATCCCCGCGACGGTCATGGCCGCAGGAGAGGTGATCGGCTCGTACCACGAGCTCTGGCACGTGGAGCAGTCCTTCCGGATGAGCAAGACAGACCTGCGCGCCAGACCCATGTTCCACCGCACCCGCGACGCGATCGAAGCACACCTGACCATCGTCTTCACCGCGCTGGCCGTCTCCAGGACCGTCCAGAACAGGACCGGGCTCGCGGTGGCTAACGTCATCAAACAACTCCGGCCCCTGCGCTCAGCGACCCTCGCGATCAACGGCACCACCCAGACCTTCGCCCCCGAGATCCCCGCCGAACAGCAAACCATCCTCGAGGCCATCAACCACCAAAAATTCACGCACTAAGCAAATGAGCCAAGTCAGGACCAGCCCGAGTCCGCGCCGAGCTCCCGGAGCCGGTCCACGTTCGCCCTGGTGCCGGCATGGAAGGCGAGGTGGTTGAGCCCTGGCTCCGTCCTGCGGTGCGTGCTTCCCGTGAGGGCCGCGGACTGCTCGATTACGATGTACGTGCCTCCGAGTTTCCAACTGCAGCCCTCGGGCCACTCCTGGAATTGTTCGTAGCCCAGTTCGGCCAGCAGCCAGCCCCATTCTTCCTGCGCCCGGCTGATGTGGGGTACCCAAATTTCTACGTGGTGCAGCGAACCCACCGGAACATCAGCCATGCGCAGAGTCTACGTTTGACGGGGGCCCGCGGGAATGCCGGGCAACTCCACGACAAATGCCGCGCCGCCCTCACGCGCCGCGCGCACACTGATGCGGCCGCCCATCCGCTGCACGATCCTTGCCGCGATGGACAAACCGAGTCCGCTTCCAACCGGCCGTTCTCCGCTGTATCTGGCAAAGAGCGCACCGCGTTCGAACGCGACGGAGGCATCCGCCTCCGTGAGGCCAGGGCCGCCGTCGCGCACTTCAACGGTGAGTCCGTTGCCGGAAAGGTAAGCGGCGAGCACAACGGGAGCGCTTTCAGGGGTCACGCGCAGCGCGTTTTCCAGCAAGCCGTCCACCACTTGGCGCAGGCGCTGGCCATCGCTGCGGACCGGCAATGGCCCGGAAGGCAGTTCGAGCCGACCGGCAATTCCGTTCTGGACGCAGACCGCTTGCCAGGCCTGCCAACTCTCGCGCAGGATCAAGGATGTGTCCACAGGCTGGAGTTCCACGCGGAAATCATCGGACTCAAGCCGTGCCAATTCCAGGAGATCGCGGACAAAACGGTCCAGGCGGTTGGTTTCGGCCACGAGCGTCCGTCCGACCCCGCTCACGTCGTCTCCGCTGACAACGCCATCGGCAAGCGCTTCGGCGTAGCCCCGCAGCGCGGTAAGTGGTGTCCGGATTTCGTGCGAAATGGAGAGCAGGAACTCGCGTTGGCGGCCCTCGCTGGTCCGGAGCGCTGCATCGAGGGCCGCCAGCGCCTGCGACACCTCCACCACTTCGGCCGGGCCGCCGGGTGCTACGGCCACGGATCGTTCTCCGGCTGCGAGCCGATGGGCCGAATGCGCCGTACGCACCAGCGGCCGGCTCAACCATTGCGCCAACAGGCCACCGGCGACGATGGCGAACACCAGGCAGACCGCGAGGGCAATCAGCATGCGGCTCAGGAGGGGAGCGGCGGCCGCGCGGATTTCGGACACGGGCTGCGCCAGCACCACGCCTCCGCCGGCCGCCAAGGGCCGGGCCTCGAGGACCACGGTGTTCTGTGGACCGTTCACCGACGTCGAGACCGACTTTCCGGTCAATACCTCCGCGACGGTCTTCGCATCCACCAGCCTCGCCCCGCCGCCTGTCACGCGGCCGTCGGTGCTGATTTGCGCGAGCCTCGCGCCGTGCGTGAGCAAATCTGTGCGCAGGTCCTGCAGGCTCCCAAGGCTTGACTGCTTGCTGAGGGAATCGGCCTCGACCGCGAGGTACTTCTTGGCTTCGTCCACCGCCGTGGCGTTGACCAGCTGCGCCGCCAGAAGGCCGGCAAGTACGACGGCGACGGTCGCGACGGCGGCGATCACCGCCGTCGTGCGTCCGGCCAGTGTGCCGAACCAGCGCCTCACGTGGCTCCTCCGGCGCCGGGACGGAGCACGGACGAATGGGGAGGCGCGGCCGAATAGCCGACGCCGCGGCTCGTCGCGATGGGGGAGTGCTCGCCGAGCTTGGCACGGAGCTGCGCGATGTGCACATCCACTGTCCGCCCGGCGGCATAACTGGCCTGCCCCCACACGGCGGACAGGAGCTGCTCCCGGGAAAAGACCCGGCCAGGCTGCGCCATGAGGTACGCGAGGAGGTCGAATTCGGTGGCCGTCAGGGTGAGTTCCTCGGTTCCCGCGCGTGCGGTCCGGTTGAGCGGATCCAGTTCGACGCTGCCCAGCACGAGCGGTTTGGAACGTGGGGTTCCTTCGGTCCGGCGCAGGACCGCCTTGACCCGCGCCACTAGTTCGGAGGGCGAAAACGGCTTGGTGAGATAGTCGTCCGCGCCCAATTCCAGGCCAAGGACGCGGTCCACCTCCTCATCCCGGGCCGTGACGAACAGTACCGGCGTCCAGTCCTCTGCCTGCCGCAGTTGCCTGCAAAGCTCGATCCCGTCCAGACCGGGCAGGCCGACGTCGAGAATCACCGCGACCGGTTTGAGCCGCTTGATCTGTGCCAGCGCGGATACCCCGTCCCGCTCAACGTGTACGCCGAAACCCGCGCGGCCCAGATAGAGGCGTTGGATATCGGCAATTGCCCGTTCATCCTCGGCAATCAGCACCAATCCGCGGCTGTCTTCCATGCGTCCATTCAACAGCAAGGATCAAGCCTGTGGAGCGTCCTCGTCGGCCGCCGGGGACGGTTTTACATTCCTCGAACATTGGCCGAACAATCAATTCATGCGGCCGGACCAGAGTGTGGTGAAGAGCGCCGGCGGATCGACCACCGGCCGGAACAAAGGACACGGACCATGAACAACAGCATCCCGAGCTCCAGCACTCCCGTTGAGGGCCGCAAGCGTACCAAAGCGCGCACCGCCGTCGTCAGCGTCCTCGCAGCAGGCCTCCTGCTGGGCGGCGGCGTGATCGCCGCCAACGCTGCTACCTCAAGTAGCCCGAGCACGACGGCGGCAGCCACCTCCCAGCCCACCGCGACGGCCGGGACTGCAACAGCGGCGGCGGCCAAGACGGCGCTCGCGCGGCATCCGCTCGCGGCGGCCCTGCGGTTCTTCGTGAACGGTGACAGCAGCAAACCGAACTACGGCCAACGCGCCGCGAAGATCGCCACGTTCATCCTGGACAAGCGCCCGAAACTGGCCGCGAAGCTTCCAGCCGCGCTGCAAGCGGACCTGAAAGCGCTGAAGGACGCAGCCGACGGCGACCGGGTGGCCAAGGCAACCCACATCAGGGACACAGCCCTGAACGGCGGCTACGGCCCGAAGATCCAGGCGCAGGCAAAGCGGATGCAGGAGCAGAAAGCCGACCGCAAGGCTTAAATGGCGGCAAGGCTGGTTATTTGTGGCGGGACCGCCACAAATAACCAGCCTTGTTGTGCAGACGCGGGCCGCCCGCAGCCCCGTCCGCCCTGTGTCTGGACCGGCAGTGTGCCTAGGCCGGAACGGGGTCCCGGTCCGGATCCGCCGCTACGAGGGGACCGTCGTCGAACGGCATTTCGTCGAGGTCGATCAACGGGTTGGTGTCCTGGGTGGCAACCAGCTCGCGGGCTTCGGCCTGCGTGTCCACGCTTGGCATGGAGCCCGGAAGTGGCCGCTGTGCGGATTCGCGCAGGAAGTAGATGGCGATTGCGCCAACCACGGACGTTCCCATGAGGTAATACGCGGGCATCATGTCGTTGCCGGTGCCTTGGATCAAGGCGGCGACAATGAATGGCGTGGTGCCGCCGAAGATCGCTACGGAGAAGTTGTAGGCGATGCCCATTCCCCCGTAACGGCTCGAGGTCGGGAACAGCGCCGGAAGCGCGGAGGCGAGGTTGGCTATATAGAACGTGACCGGGAAGGCGATCAGGGCCAGGCCGGCAAGCGTGGACCAAATGTCGCCGATGCCGATCAGCAGGAAGGCCGGAACAGCGAACACGACCGTGCTGACGGCCCCGATCCACAGGACGGGCCGGCGGCCGATCCGGTCGGAGAGCTTGCCCGTCAACGGGATGCAGACTGACATGACGACCAAAACGGGGATGGTCAGCAGCGTGCCATGAATAGGGTCGTAGCCCTTGGACTCGGTCAGGTACGTGGGCATGTAGGAAGTCAGCATGTAGCCCACCGTGTTGGCGGCTGCGGCTAGGATCATGGCGAGGATGATCTGGCGCCAGTAAGCCTTCACGATGCCGATGGGACCCTTGGCTACCGCGGCGTCGCCCGCTGCGGCGTCCGCGGCGAGGGCTTCCTGGGCATCCAAAGTGGCTTGGAACTGGGGTGATTCCTCGATCTTGCTACGGAAGTACACGGCGATGACGCCGAGCGGACCCGCAATGAGGAAGGGCAGTCGCCAGCCCCAGTCCTCCATGGCCGATTGGCCGATGGTGAGCTGCAGGACGGACACGAGCGCCGCGCCAAGGGCGAAGCCGATGTAGGAGCCCATGTCCAGGAAGCTCGCGAAGAAACCGCGGCGCTTATCCGGAGCGTACTCGCTCACGAACGTGGTGGCGCCGGCGTACTCGCCGCCGGTGGAGAAACCCTGGACAAGCTTCAGGATGACGAGCAGTGCCGCTGCCCAGATACCGATTTGTGCGTAACCGGGCAGGAGTCCGACGGCGAAGGTGCTTGCCGCCATCAGCAAGAGTGTTGTGGCGAGCACCTTCTGGCGGCCCACCTTGTCGCCCAACCACCCGAAGACAACGCCGCCGAGGGGGCGTGCCACGAAGGTTGCGGCGAATGTTCCCAGCAGGAACAGGGTCTGCACGGACTTGTCCGCCTCGGGCAGGAAGACCGGCCCCATCGTGGTGATGAGGTAGCCGAACACGCCGACGTCGTACCATTCCATCGTGTTGCCGACGATCGTGCCGCCGAGTGCTTTTTTCAGCATGGGCTGGTCAACGACGTTGACGTCGGATACTTTGAGTCGACGGCGTGTTGGAAGTTTCAATTTTGAGGCACCGCGTGGTGCGTTCTTGCTCGTTGCAGCGGCGTTCCTAGCGCCTGCTGAAGAGTCGGTGATGCTTCGGTCTGTGGGCATTTGTGTTTCTCCTAGGGAGATCATTTGCTTGCGACATACAGCTGCTCCGCTCTGGGCAGGGTTTCAATTTTACGCGAGATTCGCCCAATCTTAGAGTTGGGCTCCGAATTTCGGGGCCATTCCGGACCCTTTCGGGCACAAATGTCTGACATCCGCGGACCCCCTGCAGCCCCGGAATCACGCGGATTTTGGCGTGCTCCGGAGGTGCGTTACCAAATCGTTTGATTCAGGGCCCCGGAACGCACAGTTTGCTGATCATTTCCGGTGGATTGCCCGTTGTTTTCCCAACACCACCGTGGCATCGAATTCTCCAGAATGGACCACCCGCGCGGACAGCCCGGCGTCCTCGAACAGGGCCGCCGTCGTCGCGGCCTGCCGGACGCTCGTTTCGATCAGCAGCCGACCGCCGGGAGCCAGCCACAACGGAGCCTCCCCAGCGATCCTGCGCTGCACATCCAAACCATCCGAGCCGCCGTCGAGCGCCACCCGCGGTTCATGCAGCCGGGCCTCTGGCGGCATCATCCCGATCGAGTCCGTGGGGACGTAGGGAGCGTTGGCCACCAGGACGTCAACCCGGCCGCGAAGAGCGTCCGGCAGCGCCGAATAGAGATCGCCTTCGTGCACCTGGCCGCCCACCGGGCCGAGGTTACGGCGGGCGCAGCGGACCGCAGAGGGGTCGACGTCGGCCGCGTGAAGCTCGATGCCGCCCGCCGCGGCAAGCAAAGCGGCGCCGACGGCACCCGAACCACAGCAAAGATCGACGACGACGGCGCCCGGCCGGGCGAGGCGGGCCGCCGCCTGGACGAGGTACTCCGTGCGGCGCCGGGGGACGAAAACGCCAGGGTCCACGGCGATGTGTTGGCCGCAGAACTCTGCCCAGCCCAGGAGGTATTCAAGGGGTAAACCCGAGATGCGTTGTTCTACCAGGCAGTCAAGCTCCTCGGGAGCGTGCGCCGCGGCGATCAGGAGCCGGGCCTCTTCTTCGGCGAAGACGCAACCGGCAGAACGGAGCCGTGCCGTGACGGCGGAATGGGACGGCTGGAACGTGGGTGCTGACATAGGAGAGCCTTTCGGGATACCGAGGGGTGCTCTCCGGGCCATGCTAGCCGAGGGTGGAGGCGGGAACCACGCCTGAAACGGCTTCGACGAAAGCCGGGGTTCACAAACACAGCCCGGAGTGTCTAGGGTGGGTGCATGGGAACACTGATTTTTGAATAGGCCAGCGGGTCACCGCTGAGTTTGAACCGACAAAAATCCATGCCTGTTGAGGCTTCGCCTCCGCGCCGTTCCTGTTGCTTTCACTAGACCCAGGGTCTCGCAGCGGACGTCGCGTCCCGATACCTCCTCCGGCACATCAAGAGCTTTAAGGAGTCCGCTGCATGACACCGAACACACCCGAAACCGACGCCGGGCAGGAACCAGAAGCGCAGGAAACCGTCGCCCCGGCTGCCGGTGTCAGATCGAAACTGACTGACGCCCAGAAGGAGATGCTAGCCAGCAAGTCCCGTGGCGGGGCAGGGAACGGCTGGCAAAGCACCGGAAAAGGACACAAACCCACTCAGGCGAGTGGCAAGCTGGCCAAGTCCGAGAAGAAAGTCCGCTGGTAGATCCTGCAGACAAGCGGACCGCTCCCACCTAGTATGGAAAATCCCTTCGTTTCAATGCAGAAAGGAAGAACAATGGCTGCGAAGCACGTTGAGCAACAAATCAACTCCGAGGTGGCCAGCCACTTGGTCGAGTCCATGGATAAAGCGCCCATGCCAGCCCCGGCAACGGTGGCCATGGCCCTCGGCTCGACCCAAGGACCGGCCTGGCCGGACGTCAGCGGCAAGGCCAAGCACCCCAAGGACCGCGGCGCAAGCCACGGCCGCGTAGGCCAGCAGGCGGCAGTCACCGCGGTCCACCGCACCAGCCGTCCGCAGATGCCGCACTCCTCCTAGGAACCCACCCTCCTCAGCCCAACTGACTCGCACTTAATGTCGTTCTGAGCCCTCATAACGACATCTGCTGCCAGTTAGTTGGGCTGAGTTACGTGCGGGAGGCGTAAGCGTGCGGGCCTGGGTTATGCGCGCTCGACGTCGTCGGGAGACTTGTCGGGGCGCCAGCCCCGCCAGACGGGATGGCGCATTCTCTCGGTGCCGGTCCAATCGCCGAACGTCACCTCTCCCACGAGCTCGGGGGAAACCCAGTGCGCCGTGGCGGCGTCCTCGGCCGGGATGTCGTGGAAGGGAGAGTCCGGGCGATCGAGACCTTGCAGGCGCTTCAGGATGTCGCGCAGTTGCCAGTCCTTGAACCCTGTGCCCACCCGGCCCGCGTAGCGCAGCTTGTCGCCGTCGGGAATCCCCACCAGCAACGCGCCAATGGTCCCCAGCCTCGTCCCGGAGCCGGGCCGCCAGCCACCCACCACCACTTCCTGCGTGCGTTCCAACTTGAGCTTGATCCAGGACCTGCTGCGCCGCCCCGGCTGGTACCGGCTATCCGCGCGCTTGGCCATGACGCCCTCCAAGCCAAGCTCGCCGGCGCTGGCCAGGATGTCGTCGAGGTCATGTTCCAGGATCTCGGACACATGGATAGGGGAGCCCTGGGCCGGCAGCTTGGCGCGGAACTCCGCCAGCTTTTCCCGGCGCTCGCTGAGCGGCAGGGACGTGAGGTCGGCACCGCCTTGGGACCCGGCGTCGTACAGGAGATCGAACACCATGAGCTGCACGGGGACCGCGGCCCGGGCACGTTCGACGTCGCCGGGCTTGAAGAGGTTCATCCGCTTCTGGAGCAGCTCGAAGCTGGGCCGGCCGTTCTTGCTGAGTGCGACGATTTCGCCATCTGCCACGAAGTCGTGGTCAGGCCAATAGCGCGGATCCGCCAGTTCGGGGTAGGTGGGTGTCATGTCGATCCCCGAGCGGCTGGTCAACCTGATCTTGCCGCCCGAGCCTGAAACGATCGCCCGGAAACCGTCCCACTTGAGCTCAAACAGCCAGTCGCCGGAGGAGACATCGGCGGTTGTCCCGGAGGTTGCGAGCATGGGCGCGTAGCTGGGGGTCCCGATCGGTTGGGGCCGGGAGTCAGGCAACAGCACCGTCCGATGGCCCGGTTTGTCCTTCATCAGGTGGATCAGCCATTGCGACGGCGACTCCCCGGTGTGGATGAGCGCGAAGCGGCGGGTCCCGTGCAATCCGCCGCCGGGCTTTCCGGTGAGGGTAGCGATGACTTCCTTGCCGTCGCGCCATTTTTCGCACTCGAACTCGCCGCTGTCCCAGATGCTGACCGTCCCGGCACCGTATTCGCCCTTCGGAATGATGCCCGCGAATTGCGCATACTCCATCGGGTGGTCCTCCGTGCGCACCGCGAGGTGGTTCTTGTCCGGAGTGTCGGGCACGCCCCGCGGCAAGGCCCACGACGCCAGGACGCCGTTGTGCTCCAGCCGGAAATCCAGGTGGAAACGGCGGGCATGGTGCTCCTGGATGACGAAAATTCCGCCGGGCGGGTTGGGTTCCGCGTCGGACTGGAGGGGGCGCGAACCGGCTTGGTGCTCGACGGCGGGAAACGGTTCGGGGGTCCGCTGCGGATCGCGCTTGTCCACGTAGCTGGCCAGCCGAGGGTTCAAGGCCGCGCCCCCGACGGCGGTGCTGACGCCGGCCGCGCCGGTGCCCGCGCGGTGCGAGTGGGGCGGGCCGCCGTCGTCGTTCTTGGTTCTGGAACCGCCGTTCGAGTGCGAAGTGGCGTGCCCGCCCGCCACCGCGGCGAAGGGGTCCTTTCCCTCTTTGACGCGCGCCATGACGGCCGTGAAGTCCAGATGCTCGAGCTTGGGCGATGCGAGTTCGCGCCACGTCCTCGGGGCGGCGACCATGGGGTGGGCCCGACCGCGGAGGGAGTACGGCACGATGGTGGTCTTGTTCCCGCTGTTCTGGCTCCAATCCACCAGCACCTTGCCGTTGCGCAGGGTTTTCTTCATGTCGCTGACCACGAGGTCCGGATGGTCGGCCTCAAGCGAGCGCGCCAATTCGTGCGCGAACGCGGAGACCTGCTCCCATTTGCGGGTGCCATCCAGTCCGGCGTAGAGATGGATCCCTTTGCTGCCGCTCGTCACAGGAACCGGATCGAGGCCGATGTCCTGCAGGATGCTGCGGGCCAACTTGGCGACTTCGACGCATTCGGAAAGGCCGGTGCCGGGACCGGGGTCGAGGTCCAGGACAAGGCGGTCCGGCGGCAGCATGGTCCCGTCGGCGTCCACTTGCCATTGCGGCACGTGGATTTCCAAGGCTGCAATCTGGGCCAGCCAGGTGAGCGTGGCGAGGTTGTTGACGAGCGGATAAACGTTGCTGTGTTCCCTGTGCTGGATGGTGACCCGGGGAACCCATGACGGCGTGGAGTCGTCCAGGTTCTTCTGGAAGAACATAGGCCCGGGATCCGACGTGGTCCCTACTCCGTGGACCCAGCGCTTCCGTGTGGCGGGCCGGTTGGCGGCAGCCGGGATCAGGAACGGGGCAACGGCGGCATAGTATTCGAGCACTTCGGCCTTGGTGGTGCCAGTCTCCGGGTAGATGATTTTGCCCAGGTTGGTGAGCGTCAGTTCATGGCCTTCAACGTTGACGCGTTCCTTCTGGCTGGTTGCCACCTCTTCACCTCCGCCGTGTTGTGATGTTCACTTAGTGCATGAGGGCCATATGGAAGGGTTCTATCGCGTTCGGGCTGGTCAACGTACCCGTCAAGCTCTACAGCGCCACCGAGGACCACGATGTCAGTCTCCACCAGGTCCACAACAAGGACGGGGGCCGAATCCGTTACCAGCGGAAGTGCGAAATCTGCGCCTCTGTTGTGGATTACGAGGATATCGACAAGGCCTACGAAGAGGAAGGCCGCACCGTGGTGCTGTCGGCGGCCGATTTGAAGTCGCTGCCTGCGGAGAGCAGCCGCGAAATCGAGGTTGTGGAGTTCGTTCCAGCTGAGCAGTTGGACCCCATCATGTACGAGCGGCCCTATTATCTCGAGCCGGATTCCAAGTCGCCCAAGGCCTACATGCTTCTTCTGCGCACTTTGCAGGACACCGAACGCGTGGCCATTGTGCAGTACGCCCTCCGGCAGAAGACCAGGCTGGGCGCACTGCGGGTACGGGGCGATGTGCTGATGCTGCAATCCCTGCTCTGGGACGACGAAGTCCGCGAAGCAAACTTCCCTTCGCTGGAAACCGACGTCAAGATCTCGGACAAGGAACTTGAGATGTCCTCGGCCCTGGTGGATTCCATGGCGCGCGACTTCGAGCCCGAGCAATACACCGACAACTACCAAGTTCAATTGCGCCAACTCATCGCGGCCAAACTCGAAAAGGGCGACTCCATCGACACCGAGGAGACGTTCGGTGTGGCAGCCAGCGAAGGGGAAGGTGGCGAGGTCATCGACCTCATGGAAGCCCTCAAACGGAGTCTCGACAAGAAGCGCGGCAAAGCGTCTGCCGGCTCGTCCGACGAGTCCTCCGCTGAAGGGTCCGACGACGGCGCCACAGCCAAGGCGGCCAGCAAGCCGAGGGCGAGGGTCAAGAAAGCCTGACGCGCCGCCGTCGTGCGCTTCGTGAACGCTGGGCATGCTCCCAGTGGCCTGCGCCGGAGCAAGGCACATGTCCCATGGATGGCCTAGTGGTTTCGCAACGCAGAGATCAGCTCGGATTTCTTCTTGCTTGAGTACCCTGTGAGCCCCAGTTCCTTCGCCCGGGACTTCAATTGGGGCACAGTCCAGTCTTCATAGTCGCCCGAGGTGCCGCCGCGCCGGCCGATTTCCTTGCGGCCCTCCTTGGCAGCGGCATTCGAGATCCTCGCGGCCTTTTCCTTCGAGGCGCCATCCTCACGAAGGCTTTCGTAGAGTTCCGGATCCTTGAGGCTGGGATTCTTCTTGTTTGGCATGCGATCCTCCTTTGGTCAGGATCCGGGCTAGGACGGAAGCTCCATCCGGAACCCGCAGCGGCATTGCAGCACCTTTGTGGCCAGGTACACGTCGAGAAGGTCGACGGCGGGGTCTTCGGTGGACACCGGTGCATACACGCTGTGGAATCCGGTTCCTGAGATCTTCATGGGTTCGCCGCAGTGGATGTATTCGCCGCCGAATTGCAGCACACCTGACACCGTGCCTCGCTGGTTCAGGATGGCGGCGACGTCCTGGAATGTTGCGGCATGCGCGTAGAACATATCGCATTCCACGCAGGTGTAGGCGACATCCACGAACTCTGCCGACGGTGGCTTCAGGGGCTCGATGGAATCGAGAATCACGTACTCGGCGGTGCCGCAATGGCCGCACCAGATTCGTTCCCCTTTGGGGAGGGGCGCGCCGTTGGGAACAAGCGGGTCAGAGATAGTCGGCATCGACTTAACTCCTTGAACCAGGAAGTGCGGCTCCCGCGCGAGGCGGAAGCCGCACTTCGAGCGGATTTAATCCTTCTTGAAAGCGTCCTTGACCTTTTCACCGGCCGATTTCAGGTCGCTCTTGCTCTGATCCATCTTGCCTTCGGCTTCGAGTCTCTCGTTACCCGTCAGCTTTCCAGCCGCTTCCTTGGATTTGCCTGCAAGCTTTTCTCCGGCGTTCTGGATCTTGTCATCTGCACCCATGGACGTACTCCTTTGCTGGTAAAGGGACTTTCTTCGATTCGCCAAACGGTGTGGGGCCTGGCCGACAGGGCCAGGCGTCCTCACTGCAGTTGCCGGTCAAACTCCGTGTGACCTGCGGCCGGACATGAAGCTAAGGAGCCAGCCGATGGCCGCGACAATCAGGAGGACCACGCCGACCCAAAGGAGCCAGCTCACGGCCTGCGAGAAGCCGCCGACGAGCAGAAGAACGATTGCCACAACGCCTGCAATGATCAGAAGAGTGTTCACAATGACACATTCCTTACTTCAGCGGGACCGCTGGCAAGCGCCCGGGTCCCTTGCGATGTATTCGGTTGTCAGTTCGCTTGCGAACCGTTGTTCCCCGCCAGGCCCGAAGGCCCCGTGCAAGGTCTTGCTGTAGTGATACCGCCCCGGATTTTCAGGGTTTTCGTCCGGTAAGAACCGGCATCGACTTCCTCCATGGTACTACTAAGCACCCTTATCAAATCAAGTACTAAGTACGCTTACAAAGATTTTTGGATATCGTCGTAGGCTAAACGGAAGGTCGAGCGCAGGTTTCCTGCGCTCGCATCGGACGGTCGTTTAGGAGGAGAAAACGTGAAAGCATCGCAAACCCTGGCAGGTAACCTCCAGTTGGTCCTGACGGATCTCATTGAACTCCAGCTCCAAGGAAAACAGGCCCATTGGAACATTGTTGGCCCTAATTTCCGGGACTTGCACCTGCAGCTCGACGAACTCGTCGCAGCCGCCCGGGAGTTCGCCGACGAAACCGCCGAAAGGATGCGGGCGCTCCATGCCCTTCCCGATGGCCGGAGCACCACCATCGCCGCCTCAACAAGGCTGGAGCAATTCCCCGCTGGATTGACCAAAACCAAGGACGCCGTGAAGCTGATCACCGATCGCCTGGAGCGGACGGTCCAGACCATGCGTGATGTCCACGACGAAGTAGACGAAGAAGACCCCACGACGGCGGACCTGCTCCACGCGTTCATTGCCCGTTTGGAGCAGCTCGCTTGGATGATCAGTGCCGAGATCATGTCGGCCAGTGCGTCCGTGGCAGATCCACAGGAAGCCTAGGAACCCGGCGAACGGCGTCAGTGCATGCCACGGCTCCGCCGCAGTAAACCGGGCACTCCGGGCATTTCCCGGCGAAGGTCCGGCCGCGGATTCAGCTACTACCACCCGGACGGATCGCTTATTTCGGGCGGGGAGCGCAAACGCCTCGACGCGATGGCGATACCTCCTGCATGGGCCGATGTCTGGATATGTCCGTTCGAGAACGGGCATATCCAGGCAATGGGAGTGGACGACGCCGGACGTAGCCAATACATCTACCATCCTGAGTGGCGTGCCCGCCAGGATACTGAAAAGTTCGCCCGGGCCGCGCGGCTTGGGTCCATCCTGCCGCAGGCGCGCCGCCTGGTCTCCAGGCATCTGCGGGAGTCACCTTCCGAGAAGACTAAAACCTTGGCCGCGGCCGTACGGCTCATGGATCTCGGTGCCTTGCGCGTTGGTTCCGATGGCTACGCGCGCCGCAACGGCTCATACGGGCTCACCACGCTGAGGTGCAGACACGTGAAGGTCAACGGGGAAACGGTCTCCCTGCATTTCCCGGGGAAAAGCGGCCAAACCTGGGATTCCACCATCGAGGACCCGGTGCTCGCCCGATTCCTCGGACCCTTGGCAGGCAGGCCAGGCAAGGAGCCCCTACTGGTCTTCCAGAATGGTGAGGGAAGCGTCTCCCTGAATGCCGCGATGGTCAACGAGTACCTTCGCCACATCACCGGCGGCGACTACACGGCCAAGGACTTCCGCACGTGGAAAGGCACTGCAGCGGCCGGAATGGCGCTCGCAGGCCCGGCTTCAAAAGTGCCTGCCCGCAAACGAGTCCTCGAAGCAATCAAGCAAACCGCCGAACTTCTCGGCAACACGCCAACGGTGGCGAGGGCAGCCTACGTCGATCCTCGGATCGTGGAGGGTTTCCTGGCGGGTGATCTCGAACAGCTCAAGGCCAGCGAGTCGGATATCGCGGCCTACTTGGGGTCACTGCCTTGAATAATTTGCCCTGAAAAACAAAAGAGCATGCTCCCCGTTGGCTACGAGGGATGGACAGATGAGGAATATGTCCATCCCCGAGTGCCAAGGGAGAGCATGCTCAGGGGGGTTACTCGGCGTCGTGGTCCGTTTCGAGGATCTTCACGAGGCGGTCCAGGGCTTCGTCGGCCCCGGCACCTTCGGCGCGCAGGACAACGACGTCGCCGAATGAAGCTCCGAGGCTCATCAGGGAGAGGATGCTCGCGGCATCCATGGCGTCGTCGGCGGGCTCGCCTTCGCGGGCGATGGTGACCTCGATGTCCAGCTCGCCGGCGGCTTCGGCGAAGATGGCTGCCGGGCGTGCGTGCAGGCCGACGCGGCTGGCGATGGTGGCGGTACGTTCGGACATTGTTGCTCCTTCGATTGTGGGCTTGGGGAAAGTCTAGAGACCCAACTCGTCCAGGATAGGCAGCTGGGCGCGAACGGCTTGGCGCGCGGCGGATGCACTCGGGGCGGACAGCGCCGTCGTCGCGAGCTGTTGGGCCTGCGCCACGGTGACGGTTGCCAGGACAGCGGAAACGGCAGCCAGGGCGCGGGCGCTCATGGAAAGCGTCGCGACGCCCAGTCCAACGAGTACGACGGCGAGGGCGGGGTCCGCGGCTGCCTCGCCGCATACTCCCACCGGCCGGAGGTTGCCGCCCGAGCTGGCGGCAGCGGCGCCGTCGGCGGTCAACTTCACGAGCTGAAGCACGGCCGGCTGCCAGGGGTCGTTGAGAGTGGCGAGAGGGCCGAGTTGGCGGTCCGCGGCCATGGCGTACTGGGTAAGGTCGTTGGTTCCGAGCGAGGCGAAGCTGACTTCGCGCAGCACGGAGGCTGCGGTCAAGGCAGCCGACGGGACTTCGACCATGACGCCCGGGGTTTTCAATCCGGCGGCGGAGCAGAGTGCAGCGAAATGCGCTGCTTCCTCGGCCGTGGAGATCATGGGAGCCATGACCCACACTTCGGCCTGGTTGGCGGCCTCTGCTGCCGCGATTGCCGCCAGTTGGCGTTCGAGGACGCCGGGGGACGTGAGGTCGGTGCGGTACCCGCGGACACCCAGCGCAGGGTTGGGCTCGTCCGCGTTGGTGAGGAACGGCAGGGGCTTGTCTGCCCCTGCGTCGAGGGTTCGGACCACCACTTTCTTGCCCGGGAAAGCAGCGAAGACGGCGCCGTAGGCGGCGATCTGCTCCTCGACGGTGGGTTCGTCGTCGCGATCCAGGAAACAGAATTCGGTGCGCAGCAGACCGACGCCCTCGGCACCGGCGTCGGCGGCCTTGACGGCGTCGGCACCCGTACCGACGTTGGCGAGCAGCGGAACCCGGAACCCGTCGGCCATGACGTTGCTCCCGCTGAACGCGGCAACGGTGGACGCCTGGGTGGCCCAAGCCTTGGCCGCAAGGCGGAGTTCCTCACCAGGGTCAACCGTGATGGTGCCGGCAGCGCCGTCGAGGTAGACCTCCGTGCCGTCCCCGAGCTCGTCGACACCCGGGGCGGCGACGATCGCGGGCAGGCCGAGGGCGCGGGCCAGGATGGCGGTGTGGGACTGGGGGCCGCCGCTGGAGGTGATCAGGGCGATCACCTTGGCGGGGTCAAGGGTGGCGGTGTCTGCCGGGGCGAGGTCTTCGGCGGCCAGGATGAACGGAACGTCGGACGCCGGGATGCCCGGCGCGGGCAAACCGCGCAGTTCAGAGACGATGCGGGCGCGGACGTCCAGGACGTCGGCCACGCGTTCTGCCATGTAGCCGCCAAGGGCCTTCAACGAGTCTGCAACCGTTGCAGCGGCCTCCCAGATGGCCCGTTCGGCGGTGCGTGCGCCGCCCGGAGCCTCGGGGGAGAGGAGCCTGATGGCCGATTTCACCAGCATGGGATCGGCGGCCATCAGGGCTGTTGCTTCCAGGACCTCTTTGCCTTCGCTGGACGCCGTCGCGGCCCGGGCACGGAGTTCCGCCTGCACGGCCTTGGCGGCATCCTTGATGCGCTGGGCCTGCGATTCGACGGTAACGTCCGCAGGAATATTGACGTTCTCACGGGGCTCTTGCACCGGCTTCGGCATCTGCCGGACCGGCCCCAGAACACGCCCCGGGGCAACGCCTACACCTGAAAAGGTCTGCATGGAATAGTCCTCTACTTGCTTATTGGCGGGTTGTTCAGGCCGCGACGGGAACAGGAGCCTGCTCTGCCTCGACCGGCTTCCGGACCGCCCAACGCTTGAGCGCGAGCAGGACCAGGGCGGTGACGACTACGCCGACTGCGATCGATGCGATGAACATGAACACGTTGCCGATAGCGAAGAAGACGAAGATGCCACCGTGGGGTGCCTGGGAGGTAACTCCGAAGGCCATGCTCAGCGCACCGGTCACGGCGCCACCCACCATGCTTGCGGGGATCACGCGGAGCGGGTCGGCAGCGGCGAACGGGATGGCGCCTTCAGAGATGAAGGAAGCACCCAGCAGCCAGGCGGCCTTGCCATTCTCGCGCTCGGCGAGGCTGAAGCCCTTCTTGTTGAGCACGGTTGCCAATGCCATGGCGAGCGGCGGCACCATCCCGGCGGCCATGACGGCAGCCATGATCTGGAGCGGGGCCGGGTTGGCGAGGCTGCCGGCGCCGAGGCCGGCTACGGCGAAGGAGTACGCAACCTTGTTGACCGGACCGCCCAGGTCGAAGCACATCATGAGGCCAAGGATGATGCCAAGCACGATCGCCGAAGTACCGGTCATCCCGGAAAGCCAGGTGCTGAGGCCCTTGGAGATGGCCGCGATCGGGCCGCCGAGGAAGAGGAACATGGCGCCCGAAGCGACGATCGAGGCGACGAGCGGGATGATGACCACGGGCATGAGGCCGCGCAACCAGCGTGGAACGGAGAACGTGCCGATCCAGTGTGCCGTGAGGCCAGCGAGCAGGCCACCTACCAGGCCACCGAGGAAGCCGGCGCCCATGTAGCCGGCGACAGCACCGGAGACGAAGCCCGGGGCGATACCAGGCCGGTCCGCGATGCCGTAGGCGATGTAGCCAGCCAGGGCAGGGACGAGGAAGCCGAGGGACAACGCGCCGATCTTGAACAGCACGGCTCCGAGGTAGGCGCCGAACGGACCCCATGCATGGACCGGGTAATCGGTGGGCAGGTTGACGAGGGTGTTCGCGGCAAGGATCTTGTCCGCAACTCCGGCGATTTCGTAGCTGCCCAACAGGAAGCCGAGGGCTATCAGCAGGCCGCCACCGGCGACGAACGGGATCATGTAGCTGACGCCGGTCAGCAGGACCTTCTTGACCTTGGTGCCGAGGTGCTCGCTTGCAGCTGCGGATGCCTGTTCGGCGCTCTCTTCGGCACCGAAATGCGGGACGCGGTGTGCATGTGGGTCGGATGCGGCGGCGAGGGCTTCTTGCACCATCTTGGCCGGCTCGTCAATGCCGCGCTTCACGGGAGCGTTGATGACGGGCTTGCCCGCGAAGCGTTCCTTGCCGCGGACATCGACGTCGACCGCGAAGATCACGGCGTCAGCAGCGGCAATCACAGCCGGGTCCAACGCGGTGAATCCGCCCGAGCCTTGGGTTTCAACCTGCAGGTCGACGCCCGCTTCCTTGGCAGCGGCCACGAGGGAATCGGCTGCCATGTAGGTGTGGGCGATGCCAGTGGGGCAGGCCGTGACGGCGACGATGCGCTTCGGGGCCGCGGCAGAAGCGGCACTCGCCGAAGCCGGGGCGGCCTCGGTGGCCTGTGCCGCCGACCCTGCCGTATGGGCAGCCGGCTTGTCTGCCAGTGCGCCGTCAACCAGATCGACGATGTCCTGCTCGGTGGCAGCCGCACGCAGGGCCGCAGTGAAGTCCTTCTTGATGAGGGAACGGGCCAGCTTGGAGAGCAACTTCAGGTGCTCCTGGTCCGCTCCTTCCGGAGCAGCGATGAAGAAGATGATGTCCGCGGGGCCATCCTTGGCACCGAAGTCCACCTTGTTCGAGAGGCGGGCCATCGCAAGGGCGGGCTCGGTTACTGCGATTGAGCGGCAGTGCGGGATGGCGATGCCGCCGGGTACGCCCGTGGCAGTCTTTTGCTCGCGGGCGAAGGCGTCCGCGAAGAGCCCTTCAACCTCGGAGGCGCGCCCGGCTGCGGCAACTTTGCCTGCCAGGAAGCGGATGACATCGGCGGGGGAATCGCCGAGGTTCTGGTCGAGGGCGACCAGTTGGGGGGTGATGAGCTGGGTCACTGTTAGTCCTTCTGAAGGGCCGTGATGGTAACGGCGTCGGGAGTTGTTTGGTGGACCGCCGGGACAGTGGAGCCCGGCAGCGAAGCAGCGGCGGCACCATGTGCCACAGCCTGACGGAGGCAGTCCTGCGAGGTTCCGCCGTTGGTGGCGGCCAGCAGATAGCCAGCAAGGGATGAATCGCCGGCACCAACTGTGCTGACGGCTTGGATCGGCGGATGCGTGGCGAACCACGCGCCGTCGGCGGTTACCAGGACGGCGCCCTTGGAACCGAGTGTTGCGAGTACTGCACCCACACCGCTGGCGACGACGGCGGCAGCGGCCCTGGCGGCAAGGCCCGGGTCCGCTTCCAGTTCGTCAGCCGTGTGGACGTCTGTGAGGCCTGCTGCGGCGGCCAGTTCGGCCAGTTCTTCCGCGTTGGGCTTCAGGAGATCGGGCTTGCCGCTGATGCCGTTGGAATCGCCACTGATGGCGGCTGCCAGCGGGGCGCCGGAGGAATCGATTGCGATAAGCGGGGCGTCGCCGTCGTGCGTTGAACGGAGCCTGCGGGCGACCGTGGCGTAGAAATCCGCCGGAACTCCTGGTGGGAGCGATCCGGCGAGTACCACCCAGCTGGCGCCACGGGAGCGGTCCAGCAGCAGCCCGATCAGGGCTTCCTGCTCGTCCAGGCTCAACTCCGGGCCGGGTTCGTTGATCTTGGTGGTGACGCCGTCCGGTTCGGTGAGCGTCACATTGCTCCGCAGCGGCGCGCTGATGGGAAGCGCCGCGTAGGGGACGCCGTCGTCGAGCAGTCCGGCGAGGACGGGATCGGAATCCCCGCCCGGCAAGACAGCAACGGTGTCCAGGCCCGAGGCGACAAGCGCCCGGGAGACATTGACGCCCTTGCCGCCGGAGTGCTGGTGGACGGCGACGGCGCGTTGAACCTCGCCGCGGGCCAAGGGGGCCGGGAGCTCCACGGTGCGGTCCAAGCTCGGGTTGGCGGTCAGGGTGACGATCATGCGATCACCACGTCGACGCCGGCCTCAGCCAACGCGGCAGAGAGCTCTTCAGAGGGTTCGTGGTCAGTAATCACGGTGTCCACATCTTTTAGGGCGGCGAACTGGACGAGGGTTTCCGCGTCCAGTTTGGAGGAGTCCGCGAGGACGACGACGCGCCGTGCGGACGTGACGAAGGCGGCCTTGACGGCGGCTTCTTCGGGGTCAGGGGTGCTGAGCCCGAACGTGGCGTGGATACCGTTGGCGCCGACGAAAGCGATGTCCGGGCGGAGCCGGGAAGCGGCCTCGACCGTGGACTGGCCGACGGCGGCCTGGGTGAGACCGCGGACGCGGCCGCCCAGGATCTGGAGTGCGATGTGCGGGTTGCCGGAAAGCCGTCCGGCAATGGGGATGGCGTGGGTGATAACCACCAGTTCTTCACGCGGGGCGTTCCCGTTCAGGGACGCCGTGCGCTGGGCGGTCCGCTGGTCGAGTAAACGGGCGAGCGCTTCCGTGGTGGAGCCGGCATCGATCAGGATGCTGCCGGCTCCGTTCTCGGGGATGAGGGCAAGGGCGGCCTCGGCGATGCGGACCTTTTCCGGCTGGCGCTGGATGGCCCGCTCAACCACGCTTTCCTCGCGGGTGCTGAGGCGGTCCGACGGGACGGCCCCGCCGTGGACGCGGCGAAGGTTGCCGGCGGATTCGAGGGCAGCGAGGTCACGGCGGACCGTCTCTGTGGTGATGCTGAATCGGTCTGCAAGGTCCGTGACGCTGACCCGCCCACGCTCGGCGACGAGCTCGGAGATCAGCTGTTGGCGCTCCTCGGCGAACACATACCCTCCATTGCGTACAAGCTGTAAGTACACCAGTGACAGTCATCACATGATGTGGAATTGCTTGACTCTATCTTTGTTCATGTTGGTCTGTCAACAGAAAACAACATAAACAAAGATCTTTGCTTTGGTTTGGGTTTGTTGAGGTGTGGTTTGGGTGCTAACGCCGGACCGGAGGCCGCCCTATGGCCACTCGATCTCCCCTAGGCCCGGGTAGTCGATGGGGAGGTTGTCCGGGTCTGGGGGATCGGGCAAGCGGGACTGGGTAGGGGAATCCGGTTCGTGCCGGTTCTTGTTCCTCTTTTGGTCCAGTCGATCGGAATCTTGCCCGGAGTCGTCTTCGGGCCGGCGCTGCTGTGTACTTTCAAGCTTCATGGTGTTTCCTTCGGGTAATGCTGCACGTTGTTGGCTAAGCAGGTATTTCCAGCTCGAACCCGCAACTGCATCTCAAGACCTTGGTGTGGAGCCGGGCTTCCGGGGGAGAGCTGCGCGATCGGGGCACGCCCGTCTGCGGTGCCCTGAAGCTTCGCAGCGCGGTTTTCACCTCACGGAGTGGTTCGCTGCAATGGAAATAGTGGCTTCCGAACTCCAGGAGGCCATCCTGAATCCCCCGACGATTCAGGATGGCCCCCGCCTGCTGGACGGTGGCCGCGTGGCTATAGGAAAACCCGCAGGAAGTGCACGTGTAGAACACGGCAAGCTGTTGGGAAGACCTTGGAGACCGGGCCTGGATGGACTCGATGATCAGGTGCCTGTCCGTTCCGCAACGGGCACACCAAAGGGGGGCAGCCCCAGGCTGATGTGGTTCGTGGGGGACGGCGGATTCGGAGACGGTCGACATCGACTAGCTCCGCGCCGGTAACAGGCATTTGCTCATCAGGCAGCACCTTCACATTGAGTGACATGGCGCCCGGCTGCTTGAGCGAAAACAGGCCGAAGGCTCGGCCCCTGTCCGGAGTTCTGCACGGACTGTAGAAGAATTGTGCACTCTGTACCCCCGGCGCGCAAGACCGGCGGAACGTTTGTCCAGTTGGTGGACGCTGCATCGTGCGCCTTTTTCTGCCATTGCCGCCCTGCTGCTCGTAGACTGAGCCATGGACGAAATGGGCCTGAATGCCTCGGTAGTGGGACAACTCCAGGATTTGGTCATCGACAGTGAAGACGTCAGCGGCTTCCTCGAAGACCTTGCGGTGTTCACGGCCTCGTCGGTGTCCGCTGCGCGCGGCCAGGACGTCCTGTGCGGGGTCACGTTGAGCCGGCGCCGCCGATCGATGACGGTCGCGGGGAGCAGCCACGAAGCGCGCCTTATTGACGAAGTGCAGCAAGCCTATGGAGACGGGCCATGCCTCGAGGCGATGAGAACCGGGAAGTCCGTGCTCGTCCGGGATACGTCGACGGACTCCCGGTGGCCTGAATACTGTTCCACGATCGCAGAGCGCGGGCACTTGGCGGTGCTCTGCGTCCCCTTGCGCCTGGAAGAGGGCGCGACGGCGGCGATCAACCTTTTCGCTCCGCACTCCGATGCCTTCGACGAGGCCTCCATCCGCAGTTGCGAGCAATTCGCGAGCCAGGCAGAAAAGGCTCTGCGGCTGGCGGTCCGAATCGGTGCCAGGCAGCAACGCGCAGAGGACCTCGAGCAGGCCATGCGTTCCCGGACCGCCATCGATCTGGCAACCGGCGTCATCATGGGCCAGAACAGGTGCAGCCAGGAGGAGGCCTTCAGGATTCTAAGTAAGGCCTCGAACGGCAGGAACCAGAAACTGAGGGACGTTGCGGAATCCCTTCTCCAGTCCTTGACGAACGAAACGCCCGTCTCACACTTCGACGCATAGAGGGCCCCGCTAGCTGCGCTCCGCGATATTTTTGACGCTCTCCACGAGGCTGTCCCACATGCCCTTCGAATGCGACGCTTCTTCCGCGCTGGCGTTGTTGTCCTGCGCCAAGGTCAGCTTGGTCATCCCGCCTTCCGGCTCCAAAGTCCACGTCAGCGTGTGGTAGTTCCCGGGAGTGTCTTCTTGGTCGGACAACGGACTGAAATGGGTGTTTACCAGCCGCTTCCCTGGCTCGAACTCAAGGATGACACCCTTGTCCTCATAGTCTTTGCCCTTCCAGACCCCGCGCCAAACAATAGGTCCGCCAACCGTCCAGTCGGTGACCACCTCGGTCCCGAACATGAACTCCTTGATGGCCTGGGGATCGGTGAGTACCGACCACACCCGATCGGCGCTTGCATGGATCGTGATGGTTGAACTCGCAATGAAGTTGCCTGCCATGTCCATCTCCTTTTCACGTGGTCGGCGTCCGGGCGCCGGCGCAACAGAGTCTACGCCCGGGAGCGACGGCCGGCGGAGAGATGCCGAATTGCGCTCTCCGTCACGTCAAGAGATTCAGGGTGTTTTCTCTTAGGCTCGCAGCACGTCTCAGAATTGTGGCTCTGAACTGCGGCGATAGTCGGATTTCGATGGTCGTTAGGCAGTTCGCCCTCGGGGTAGATGCAGCATCGTGCAGTTTGCCCACGTCCGGAAAAGCCGGGTCCGTAGCGTGATGTCTCACACATCGAGTTCCCATTCAGAACCATGAGGAGACATACATGCCGAACTACAGGGTGTCCATGGACATCGGTGGAACGTTTACCGACATTGTCGCTTACGATCAGCACGCCGGAACCTATACGGCCACCAAATCATCCACTACGCCGGGGAATCTGAGCGCGGGCGTCATCGCCGGCCTCGAGTCCATTGTCGACGACCTGTCCGACATCGAGTTCCTGGTCCACGGCACCACCCAGGGATTGAATGCCTTCCTTGAGCGTCGCGGCGTACCGGTGCTGCTGCTGGCCACCGCCGGAGTCGAAGACACTTATCACATTGCCCGCGGCCCGCGCCTTGAGCTCTACAACGCCCAGTACCGCAAGCCTTCCCCGCTGCTCGAGCGCAAGGATGTCATCGGTGTGGGAGGGCGCCTGGATGGGCAAGGCCTCGAGATCAGGCCATTGGACGAAGTTGCCGTCCGTCAGGCAGGCCGTCGGGCAGTGGCCGAAGGTTATGGCGCAGTCGCCGTCGCATTCCTGTTCAGCTACAAGAACCCCGCTCACGAACTTCGGGCCCGGGAAATCCTGCTCGAAGAACTAGGCGAAGATTTCACCGTTTCGCTTTCCCACGAGGCCGCGAAGGAATGGCGCGAATACGAGCGCACCTCATCCGCCGTCGTCGAGGCCTACACCGGACCAGTGGTCCGCAACTACCTCCTGGACCTCGAAAAGAAGCTCGGGGACCGCGGTGTGGAAGCCCCGCTGCACATCATGCAGTCCTCCGGCGGGGTGCTCACCGCTGAGTCCGCACGGAAGCGCCCGCTCCAGACCCTTCTCTCGGGCCCGGTCGGGGGCGCCATGGGCGACGTCGAACTGGCCGGCGTTTCGGGAAACCGCAACCTGATCGGCGTCGACATGGGCGGAACGTCCTTCGATGTCTCATTGGTAGTCGACGGCAAGCCCGACGTCTCCACGGAGGCACATCTTGAAGGCCTTCCAATGCTCATGAGCGTGGTCAATATTCACACCGTGGGCGCTGGCGGCGGCTCGGTCGCCTGGCTCGAAGCCGGTGGCCTCAGGGTCGGCCCGCGTTCCGCGGGAGCCACTCCCGGACCTGCCTGCTACGGACGTGGAGGCACGGAACCTACCGTCACCGACGCCAACCTGGTGCTGGGGCGCGTGGACCCTGACTGGTTCGCAGGCGGACAGGTGTCCTTGGACCGGGAAGCGGCGATCGCCGCCCTGAAAACGGTTGGCGACCGGCTCGGTCTGGACCCCATTGCCATGGCCGAAGGGATCTGCGACGTCGCCAACTCCCAGATGGCCCAGGCGATCCGGACCATCACGATCTCCCGCGGGATCGAACCCCGGGACTTCGCGCTCGTGGCATTCGGGGGTGCTGGTCCCATGCACGCAGTCTTCCTCGCCAAGGAACTGGGCATCCCGGAAACAGTCGTCCCCCGGTTCCCCGGAGCGTTCTCGGCCTGGGGCATGCTGCAGACCAACATCCGCAAGGACTTCTCGGAGCCGTATTTCTACCTCGACGAGGATATCGACGTGGCCCACATGGCCGGCGTGCTGCGGTCGATGGAGTCTGAGGGCCTGAGCTCCCTGGCCTCCGAGGGCGTGCCGGAGGACAGCCGCCTCACCAATGCATCAGTGGATGTCCGCTACCAATCGCAGGAATTCTCCCTGAACGTTCCGCTCGCCTCCGCTGACGAACCGGAATCCACCGACTTCGTTGCCGCGTTGGCCTCGCGTTTCTCAGCGATGTACCACGAGCGCTATGGGCATTCCAACCTCGGGGCGCCCATCGAAATCGTGGCGCTACGGACGCAGGCCGTCGGCGACCTGGGCCGTCTTGATGCGCCACGTTTCGCCACCGCACAGAGCGCTGAGTTCAAGCATGAAATCCGCCCGGTGGTGTTTGAGCACATCGAACACCAGACCACCGTGGTCCGCCGTGACGACTTGGCCGCCGGCCATGCCTTCGAAGGCCCCGCCATCATCGTGGAACAGACCGCCACAACCGTGGTGCCCCCCGGCTTCGACGTCATCGTCGACGAATTCGGCTCACTGATCATCCGCACTCAAGACGTCGAAGGAAACTGAGGTACCAACAATGACAATCACTGCAGTCAAGACCCTGGATCCAGTCACCGTGGAGATCATCCGCAACGCGCTCACCAGCGCCGCGGACGACATGAACGCCACCCTCATCCGCTCCGCCTACTCACCCATCCTTTACGAAGGAGGGGACTGCGTCGTGGCGCTCCTGGACACCGAGCACCGCGTGCTCGGACAGTCCGCTGGGCTGCCACTGTTCTTGGGCAACCTGGAAACCTGTTCCATCGCGGTGGAAGAACTGTACGGCCGCGACGTCTGGAAGGAAGGGGACGTCTGGATCCTCAACGATTCCTATCTTGGCGGAACCCACCTGAACGACGTCACCATTTTTGCCCCGATCTTCGACGATGGCGCTGTGGTCGGCTTCGCAGCCACCCGTGCGCACTGGATGGACATGGGCTCCAAGGACGTCGGCGGTTCCATGGATGCGACGGACATCTTCCAGGAGGGCTTCCGGATGGGCCCGGTCAAACTGATCGAGGCAGGCATTGAAACCTCCGTCGTGGATCTGATCCGAACCAATGTCCGCTTCCCCTACCAGACCATCGGTGACATGCACGCGATGATCGCCGCCCTTCGGATGGGCACCACCCGGATGAAGGAGCTCGTGGGCCGTTACGGGATGGACCAACTGGACGCTGCCCGGGATGAGATCTTCCGTCAGACGGAGGAAATCGAGCGCGAGACCGTCCGCAACATTCCCGACGGCGTCTACGAAGCCGAAGGCGTCCTGGACAACGACGGCATCAACCTGGACACCCCGATTCCGATCAGGCTAAAGATCACAGTCTCTGGCGACACCGTTGATTTCGACGTAACCGGATCGGCTGACCAGACCATGGGGCCCGTCAACTGTGGCGCCGCCCAGGCAGTCTCCGCACTGCGGGTCGGCTACAAGCTCCTTGTCAGCCCGGACTCCAACTCGAACGGCGGGTCTTTCCGGCCGTTGACCACCCAGGTGCGTTCAGGTTCAGTTCTCGGCGCGGTGGCGCCAGCCCCGTGCCAGTGGTACTTCTCCCACCTCGGACTACTGATCGACCTGGTTTCCAAGGCCATGGCACCGGCCATGCCCGAGCGGGTTGCCAGCGCCAGCCACGGCGACTCGATGATCATCACTGCAGCCGGTTTCGATCCTCGCTTCGGCCGGAACTTCGTGACCATGGAGGCCACACTGGGCGGTTGGGGAGCCTGGCAAGGCACCGACGGCGAGTCCGCGATGATCAACAACGTCAACGGCTCCCTCAAGGACCTGCCCATCGAAATGATGGAGACCCGCTACCCATTCCGCATCAACGAATACTCCATCCGACCCAACTCCGGCGGCCCCGGCCAGTGGCGCGGCGGAAACGGAGTCATCCGTGAATACGAGTTCCTGGCCGACTGCGTCGTGGGGCTCTGGTTCGAAAGGTCCAAGACCCCGGCCTGGGGACTGTTCGGCGGCTCAGACGCCCAAGGGCCCGAGGTTGTGTTCAACCCAGGTCGCAGCGATGAGGTCCGCACTCTGAAAGCCAACGCCCGCAAGGTCAAGGCCGGCGACATCGTCCGGCTCGCAGTCGGCGGCGGCGGCGGCTTCGGGGACGTCTCCCAGCGCTCCCCGGACGAGATCACCTACGACATCGTCAACGGCTTCATCACCGAGGACTTCGCCAAGACCCACTACGGATACTAAGCCCCGCCCACAGAAGGACACCCAATGAAAAACATAAAGAAATCAGCCGCAGCCGCGGCGCTCATCGGGCTAGCGCTCCTGACGTCAGCCTGCACCCCACCCACGCAAGCGGCCGCGGGACCAGCTTCGACGGCGGACGCCGGCAAACCCCTCAACGTCGGATTCTTCGGCTTCGCCAAGTCGAACGGCTTCGCCCAAGGAACCTTCCTCGGCGTCCAGCAGGCGGCCAAGGCCAACAACGCCAGCGCTACGTTCGTGGACCCCAACTTCAACGCCCAGACCCAGGTCCAGCAGATCCAGGACGCGGTCACCTCAAAACAGTTCGAGGTGATCGTTATCCAGGCGAACGACAACCAGGCCCTCATTGCGCCACTGCAGCAGGCCGTCCAAGCTGGCATAACGGTGGTGGTCGAGTTCTCCGTTATCGGTCCGAAGTTCGACACTATCCAGCCCCAGGTCCCCGGTGCGATCAGCATCGTTGACCTTCCCACCAGCAACGGCAAGATGCTCGGCCAAATGGGCAAGGATGCCTGCGCCAAAGTCTCCAAAGACACCTGCAAGGTGGCCTACCTCGAGGGATTCAAGTCCCTGCCGCTGGATAACGCCCGGACCGAAGCAGTGAAAGCTGAGCTGGCCACTGATCCGAAGATCAAGCTGGTGGCCAGTGTCGAAGGCGGATACACCCAAGACAGCGGCCGGCAGGCGTTCCAGAACGTTTCCCAGGCCAACCCGGACGTCGATGTCGTCATCGGTGCATCCCAGGCGATCACGGGTGCGGCCGCTGCGGCTGGCAATAGCAACATCAAGTTCATTGGCAACGGTGCATCTACTTCGAATGTCGAGGCCGTCCGATCCGGTAAATGGTTCTCCATCTACGTCAGCGACGTGGTGGCGAACGGCGCCAAGGCCACGGAACTCGGCCTTGCCAAGGCCCGGGGACAGCAGGTGGAGACGGCAGTGGACGAGGCGAGCTTGGCTCCCAACAAGGCCAAGGGCACCAAGGAAGCCCTCGACGCCGTGAACTACGTCTCGAAGTACTCTGACTAGCCGACTTATCACCCTCGTGGTCCTGTCTTGCCGGGGCTGAAATCCCGGCAGGGCAGGAGCCCCCGCCCCGGTCCCGGCAGGACCGGCCAAACGTCCATTCCATCTCCCGAGGTCAATATGGCTATACAACAGTTGGATACACCAGAGCGAGTCAATCGGAGTGCCGCTCCGGAAATCACCGTCTCCGGAATCGGAAAGCGGTACGGTGCCAGCACTGTGCTCCGCGATATCACGTTGTCGGTGGCTCCGGGGGAAATCCACGGCATCATGGGGGAAAACGGTGCTGGCAAGAGCACGCTGCTGAAGATCCTCGGCGGCGCCATCGCGGCAGATTTCGGCGTCGTCAAGCTTGATGACCGGGAGGTGAAGATCGCCGAGCCCAGGGACGCCATCGCACAAGGAATATCCCTTATATCCCAAGAGCTGGCACTCGTTCCTGGCCTTTCAGTGCTGGAGAACGTCTTCCTGGGCCGATGGGCCAACACAGGAAGCCTGCTCCGTTCGCGGCGGGACGCCGATCACTTGGAGCGCCTCCTGGCCGAGACCGGCTTTGAGCTTGACCCCCGGGCGATGGCGGGGGACCTCCCGATCGGTCAGCAGCAGCAGGTCGAAATCCTGAAAGCCCTCGCCCGTGGCGCCAAGGTGCTGTGCATGGACGAGCCGACGGCGGTCCTGAACGAGGCCGAGAAAGCAAAGCTGTTGAAGGTGATCAGGAGCCTCGCGCGTTTAGGCACCACCGTCATCCTCGTATCGCACTATCTGGAGGAAGTCCTGGGTCTAGTGGACCGAGTGACCATTCTCCGCGACGGACAGCACATCACCACTGAGGACGCCTCGGGGCACACGCCCGAGTCGCTCGTCGGCCTGATGGTCGGCAGGGAGGTCGATTTCCTCATTCCGGAGGTTCGGCCGGTACCCCCGGAAGCAAGAACGGTGGTCCAAGTGGCGGGACTGAGCAGCTCAAAAGTGAAAGACGTCTCCTTCACGGTCCGCCAAGGCGAAATCCTGGGTATCGCTGGCCTGGTGGGCAGTGGCCGCAGCGAGACCCTGCTCGCCATGTTCGGTGCTGATCGAACCACCAGTGGATATGTCCAGATCAACGGCCGACGCCTCCGTGCCAACTCCATCCGGCAAGCCATCAAAGCCGGAATGGCCCTCGTCCCCGAGTCGCGGAAAGAACAGGGCCTAGTCATGTGCCGGCCGGTGGACGAAAACATCGCTCTTTCCACCTTGTCGGGCCGATCACTGGGCGGTTTCGTCAGGGTAGCCCGGGAAAAGGCAGCCGTATCCGAAATCAGCCATTCCGTCGACCTGCGCGGCGCCCGCCGCGGCTCGCTAATTGCCGATTTGTCCGGAGGAAACCAGCAGAAGGCGCTCTTCGCCAAGTGGCTGCTCAATCCTCCGGCGGTGCTGCTGGTGGACGAACCCACGCGTGGTGTCGACATCGCGGCCAAGGCTCGCATCCACGGCATGATCGCTGACCTCGCAGCAAAGGGCACGGCTGTCGTCGTTGTCAGCTCCGAACTCGAGGAAGTCATCGGCCTATCCCACCGTATCCATGTCATGAGGCAAGGCCGCATCGTTGCTGAATTCGACCGGAACGCCTCCCGCGATGAAGTCATGGCTTCCGCATTTCTGAAATAGGTGAATCAAATGACCACAGTTACTGCTGCCGTGTCCGAGCCGGCCGAGAAGAAATTCAAGCTCAATGTCAGGGATTTCGGGATCGTCTTCGGACTGATCGCCATCATGCTGCTACTGACCCTCAATACCGGAACGTTCCTCACGGGCCGAAATTTCATCAACCTGTTCGACCAAGCTGCCATCGTGGGACTGTTGGCCGCTGCCGCCACACTGTGCATCGTCAGCGGTGTCTTCGATCTTTCCTCCACCGCAAACTTGGCTGTCTCCGCCATCGCCGGAGTGATGATCACCCAGCACTTAGGGGTGATCGCGGGATTCGTCGGCGCATTGTTGGTGGGAGCCGCCCTGGGAACCGTCACCGGCCTGATCGTGGTCAGTACGAAGGTGAATTCCTTCATAGGCACGCTGGCGGTGAGCATCATTTACCGCGGCCTGGCCATCGTGATCACGGGCGGAGCCATCGTCGCGCCGCTGCCCGAGCAACTTGCCGCCTTCCAGACGTGGACCTGGCCCAGTCTCTTCGGCCTCACTGCGGGCTCCGTGCTCATGGTAGCCATGACGATCGTCCTAGGCATCGTCCTCTGGCGCACTACGTTTGGCCGCAGGATTTACGCCGTGGGCGGCAACAAGGAAGCGGCACGCCTTAGCGGTATCCGCACCGGTTCCATCCACGTCGCCGTCTTTGCCATCAGCGGCCTGTGCTCCGCGATGGCCGGCATGATTCTTGCTTCGCGCGCAGGCTCAGCCCAGCCAGCCATGGCCATCGGCATCGAACTCACGGCCATTGCCGCCGTGGTCATCGGAGGCACCAGCATTCTCGGCGGACACGGTGCTATGTGGCGGGCATTCGTCGGAGTCATGATCCTGACCGTCATCGGCAACGGCTTCAACCTGCTCCACTGGGACACCACCTACCAGCAGGTTGTCACCGGCGTCCTCATCCTGCTTGCAGTCGCCGCGGACGGATTGTTCTTCCGCAAGCGCACGGGCTAGGCCCTATCGGGGGACGCTATATACATGGAACATGGTCATGACCCGGTGAGGGAACTGCGGCAGGCTGAACAGGAGGCCGAACAATGCGCATAGGGCTGCGGTTGCAGGGAACAAGCTGCCGGACCTTGGTGCTCGACGGGCACAGCGTGGTGGCCGCCGCGGCTGCGGAGCGATGCAGCACGCTTGCGGAGGCCGTCGACACCACCTTCGAAGAGCTTCGCCACGAGCTTGGTGCGGAAATTACGAAAGTAACGGATATTACCTCCGACGCCGGAAGCGTCCTCGCTGCGCGGAAACTAGCCTCGGTCATCGCGATCCGGATTTCGCCCCGCCCGCCTGCGGACGCGTTCCACGTGACTGGGCTGCCGGCACTCGTGGTACCCGTGGTGGCCCGGACAGTCCACGTCGGCGGAGGCCACGACCTGCGAGGACGCCCCCTCGCTCCGCTAGGTTTGGAGGCTTTCCTGGCCGAACTTCCGGACATCCTCTCCGGAGACGTACGGAACATTGCAATCACCTCCGTGGGGTCGACAGCGTCGAAGGATCACGAAACGCGCATTGCCGATGCCATCCTGTCCAGTGACAGCGAAATGCGCATCAGCATCTCCAGCGACTTCTATTCCAGTGTTTTCCGCGACCGTGACTACACAGCCATCCTCAACAGCGCCCTCATGGAAACAGGAGAGGACCTGGTCGCGATGCTGGAAGCGTCGGGACGGCGGCATTTTCCCTCCGCCACGATGTGGTTCGCCAAGAACGACGGCGGCCGCGCGCCGCTCGCGCGGCTGGCAGTGATTCCGATTCACGGGTTGCGCCCCGAACCCGCTATGCAGATCCTCGGCGCGGCTACCTTGGCCGGCGCCCCGGATGGGGAGGTCGTCATCTGTGCGGACTCTGGGGTCACCGTGGGCCAAATCCGCGGGGGTCTCCCTGCTACGCGAAGCGTCATCCGCCAAGGGTACGAGGCGAGCCTCGCCAGCAACGCCGCCGTCGTCGAACCGTACACGGCCGACCATCCGGTCCGCCCTGCGGTCCCCTCGGTGGTTGCGGACCTCCGAAGCGGGCAGGACACCCCGCTCCCGTTCGGGCTGGTTCCCACGCTGGCAGCTGAGCACGACGCCGCGCAGGTGGGCTCCGCCGTCGCGCCCCTGACCGCCTGGATCGACAGGTTGGAGACTGTTAGCGGTCGGGCGGACCTCCAGTTGGTGCAGCGTCGCGCGGAAGAAGATGCCGAGTCGGCAGCCGTTCAGTTGGGGGCGAGCCCCGGGCTCACGCGGATCATTGAATCGAACGTCTATGCCATGCCGTATGGCAACCCCGGCATCGTGCGGATCAGGGTCCAAGCCGCTGGTGAAGCCTCCGGGGACACGATTGAAGATGCCCCCGAAATACAAGGACGGGCACCCTTCGGGGCGGAAGAGGGTGTCATTCGATGAGCGCCCTGCTGACGGTGGAGGATGTCCGGCACCTGCGGACCGGCGCCCACTTCCTGGCCTGCACCATCGACCCGACAGCCATCTACGTTTACGCGGAGATGATTGAAAGGGCCATGGAAAACCGCGTGTTGGAACTCATCTCGATTGACGAGCTGGCCCCCGATGACCTCGTGGTTGCGATCGGAATGGTCACTCAGGGTCTCCTCATCGCGGATATGCCTCCTGTAGGTGATGAGTTCATCGGGTGCATCCGTGCCATCGAGGCCAACCTTGGCCGGCAGGTGCGGGCGATCTATTCGCTCGCCGCCGCCAACATCAACGGAATTGTTCCCCTTATGGTCGGGCTGCAGTCCTCGCTGCCGGTGATTGATTCCGACCCCATGGGCCGTGTATTTCCCTTGATCAGCCAAACAACGCTGAACATCGGCCACGTCCCCATCAGTCCGATCGCCCTCATGGGAGTTACCGGCGAACGGGCTGTGGTGGAGGCTGAGAACCCGCAGCGGGCCGAAACCCTGGTGCGGGCACTCGTCACGGAGATGGGTGGGTGGGCCGCTACAGCCATGTATCCGTGCTCAGCGGGCCAAATGCGCGAGCACGGAGTCCACGGCTCCATCAGCCGGATGATCCGAATCGGGGAGATTCTCGACGGCGAAACGTCGGTTGGACGCAAGTTCCAGCAGCTCGCTGAATTTCTGGGTGCCACCCGGATTGCCCGGGCCCGGGTGAGTCACGTCGAAGGCCTGTCGCGCCCTTCGGACCTAGGCCTTCCGGCGCTGCCGTCCAGCGTGACGCTCGTGGACGAACGATCCGGGCAGATCATCCGCTTGGAGATCCAGAACGAAATCTTGCTGGCCCTCGTCGACGGCGCCATCGCAGCTGCCGTCCCGGACATCGTCTCGCTGCTCAACTCCGAGCACGGCACGGTCGTCAACATCGACGATGTGCGGGTGGGCGATGTCATTGACGTCCTGAAGATCAAGGCCGCGGCGCAGTGGTACTCGGAGGCAGGCCTTGATCTTGCTGAACCAAAGGCCTTTGGTATTCCGATCGAGCACCCAAGGCGGCAACATGCGTAGGTCGAAAAGCGAGAACCATCTGGATGTCGCCGCGCTCCTGGCGCACGGCTCCCTCCGCGGCACCACCCCGCTGTATCTCACTCCGTCCAGCGCGGCAATCGATGGCGTCGTTCTTGTCTCCCAGCTCGATGCCATCCAGCGGGTGCGGCCCAACACCGTCATCGTCCTTTCAGCGGAGATGGGCTCCGGCGGCTGGCTGGTGTCCGCAGCTCTGCGGCACGCCTGGGAGCGGAAGGCCAGCGCCGTCGTCGTCGCTGGAAGTACCTACTCCAGCGCAGTGATCGGCCTCGCCGAGCGGCTGGGTATCACCTTGCTGGCCGCCGAGGGCGACACGTCAGGCATTGCCCTCGCACTCGCCGCTGAAATCGGCGCTGCCCTTTCCGTGGTGGACGCTGAGCTGGCGCGGTTTGCCCGAGCGGTCGCGAAGGACACGACCTTGGGAGCTGTCCTGAATACCATCTCCAGGGAGCTGGACGGTATTGAAATCTTGCTGGAGTACGACGGCGTGAGCCTGGCGTCCGCGGGAACGCCCACCCGGGAGGCAGTCGAAATCATCACCGTGGATGTTCGCGGTTCGAATAGCTCCATCCCGTCCAGGCTCACCGCGAGGGTACCAAGATCCGGAGTCCACAACCTGCAGCTCGTCCGGTCGATCCTCGAGGTGGCAACGCCGTCGGTAAACGCTGCGTGGCTGTTGGGAGATGTCCTCGACACTGCGCGTGCAGTACCCACGGCGGCCCTTGTCGGCTTGAACCACGACCCCGGCTCCTCCTGGACCACGTTCGTGGAACGTCACCGGCACTTGCTCTCCCAGCTGGGCTGGCGTGGGGAGGAGCAATATGTGGCCGTGTGGATCCGCAGGGCGTCGTTGGAAGCTCATCGCCCGGAGCTCACAGCGGTGCTGCGGTTGCTCTGGCGGAAGGTCACAGTCCGCAGCCCCCTGGCCGAAGTCCACGGTGGCTGGCTCGCCCTTGTTCCCGTCAGTTACCAAGAGTCGGCGGACCAGCTCGAAGCGCGGATCCGGGTCCGTCTCGGGAAGTCTTTAGAGGAACTGGGGCTGGGGGCAGGACTCTCTCGGTGGCGCGAGGAACCCGTGGCACTGCCGAATATCGTCCGTGAATCCCGTTTGGCCGCTGAATCCGCTCTCTCGACGGGACCCGGCACCGTGGCAGGCTTCGCCAACCTCGACGTTGCGGCGGCCGCGACGTTCGTCGATGAGGACTCGGTCCTGCTCGTGGCCGAACTGACGCTGCCGCTGCTCATGGCCAGCCCGGACAGAGACCTCGTCATTGCGGCTGCAGGGGCCTTCCTCGACCACCACGGCTCCGTCAGCCTCGCAGCAAGCTCCCTTGACCTGCACCGGAACACCCTGCAGAGCCGGCTAAACCGTGCCCGCGAACTGGGCGTCCCCCTCGACACCCCAGCCAAGCTCTTGTCCGTCCATCTCATCCTCAGCACACTTCGTCGCTCAATCCACAACAAGACGAGTTCCGCCAATCCCGGCTATAACCAGAAAGGACTCCCATGAGTTCCCAGTTCGAAAACTTTGACGATGTCTATGCCGCCGCACAGGAAACGCCCGGCGTCATCCTGTTCACCGCTTCCGTAGTCGCCGACGCAGGCACCAGCATGGCGCGCATTTACACAAGCCACCCGGGGGTCTACCCCGTGGGCGGAAGGAAGACCCTGGGCGGGGACACCAACCCGGTGTGGCTCGAGCAGGTCCTCAAGGGCCAGCAGCCGTTCCTTGGGGCGGACAAGGAAGCAGTCCGGGCATTCTTCTTCGACTCCGCGACCATTGAGTCGCTGGGTTGCGGCGCCATCGTCAACGTTCCAGTGGTAAGCAACGGTGAGACCATCGGATCCATGAACTTCCTTGCCGCTGAGGGTAGCTACGGGCAGACATCGGTGGATGCGGCCGTGGACATCGCCCAGCGCTCTGTCCCGCTGTTCGAACAAGCGATTGCCACCACTAACTAGGAAAGGAATCTCCACACGTGACCACTACGCCGCCGGGAACACTGACCATCCGGAACGCCCTCATCTTCGATGGCGAGACCCGGAACCTGATCGAAGGCTCCATCACGGTCCGCGAGGGCCGGATCACCGAAGTGGGGCGAGACGTGGAAGAGGCCGGAAAAATCGTTGACGCCGACGGCCGTACCGTGATTCCCGGGCTCATCGATGCGCATTTCCATGCCTACGCGCTCAGCTTGACTGCCGCCAAGAACGAAACGGGGCCGTTGAGCTACTCTGCGCTCGCAGGGGCCCGGCGACTTGGGGCAGCCTTGAACCGGGGCTTCACGAGCGTCCGTGACGTGGCCGGGGGAGACATAGGCCTTGCCAATGCCATCGACGAAGGCTTGTACGCAGGTCCGAGGTACTTCTTTACCGGACCGGCCCTGAGCCAGACAGGTGGCCACGGTGACATCCGGGCCGCGGACGACGGCGGGTGCTTCCATGGCGGCCACATGTGCGAAGTGGTGGACGGCGAGGATGAGCTTCTGCGGGCCGTGCGCAACCGCTTCCGCACCGGAGCCACGGCCATCAAGCTCATGACGTCCGGCGGAGTCATTTCGCCCGTCGACCCCATCAGGGTTCCGCAGTACAGCTCGGCCGAAATCCGCACTGTAACGGAAGAGGCCTCCCGCCGGGGCAGTTATGCGACGGCCCACGCTTACTCGCCCGAGGCCATCCGCCATTCGGTGCTCAACGGGGTGCGCTGTATTGAGCACGGCAATCTGCTGGACGCCGAAACTGCCCGCTTGATGGCTGACAATGAGGTCTACCTGGTTCCGACTTTGGCGACCTACGACGCGATGGCACGGCGCGGCGAAGAAATCGGTCTCACGGAGATAGGGGCGGCCAAGAACCGGGAAGTGCTGAATGCCGGCCGGAATGCCGTCGTGTTAGCACGCGACGCGGGGGTCCGAATTGGATTTGGTACCGACCTCATGGGGGAGCTGGAGGACGAGCAATTGGCCGGGCTCCGCCTGCAATGCGAAGCACTGGGTGTCTACGATGCGCTCCGCTCTGCGACATCGACCAACGCAGCCCTGTTGCGTCGCGATGACCTGGGCCGCATAGCCGAAGGAGCCTTTGGAGACCTGGTCATCCTGGACGGAAACCCTGTCGATGAACCGTCGGTGCTCTGGGACGAAAGTCGCACACGTACGGTCATCAAGGCCGGACAGGTCATCACAAGGCAGTAGCCAGCCGCTAGAGGCGGCCTTGAACCGAGGCCCGTGCGGTCGAACGGGCCGCCGGCCCCCACTAAGCTGTGGCCCATGGAAACTGTCGTCTGGTCCAGACCGGAAAATGAGCGCGCAGGGACGCCGCTCCTGGTGATGATGCACGGATACGGCACGGACGAGCAGCGAATGGTGAATCTCTTTCCGCAGCTCCCCAAAGAATTCACTTGCGCTGCGCTCCGTGGGCCCGTGGCGATAGGGGACCACTACGGCTGGTTCCTGCTGGACTACTTCCTCGCCAACGACTTCGCGGACGTCATCACGGCCACTAACAAGGTCTTCGCCTGGATCGACTCCGTCAAGCGGAATCACAGCAGCGTGAGCCTCCTGGGCTATTCCCAAGGCATGGCCATGGCCAGCACGCTTCTGCGTCTCCGTCCGGAAGGCTTCAAAGCGACAGTGGGCCTCTCCGGATTCGTGCTGGAAAACGACCTTCTGGCGCTCAGCGAGTCCTTCGATTCGCCGCCGCCGTTCTTCTGGGGCAGGGACAAAGCCGATCCCGTGATCTTCAGGGATGCCATTGAGCACACCGAGGAATGGCTCAACAAGAACATGGCTCTCACCTCGAGAACCTACCCCGGCATGGGCCATCGGATCGAGGCCCGGGAAATGGCGGATGTGAGCGCGTTTCTGCGGTTTTACGTCCTTCGTTGAAGTGAGGTCCGCGTCACATTCGGGGATGCCGGAAAACAACTCTTGATTGCCAAAATTGTAAGCGCTTACACTCTTCTTCGGCGGTGCAAGGATGTGCCGCCAAATCCAGAAGATGAAAGGGTTGAGGCCGTGTTGAATGGTTAAGGCTCACCGCGTGACAATCCAGGACGTTGCCGTCCTCTCGGGCTTGTCCATCTGCACCGTTTCACGCGCCCTGCGGAACCTGCCGAACGTGTCCGAAAAAGCACAAGCCAAAGTGGCCGACGCCGCAGCCAAGCTCGGCTACAAGGCATCCTCCGCGGCGGCCCGGCTGGCCGGCGGAAATACCGGTTCCATCGCCATCATCACTCCTACCGCCACCGCGTGGTTCTTCGCCCAGGCCGTTGAGGCGGCCGAGGAAGTGTTCGGAGACAGCGGTTTCGACACCGTCCTGATCAGCCTGCGCGGCAAGTCGAGCGTCAAGCGGAAGATCTTTGGCGACCTCCTTGGACTGTCCCAACGCGTGGATGGCGTGCTGCTCCTCAACGTCGATTTGAGCGAATCCGAGGTTGCCCTCCTGGCCGCGTCCGGCCTTGCAGTTGCGAGCGTGGGGATGACTTCCGTACCGTGGGACAACGTAGGGATCGACGACGAACTCGCAGCTTGGCAGGCCACCTCCCACCTGCTGGGGCTGGGCCATTGGGATCTGGCGGTGCTTTCCGGCCGCGAAACCCAGGAGAACTCGGTGTTGACGGCCAGCGACAGGCTCAAGGGATTCAGCCGTGCATTGAAGGACCATCACCTGACTGTTCATCCGGACTTGGTCATCAATTCGGATTCCACGATCGACGGCGGCCGTATAGCCATGAACGAACTCATTGCCCACAGAAGCCTTCCCACCGCGGTCTTCGCACACTGTGACGAGGCGGCGTTCGGGGCACTGATGGCCTTGCGAGAGCATGGGCTGTCCGCACCAAAGAATGTCTCCGTGATTGGAATCGACGACCACCCCATGAGCTGGTTCCTCGGCCTGAGCACGGTGGCGCAGCCAGTGGCGGACCAGGGTGCCTTCGCCGCCAACCTCCTGGTGGACCGGCTCCAGAACGCCGACGCCCCCAACGAACCCTCCCACCATTTCCTTGACACGAAACTCATTGAACGCAAAACCACGCGCCGCCAGCGCTGAACGGACCACTCCACACCATGACTGATACCCGAGCCACCCAGAAGACCGCCTGGACGGGCGCTACCGCGCTCCTTTTCGACCTCGACGGCGTGCTGACGCCCACCGCCGTGGTGCATGAGCAGGCTTGGCAGGAGCTCTTCGACGGCTACCTGGCCGAAACGGGCCATCCGGACGGCTACCAGGAGAGCGACTACTTCGACCACATCGACGGCAAGCCGCGCTTCGATGGCGTGCGTGATTTCCTCACCTCCCGTGGAATCACGTTGCCGGAAGGACCCACCGACGACGATCCCGCCAACACCAGCGTGCAGGGCCTGGGCAACCGCAAGAACCGGATCTTCAACGAGATCGTGGATTCGCGTGGCGTCGAGCCCTACGCGGGCTCCGTCCGCTTCATCCACGCCGCATTGGAGCTGGGACTCAAGCTCGCCGTCGTGTCCTCTTCCCGCAACGCGCCCGCCGTCCTGAAGGCGGCCGGACTGGATGGCTACTTCCCGGTAGTCGTCGACGGCCAGGTGGCAGCCGCCGTCGGGCTCCCCGGCAAGCCGGATCCGGCCACGTTCCGTTACGCCGCCGAACTGCTGGACGTTCCCGCCGAGGGCTGCGTCGTCGTCGAGGACGCAGTGTCCGGCGTGCAGGCCGGCAGTGCCGGGAACTTCCGCGCCGTGATCGGGGTGGACCGGGGAGCCGGCCACCAGACCCTGCTCGACGCCGGCGCAACGTTCGTGGTCGACGACCTCGATGACCTCCTCTAACCAAGCCGTTTCACCAGAAACAGAAGGAACCCAACAGTCCATGGCACTCATCAGCTCCGACCGGCTGCGCTTCCCCTGCGAACCGTGGAAGCTCGTGGAGAGCATCCACGTTCCCGGCGACGCCGGTACGCTCGAAACCCTCTTCAGCCTCGGCAACGGCCACCTGGGCATCCGCGGTGCCCATTGGGCCGGGGCGGACGCCGAACTCCCCGGCACGTTCATCAACGGTTTCCACGAAACGTGGGACATCAAGCACGCCGAGAACGCGTATGGCTTCGCCCGCACGGGACAAAGGATCGTCTATGTGCCGGATGCCAACAACTTCAACGTTGTCATCGACGGCGAGCAGCTGAGCCTCACAGAGTCCGCGGTGCAGAATTACCGCCGCAGCATCGACTTCGCCACGGGTGTGTACGAATGCGCCGTTACCTGGGAGTGCCGTTCAGGCGCCATTGTCACCACCCTGGAGCGCCGCGCCGTCGGGATCGATTCAAGGGGTTCCCTCGGCATCGAGCTGAGCCTCACCGCAGACCGCCAGGTGTCCGCTGACATCACGTCCTTGGTGATCAATCGGCAGGACCAGCCTGTGGAGGACCACTCGGCCCACGACCCCCGCCGCTCCGGCCGCCACGCTGGCCGGGTGTTGCTTCCGCTCCACCTCCAGGGCTCCGACGGATCGCTGCGCATGGCTTGGGAAACCGCTGAATCCCGGCAGCGCATCGGCATGGCCGTGGACCATTGGATATCCGCCGAAGGCCAGCCCTTCGAAACCGTGGTGGGGGAGGACGAGTCAACGGTCCGCTACGTCATGGCCGTGAATGAAGGCGAGACGTTCCGCTTGGAGAAGAGCGTCAGCTACGTCGTGAACAGCGCCGATGCAAGCGAATCAGACCCGGGCGAGATCCTCGCGTCCGACGCCGAATTGGGCCTCGTGCCGTTTGACGCGCTCCTCGCCGAAGGCACGGCGCACTACCGGGATTACTGGTCTACGGCGGATATCACCATTGGCGGCCAGCCCGAACAGCAGCAGGCCGTGCGCTGGAGCCTGTTCCAGCTCGCCCAGGCCACCGCGCGGGCCGGCGTCGCGGGCATCCCGGCCAAGGGCGTCAGCGGCTCCGGCTATGAGGGCCACTACTTCTGGGACCAGGAGGTGTACCTCCTGCCGTACTTGACCTATACCAACCCGGCCGCCGCGCGCCAAGTGCTGGAATCCCGCCACGCCATGCTTCCCGACGCCCGGATTCGGGCCAAGGAACTCAGCGTGGACGGTGCGCTATTCCCGTGGCGCACCATCAACGGGCTCGAGGCCAGCGCGTACTACGCCGCCGGCACGGCGCAGTTCCACATCGCCGCCGCCATCTCCTTCGCCGCCAACCGGTACCAGTGGGCCAGCGGTGACGCGAGCTTCCGCGCCGAAGTGGGCGCCGACCTGTTGATCGAGACGGCCCGCATGTGGGCTTCGCTGGGCTTCTTCGGCAAGGACGGCTTGTTCCACATCCACGGCGTCACCGGCCCGGATGAATACACGGCGGTGGTCAACGACAACCTCTACACCAACGTCATGGCCCGCTTTAACCTGCGGGCCGCTGCGGCACTGGAACACCCGGACGTCCCCGACACCGAGCGGATGGTGTGGCAGCAGGCCGCCGCGCGTATGTCCCTTCCCTACGATCCGGACATGGAGATCTACAGCCAGGACAACGACTTCATGACCCTGGAGCCGTGGGACTGGAACACCCCTAAGTCGAAGTACCCGCTGCTGCTCAACTTCCACCCGCTCGTGATCTACCGGCACCAGGTCCTCAAGCAAGCGGATACGGTACTGGCGATGTTCCTCCAGTGGCAGGACTTCACGGCCGAGGAAAAGCAGCGCGCGTTCGACTTCTACGATCCCATCACCACCGGCGACTCCACCTTGTCCGCCTGCGTGCAGGGCATCATGGCGGCCGAGGTGGGCTACTCCGACGTCGCGCTCAAGCACTTCACCGAGGCCTTGTTCATCGACCTGGACAACACGCACCACAACACCGTTGACGGCGTGCACATCGCGTCCACCGGCGGCATCTGGAGTTCCCTGGTGTGCGGTTTCGCGGGCATGCGTGACCAGGGCCAGGTCCCGCACTTCGATCCGCGGTTGCCGGCCGAGTGGGACAGCCTGTCCTTCCGGCTCAAGATCCGCGGGCGGCTGTTGTCCGTCGAGCTGCGGCCGGCGACCATCAGCCTTGCGCTGGTTCCGGATGCAGGTTCTCCTGGGCTAGGGTCCGACGCCGGTTCCGCACCTTTGGAGGTCAGCGTGCGCGGCGAGCGGCTCGTCGTCGGCGTCGAGACCGTCACCGTGCCCCTCGACGAAGTGCCGGTCCCCGCGCCGTCGGTCTTCCCGAGCCTCTTCCCGACGGCGGGACTTCCGGTGATTGGGAGCGCGCGGGTCTAGGCGGGCCCCCAAGCTCAGCCGGGGGCCCGCAGTCCATCAGCGTCTTGCTTCTGGTAGATTGTCGCAAAAATGACGGTGATCCATGCCGTCGGGGTATTTGGGGGTCTCCTTGAGCGTGCGTGGATTAAGGTTCTTGGCTGTTTTCTCTGTCCTGCTTGGATTGCTCGCCTCGATAGGGATTTCTGCCCTCCCAGCGTCCGCTCGCGTTCCGGAGAGTTCCCCGGCATCTGCTGCAATGCGCGGTCCAACGGAACCGGTGGACCCCGGCACCTTTGTGTCGCTTTCACCGTTCCGCGCCCTGGATACGCGTGGTGGTTCGGCTGTGGGTGCTGATTCGCCTGTGTCCTTCCAGGTGGGTGGGGTTTCGGGGATTCCGGCGAATGTTTCGGCTGTGGTGTTCAATCTGACGGTGACGGGGCCGAAGTCGTTCGGGTTTGTGAGTGCGTTTGCTTCCGGGACTGAGCGTCCGAACGCGTCGAATGTGAATTTCGGCGTTGGTCAGACGGTGGCGAACTCGGTGACGGTGCCGGTGGGTGCTGACGGGAAGGTGACGTTGTTCAACCGGTCCGGCGGTTCCACCGACCTGATTGCCGACGTCTCGGGCTATTACCTGTCCGGGGCTCCGGTGGTTCCGGGTGCGTTTGCGCCGTTGGCTCCTTCACGGATGTTGGATACGCGTGGCGGTTCGGCTGTGGGTGCTGATGGGCCTGTGTCGTTCCAGGTGGGTGGAGTTTCTGGGATTCCGGCGAATGTTTCGGCTGTGGTGTTCAATCTGACGGTGACGGGGCCGAAGTCGTTCGGGTTTGTGAGTGCGTTTGCTTCCGGGACTGAGCGTCCGAATGCGTCGAATGTGAATTTCGGTGTTGGTCAGACGGTGGCGAACTCGGTGACGGTGCCGGTGGGTGCTGACGGGAAGGTGACGTTGTTCAATCGTTCTGCCGGTTCCACCGACCTGATTGCCGACGTCTCGGGCTGTTACCTGTCCGGGGCTCCGGTGGTTCCGGGTGCGTTTGCGCCGTTGGCTCCTTCACGGATGTTGGATACGCGTGGCGGTTCGGCTGTGGGTGCTGATGGGCCTGTGTCGTTCCAGGTGGGTGGAGTTTCTGGGATTCCGGCGAATGTTTCGGCTGTGGTGTTCAATCTGACGGTGACGGGGCCGAAGTCGTTCGGGTTTGTGAGTGCGTTTGCTTCCGGGACTGAGCGTCCGAATGCGTCGAATGTGAATTTCGGTGTTGGTCAGACGGTGGCGAACTCGGTGACGGTGCCGGTGGGTGCTGACGGGAAGGTGACGTTGTTCAATCGTTCTGCCGGGACCACCGATCTGATTGCGGATGTTTCGGGTTACTTCATGGGCCAACTCATGCCGCCGGCGACGCCGGTCATCTCTCCGCCCACGAGCATTACGACCTTCGCTGGAAGTGACTGGGGTACGGTCAATGGCGGAGGGACTGTTGGTGAAGGGCAATACGATTTCACCATTAGTGAGCCGGGCACGTATCCGGCAAAGGGTTTTATTTACTCGGTCAGTGGTGCTCCAGTTTCGTCATTCCCGGTCAATCTCGGCTGTGACACCCCTCGGGTCGCGCAATTTGTGGTGGTCTGTCCGGCCGAAGGACGGAAAGCGACAGCGACGGTGGGGTCTGTTGATTACTTCACTTTTATAAGCGTTTGGGCGTTCAACGACGCCGGCTTTAGCAATCCGACGACCTATCGGTTCAGTGTGGCAAATGCCGTGCCCGTGCCCACGACCGTGCTCCCGATCACCGCACCGAGCGGAGGGAATTGGGTGCCCGTTGCTACCCAAGTCGGCGGCAGGCCTATAGCCACCGGTTCTTGTCAGGGAGATACGAGCGCGGGATACCCCGGGAGCACCAAAATGAACGCCCTTCAACTGAATGGGGCACCAGGCCAGTTCGGGGAGACGGCGTCGCTGGCAGTGAATACGCTGGAGAGCTTCAGCGTCTCAGGATGGTTCTGCCCCACAAAAGTAGCAGGTGGAACAACCCAGTCGCTGATAGCGCAGGTTGCTGATAGCGGGGCCATGGGCGGGGCGCTGCGGCTGGATCCAAAGGGCTCGCCCGAGCTGGATACCTGGACCACGGGCAACACGCTGGAACAGGTGCAGACCCGGCCACAGTCGGACAATGCCTGGATGTTCATTTGCGCTGTTTATGACAAGGTCAATCAACAGTTGCGCATTACTGTGACCTCGGGAGGTACCACTTCAACCTGGACCACGGCCGCAACCTCGACCCAAAGCCGCCTTCCCTCCACTTCCGGACCTGCGCGTCTCGGAGAAGGCTTCACGGGTCAGATCCTCAACCCCGTCATGACCCAAGGCATCCTTACAAACGATCAGTTCAGCAACGTACAGAACGTTTTCACGCCCAGCTCCCAAGGGGTGCTCAGATGAGCAAACTGCAGCCAAGCGGCTAGGGATCGGTGGCTCCCCACCGGCACGCTGACCTTACTCAGCACCGGCTTCACTACGGACGGCAGGCACCGTCTCCGGCGCATCCCAGTCGATGTGGTGGCGATAGACCCAGTCGAAGTTGTCGGCCGTCTTCCGGGCAAGTGAGCGGAAGACGGCCTTCAGCACAAGGTCCTCGAAGACGCGCTTGAATTGGCCGCGGATCTTCGGGGCGGCATTCCGGCGGCCCCATTCCACCACCGATTCCGCCCGGTTCCGGCGTTCGGCCTCGTAGCGGACGAGGGCACCGGGGATGTCGCCGGGCGAGGTGCGCCGGAGCGATCGGCCCAGCGCGATCGCGTCTTCGATGGCCATGGAGGCGCCTTGCCCGGACGACGGCGATGCAGCGTGCGCAGCGTCCCCCACCAGCACCAGCCGGCCCCGGTGCCAACTGGGGATGCTCGGAAAATCGGAGGTCGTGTACGGCCGGATGATGCCGTCGGTGGCGGTGATGATCTCGGCCATGGGTGTGCGGTCCCCGGCCACGAGCTGTGTCAGCCAGGACTTGCGGGCCCGGTGATCCAGCGCGGCCGGATCCTCCGATGACCGTTGCAGCGGGTTGGCGAACCACCAGATCCTGCCCTCCGGATCCTGCATGTAGCAATAGAAGCACCGCTTGCCGAAAACCATCTTCATGCGTCCCGGTTCGACGTCCAACAGCCCGGCCGGAATCACACCGGACTCGACGATCCCGCCGGTGTTGAGCAGGGGGATATTGCGGGGTGCCGGCGACGAAGGGTCGATCAACGGCCGCACGGCCGAGTGGAGCCCGTCGGCGCCCACCACCAGGTCTCCGTGCGCGGAGGTGCCGTCCGCGAAAACGGCCGTTACGCCGTCGGGCGCTTCCTTCACCGTTGCGAGCCGCTTTCCGTACTCGATGCGGATCCCGCGGGCACCTGCCGCCTCGCGGAACATGCGGTACAACTCCGAACGCGTCATGGTGCGGGCGGTGGTGCCGTCCGGGAGGGATCCGCCGTAGTCGAAATCGATGAGGTGTTTTCCGGTGCTGCCCAGGTACATGGACATCTTCGGGGTGCTGAAGCCCAGATTGGCAGCCGCATCCTTAAGCTCGAGGGTTTCCAGGGCATCGAGCCCATTGACGGCCACAGTCAAGAAGCCGCCGATGCCGTCCGAGGGTCCGCCGTAGGCCTCGAAAACGGTGGCGTGATGGCCGGCTTTCTGTAGCGAGATGGCTGTGGCGAGTCCGGAGATCCCGGATCCGATGACAAGGCAGTTCAACATGGCAGAGTCCTTTGCGATATATTTCGTTCGGATGAAAGAAATATATGACTCGGACTGAGGGTCGTCAATCCTTTCGGTGGGACGAAATAATTTGCTAGCCTCGGAGGATGGAGAACCAACCGGGAGTCAGTGGGCGGCGCCAAGACTTGCTTGAGGCGGTCTTTGCCTCGGGACGGGAGCTTTCGACGGCGGCCGTTATGTTCCACACCAAGCTGTCCGAGCTGCGCGGGCTGTCTGCGACGGAGGGCAAGGCGATCGACATCCTGCTGCGCTTCGGACCCATGACGGCGGGGGAATTCGGCGAACGTTCCGGGCTGGCGCCGGCCTCGGTCACGGGATTGATGCAACGGCTCGAGAGCAAAGGCGTGGCGCGCAGGGTCCGGCACAAAGCGGACAAGCGGAAGGTGCTGATCGAGCTCGTGGGGGACCAGGTGACTGCCGCGATGCCCCATTTCGTAGACTTCATGGGCGGGCTCGCGACCCTGTTGGAGGGATACAGCGACGAGGAACTCCGCGTCATCGCGGACTATTCCTCGAAAGCCGCGCGCATCCAGCAGGACGCGGCGGGACGGCTGGGTGCCTGAGCCCGGCGGGAACGCGCACGACGACGGCGGCCGCGCGCCGTCGTCGAACCCCGACTGGGGTGCTCCCTACTTCGGCGCGATGCCCCGTATGCTGTTGTTCCGCTTCTCATGGGTAAGTTCCGCGAGCCCAAGGGCTTCCAGCAGGGGCGGCATGTACATGCCGAAGCGGCCGCGGTACCCCTTGCGCAGGCCGTACCAACCGCCCACCGGGTTGCTGTCGTCGCGGGCCCAGGCCTCAACGGTGCCTTCGGCGGCAGGCTTGTTCTCGTCGGCGGCGCCGAGCGGCACCCAATCGCCTTGCTGGAGTAGCCACGCATGGAGGTCCTCGATGGCGCTCAAATGGTATTTGAGAGTGGTGGAACCCACTTGGCAAACGATCGCGGGCGGGTCACCTGATTCGTCCCGATACATCGTGTAGTCAGAGGAGCCTGGCGGGGTGGTGAGCGTCCAGGGGTCTTCCTTGGATCCAGCGGCCATGTGACGGTGTCCTTCCTGGCGGGCGTCGCTGCAGGCGTCGCGCGGTGTTGGCTACACGCTACACAGGACCTGGCCGAATGTCTGCGGGGCGAAGGGCGGGTGGTAGCCGTCCGGTAGATTGACCGCTAGGGGCGGTCCGACCCGGGCTTCCGGGCCGGTGAATGCCAGGGGATCACATACCGTAAGTGGGGAACTGGACCCGGCGCGGACAACCCCAAGCCCGGCGGCGAGCGAATCGTTACTGGCTCGGACGGTTCAATTACTATTCACCCGACCACTACCGCACATTCATGAGGTGGGAAAAATGACAACTTGGAGTGAGGTCCTGCTTTCCGGGGGCCCTTGGGTGCATAGAGCTGACGCGGCAGAACTCCCCCTGATCAGGGAAGCGGCCGGAACCACTGACGTGCTGCTGGTAGAACTCGACGGCGCGCGAATGAGCACCGTCGACGAACTCTTCCGGGAATACGTTCGTGAGTTCTCGTTTCCGGAATACTTCGGCTGGAATTGGGACGCTTTCGATGAGTGCATGCATGTTCTGGAGGAACGGCCTGCTCGTGCTTACTTGACCATAGTGATTCACGCAGACCACGTCCTGTCAGCGGAGCGCGAGGACCTGGCTACGTATCTTCGCCAGTTGGAGGACATCGGCCATGGTTGGAGTTCTGCCTTTGGCCTACGCCCGGAATGGGGAGGCGGCGAAGTGCCATTCCATACTGTCTTAATCGACCCAGACTACTGATCTCACGAAAGGGTTATCGGCCCTAATTTGTGACCGCTGGTTGAGAATGGCGGTTAATTCGCAGTCCGGATTGGCGGCGAGGCAGGCAACACTTGGTTCCCGCATAGCTGGTCCGACGATAAAATCATGCATGAGGTCTCTGATATTGCGACGGACCCGTCGCTTACATGGGTTCAGCAGACGGGCAGCCTCGGCGCTGATTTCACCCGAGCGGGAGACCCCGTCAAATACAGGGTTGAAGGAGTTCGTGACGGTTTGAAAATCCGTGTCATTATTCAGCCGGGCGGCGAAGGAATCATCACAGGGTTTCCGATCCCATGACCACTAATCAACCACCCAACGAAATTATAGTTCGGCTCCATCGAGCGATGGATGCCGCAACCGGCCTCCCGGACGATGACGTCGAGAACGTCCAGCTGCTCATTGAAGTGGGCGAGTCGCTGGAAGCATTCGAGACGCTGTGCACACAGATCTATGAACGGGAGATTTCCCTTCCATCGGAAGAGGTTCGGGACTTGGAATTCCTAGGCGGCGTTCTAGGGGCAAACAGACGCTTTACCGACTACCTCTGGGAGGACGCATCTGAGGCGTAGCTTCGGTATCTGGCTCTGGACAGCACGCCCGAACCTTGGGCACCGGCAGCCGTCTTGCTTCTTATCCGCCATTCATTGTGGGACTCCTATTTGGGGGTTGAGCAGGTGTGGGTGGCGCCTTCGCTACGGTTTCCTACCGGCACACGAACCAGGCCTGACATCGACCACGCCGTCAGCATGCGGACTGGGATTCCACATGTCGCCGAAGCCTGACGGCGACAACGCACCCTAGAGGTTGCCGACGCTCCGCACTATCCCGCCTGACGCCGGGTTCGACCCTGAATTCAGTATCTGGCTCTCTGTGGTTCGTGGTGAGTGTTCTGCCGCGACGAAGGCGCGCGACGACGGCGGCCAAGTGCCGTCGTCGAACCTCGCTAGGTCACCGGACCGGTCGGGCCGGGGCAGACGATCAGTGTGAAGGTCACCGGCCGCGGCGGTCTCCCGGCGACCGGTGTGTCGGCGGTCGCGATGAACATCACCGTTGCGAACTCGACCTCCTCCGGGGTCATCACCGCCTTCGCGGGCGGGACCGCGAAACCGGGGACGTCGAATCTGAACTACACGGCCGGGCAGATCATCCCGAACTTCGCGATCACCGCGGTCGGGGCGGGCGGGACGATTTCGTTCACGAACGATTCCCCGGGCACGGTGCAGCTCATCGCCGACACCATGGGCTACTTCAACGGCCCCGTGACCGGCGGCCTGCCCGGGCCGCACCGGCTCCAGTCCATGACCAGCACCCCCGCCACAGGGACACCCGCCACCAGCACCTTCACCTGGGATGCCGCGGGCCGGATGACCGGCCGGGCCGGGGAAACCCTGTCCTACACTCCGGACGGGAAACTCGCCACCACCACCGGCAGCAGCACCCTGCCGGCGAACCCGAACCCCTCCGCGGCCGCGGGCACCCCGCCCGCACCCGTGTCCGGGACCGCGGGCAGCACCGGGACCCGGTATTACGACGCCGGAGGGAACCTCGTCGGCATCACCGACGGCACCGGCACGACCGTCACCATCGGCTCCATCACCGCCCACGTGACCCCGACAGGGGTAAAGACCGCGACCAAGACCTACAGTTTCGCCGGGAAGGCCGTGGCACAGCGCACCGCCGCCGGCGGGACCGTGAAGCTCGCCTTCATCATCAGCGACAGCGTCGACACCGCCCAAACCATCCTCCAGGCCAGCAGCGGGACCACCCCCGTCACCGCCCAAACCCGCTACACCGACCCCATCGGCCTCGCCCGCGGCCCCACCCAGACCGCGCCAGGAACAGGAGCCTTTGCCACCGCCGCTTCCAGTGTCACCGGGATGGGCTCCAACGCGGCCAACCCGAACGGGTACGGGGCCGTCAACGGGTACATCGGCGGACTCGCCGACACCATCAGCACCCTCACCCACCTCGGCGCCCGCGACCTCGACCCCGTACTCGGAGTGTTCACCGCGCCGGACCCCCTCCTGGATCCGACCGAACCGAGCAAATACAGCCCCTACGCCTACTCGGGCCAGGACCCCGTCAACCACAGCGACCCCTCAGGACTCGACTACGGCATCGACGATGCCATCGGAGTCGGGGTAATCATGGGAATTGGCATCATTGGCGAGTGGATGTCGACAGTTCATCTACCGGCGTACCAGTGGCACCACCCCTCATTCATGATGCCCGCAACGCCCGGACGAGCACCGGCAGCAGACGCCAGCACCAGCTTCCCGGCAATACCCGCATCCGCGGACAGCACCATCTCCTTTGACCGGCCAATGGTCGGTACCATCGGCGCTGACGACGGCTACGTCGCCGACTACCCCGAGGCCACAGGAACCTACTTCCCCGCCATCCCTCAAAGACCCTCGTCAACCAACGACGGGGCAGGCAACGACGGGGCAGCCCTCGCAGCAGCGAACGCCATCATGCACGCCGCGAGCCAAGCCGCCACACAAGCAATCGGCAACCAAAACCAGGCAGCCGCGGCCGCAAAGTCGGTACTTGCGATAACGTCCGGCATCTATGTAGTAAATTCGGTCGACGGAGTGTATGTGGGTCAGTCCAACAACATCACGCGGCGCCTCAGGCAACATGTGAGGTCCGGGAAGTTCACCGCGGACGAGGTCGCGAACGCGGCCCGGCAGGCCGTGAGTGGGAGCAAGACCGCTCGTGAGATGGCCGAGCAGACTATGATTGACCGGATGGGCGGCATTGATAACCTGCTTAATGCCGTGAATCCGATTGGCCCGGGCCGCTTCGGCTTGATGCCTGACCAGCCCTACTTGCGGTACTAGCGGTGGGAGTGGTTATGAGCGATCGTGGAGATGCCGGGGAGATGGTCCTCACCGGTCCCTGGACGCCAGAGGCGGCGGAAGCAGTTCGAGATGGGCATGTCGATCGGCTCGTCCTCAATTACGCCCTCGGCTTCACTGAGCCGTCGTTGGACTTCCTGGAAGGTCTACCTTTGCGTGAGCTGGTGATCCTCGCGCCGCAACTGTCGGATCTGGAACCAGTCCACACTCTGGCGCCGACTCTGCAGGCATTGCATGTCTCCACGAACTCAACGCTTAAACTCGACCTTGGCCGGCTTCCACGTCTGCAGGAGTTGGCTGCCGCTTGGCCGCAGGTCGTCAGCAGCATTGACGCGCTCGCGGGCCTGCGCGTTGCGTTCCTGCGTGGATATCAGCCAACAGACCTGAGGCCGCTTGCACCACTGACTGGTCTGACCGATCTCGTGATGAAGGATCGGCCCAAGATCAAGTCGCTCGTGGGGCTATCCACTCTTTCGAGTCTGCGACTGCTCGGAATCTACTTGGCCAAGGATCTGGCCGACGTCGAGGATCTGGACGGTCGGTCAGCGATCGAGGATCTTGCGTTGGAGAGCTGCCGGAAGATCCAGCGGCTCGATGCTCTGGCTGGATGCACCGGGCTGCGCAGACTCAATCTGAGTGAGTGCGGCGATCTGGCGTCGCTGGCTCCGATCCGCGCTTTGACGAAACTTGAACAGGTCTCGATGTTCGGATCGACCAAGATCAAAGACGACGATCTGGAGCCGTTGTTGGCCCTTCCGCGGCTGCGGCAACTGCGGATGCAGAGCCGGCGCTCGTACCGGCCCAGCTTGGAGGAGATTCAGGCGTTGTTGCCCCGAGCTTGAGACTCAGCAACGGCGCCGGTGATGAGGTGGAGTTTGGTTTTGGTCACAGTCGATCGATGATGCCGGCGACGGTGGTGCACCTTTGTCGGTCTATCGATCCAGCATTGTGCCACAGCCCATGGCGCGATTGAGAGTTTTATCTCGATTGTCAACCTGCCGCCTAATGCCTTTCGCTGGGAAGGCCACGCGCCAGGGACTGGAAGTATTCGGTCGCCTCAGCCTCTTCCGTGAACTCGAGGAGATTGCCGGCCTTGCTTGCTAGGACGTCCCGCACCTCGGCCGGTGTGGCGAAGAAGACCTCCTTACGGGCGTTCGCCTGATTCAGAGCGCGGTCTGCGAAGTGACTTTGTGGATCGGCTTCGAGGGTGACGGCGTCCTCGGAGAAGTAGATGGTGTGGACGTCGAAGCGGAAGGGGTGGCGAGTTGAATCATGGCTGGTCCACATAGAAGTAGTTCTCGGAGTCCTTGATTACCTGGGCTAGCCAGGATCAGTACCTATGATTGGATTGGCGAAGGCTCCTGACGAAGCGGGGCTGAAGCCAAGTGCCTCCGAGGTATACGGGTTCGAAATCCCACCGGTTCTCGGTGGTGCGACCGAACTGAACAACATCGAAGTGAGCGACTTTGTCGTTTCCCTCAACCCCACGGGTCAAATTCACAGCCAAGTTCGAGGCCTTCCACCGGGAACACCGATTAGCGGCATTTCACTGACCTAAGGGCCGATCTCCACTCGGGCTGCGATGCGTCGGGCGCAAGCGCTGGCTGAGTCTGTGGAGTGGCGTTCGATGGTTGTCGGCGGCTGGTGCCGCAGCCTGACTTGCATCCGAATCGCCGTGGGACGGGAGTTTTCGCAGCCGCTTCTGCTGCCGCCCTTTGAACGCCGATAACGCCGGGAACCTGGCCACCACGGACTACGCCTACCCGGGCGGCCCCTCGGCCCCGGGTGCGTTTTCGGCCCAGACCCCGTTCCGGACGATGGATACCCGCGACGGCACGGGCGGGGTCACGGGCCCTGGAGGCCCCAACCAGACCATCAGGGTCAAGGTCACCGGCCAAGGAGTCATCCCCGCCACCGGCGTGTCCGCGGTCGCGATGAACATCACCGTCGCGAACTCCACCTCGTTCGGGGCCATCACGGCATACGCGGGCGGGACCGGCAATCCCGGTACCTCCAACCTGAACTACTCAACGGGGCAGATCGTCCCGAACTTCGCTATCACACCGGTCGCGTCCGACGGCACGATCGCGTTCACGAACAATTCCTCCGGCACGGTGCAGATCATCGCGGACACCTCCGGGTATTTCCTGGGCGGCACGGCCACGGTCCCGGGTGCGTTTTCGGCCCAGACCCCGTTCCGGCAGCTCGACACCCGCAACGGCACCGGCGGGGTCAACGGACCGGTCGGGCCGGGGCAGACGATCAGCGTGAAGGTCACCGGGCGCGGGGGCCTCCCGGCGACCGGGGTCTCCGCCGTCGCGATGAACATCACGGTGGCGAACTCGACCTCCTCCGGGGTCATCACCGCGTACGCAGGCGGGTCTCCGAAACCGGGGACCTCGAACCTGAACTACACGGCCGGGCAGATCATCCCCAACTTCGCGATCACCGCGGTCGGGGCGGACGGGACGATTTCGTTCACGAACGATTCCCCGGGCACGGTGCAGCTCATCGCCGACACCATGGGCTATTTCAACGGCCCCGTGACCGGCGGCCTGCCCGGGCCGCACCAGCTCCAGTCCATGACCAGCACTCCCGCCACCGGGTCCCCCGCGACCAGCACCTTCGCCTGGGACGGAGCAGGGCGGATGACCGGCCGGGCCGGGGAAACGCTGGCCTACACCCCGGACGGGAAACTCGCCACCACCACCGGCAGCAGTGCCCTGCCGGCGAACCCGAACCCCTCCGCGGCCGCGGGCACCCCGCCGGCACCCGTGTCCGGGACCGCGGGCAGCACCGGGACCCGGTATTACGACGCCGGAGGGAACCTCGTCGGGATCACCGACGGAGCAGGCACGACCGTCACCATCGGCTCCATCACCGCCCACGTGACCCCGACAGGGGTAAAGACCGCGACCAAGACCTACAGTTTCGCCGGGAAGGCCGTGGCACAGCGCACCGCCGCCGGCGGGACCGTGAAGCTCGCCTTCATCATCAGCGACGGCGTCGACACCGCCCAGACCATCGTCCAGGCCAGCAGCGGGGCCACCCCCGTCACCGCCCAAACCCGCTACACCGACCCCATCGGCCTCGCCCGCGGCCCCACCCAGACCGCGCCAGGAACAGGAGCCTTTGCCACCGCCGCTTCCAGTGTCACCGGGATGGGCTCCAACGCGGCCAACGCGGCCGGATTCGGTGCCGTGAACGGGTACATCGGCGGACTCGCCGACACCATCAGCACCCTCACCCACCTCGGCGCCCGCGACCTCGACCCCGTCACCGGCACCTTCACCAGCCCGGACCCGGTCCTCGACATCGCAAACCCAAACAACTACTCCCCGTACGGGTACGCGAACGCGGACCCCGTCAACGGCAGCGACCCATCAGGACTGATGATCAACTGCGAATGCGGGATCGGTATCGGCTTCGGCTCCTGGAGCATGCCCAGCGGCGGCGCCGCCGCCGGCGCCGCCGCCGTTGGGGCAGTGGGGGTGGGGGCGATCATGTCCCTGCCCACCGTCTTCCAGAAATTCTCCGACTGGCTAAACTCATTGTTTGCCTCAAGCGGCGCAACAGCCGCTGCGGAAGCCAACGGATTCGCCGCCGACCAGTACATCCCCTGGACGCACATCACCTACCCCGCCGCTCCCGCCGGGCCTGCGGTCTCCACCACCCCGGCCGACACGCCGGAATCATGGGGACTGGCCGACGGCTACACCGCCGGATACCCGGAAGCCACCGGAACATCCTTCCCCGCCATCCCCCAAAGACCCTCGTCAACCAACGACGGGGCAGGCAACGACGGGGCAGGCAACGACGGGGCAGGCAACGACGGGGCAGCCCTGGCAGCCGCGAACGCCATCATGCACGCCGCCAGCCAAGCAGCCACCCAGGCAATCGGCAACCAAAACTTGGCAGCCGCTGCGGCGACTGGTCTCGCGCTACCCGCTGCGTTGGCAGGCGGACCGGCCAATACGGACGTATATCTAGGCAGCTCGGCTGGTAGCGACGTGTATGCAGGAATCACGAACGATGTCGACCGAAGGGCCAGACAGCACGGCGACCGGTTCTCGATACGGGCGATAACGGCCTATCCTTTAGTCCGAGGTGCAGCGCGCGCGATCGAGCAAGCGCTGATTGCCCGCAATCCGGGCTTCGAGAATAAGATCAATAGCATCTCTCCCAACCGGCCGTTCTACCAGGACGCGGTGGACTGGGGCGAGGCATGGTTGAAGGGGAAAGGTCTCTAGTGGGTTCGGTTCAGACCAATATGCGCATACTCAAGCCCACGAGGAAGAAACCTCGGCTGGGTGATGTTTTCGTGCTGCAGATGCCTGACGATAAGTACTCCTTCGGACGCGTGGTTAGTACGTCGGCGATGGTCGGGGGCCGGATTCAGTCACAGCTGATTTACGTTTTTGAGATCCGTTCCGCTTCGAAGGATCTTCCCGCGCGTTCGGAACTTCGGAGCGACCACTTGTTGGTCCCTCCGATGATGACCAATCTCTTACCGTGGTCACGAGGTTACCTGGAGACAATCGCGCACCTGCCCTTTGAACCCGGCGAGGTCCTTTCCCAGCATTGCTTCTACGATTCTTTCTTCCAGAAGTACGTTGACGAACTCGGCAATGACCTTCCAGGGCCGGTGGAACCGGTCGGGGAATTAGGCCTTCAGAGCTTTAGGACCATCGACGACGCCGTAAGCGCAGGGTTGGGTATTCCGCTTGTTCCCGAAGGCTGATCATGAATGTGGTTTGGGTTTCCGCATGAAATCCTTGACTGTCAGTCTGGGGTATACCCCAAACTGACGTCAGGACAGAGTGTCCTGCATGTCAGGTTAGGATCTGTTTTCTTTTTATTGACGCCCGTCCTCCGACGTCTTGGATTTCAATCTGACGATCTTTGTGAGGACCGGAAACATGACAGGCAGCGCATCGGGTATGCGAGTTTCAATCCGGGCTCAGTCCACTGACAGGCATCAGGCGGACCTGTTGGCCGCGGGCGTCCGACGCGACCTCGACGCGGACCACGGCGTATCCCGGGCCTGGGTATCACGACCCCAGTTCGACCGCGGACTCGATGCGCTGATCGAAGGAGACACTCCCGTCATCACCACCTTGGACCGGCTCGGGCGCTCCACCCAGGACATGCTCACCTTTATCGGTGGCCGGCCCCGCCGAATCATCGACAGCCAGATTCGAAACGCTATCCGCCTGGTCGTGGGTGGCGAGCCTGCCGCGCAGGTCGCCCGCGGTCTCGGCATGTCCAGGGCAACGTTCCACGGGCGATCGCGGGCTCTTCCCCGCTGACTGGGCGGCCCGTCCGCCGGAAGGGCGACACACTCGCGCCGGCACTGACCGGGCCCGGATTGTCAGCCCACGCGGATGTCATTATCAGCGAGGAACTCGCGGGAGCGGCCCATCTGGCGGTCGGTGGAGAAGGCGTACCATTCTTCGCTGAGGTTCTCGCCGTGGACGATGTCGCGGAACCGGGCGAAGGCACCTTTGCCTTCGATCGCGTGCTCAAGACGCTCTCGGAGGGCCTTATCGTGCTGCCGTTCCGCAAAGGCCGCCATGTCACGCCAGCCGTCCCGGGAATCTATGCGGTCGATTCGAAGCCAACGCTCCGGATCTTCCTCTGTATCGACGGCTGCGTCCTCCCCGACGATCATCGGGTCAGTGGCGGCGTCGTCGTACACCTGCCCGGTACACAGGTCGAGGTAACCGCCGGATGACAGTCCGGGATCCCCCTCCAACACGGCACTGAGCATGTCGAGGTCGACAGGCACCGCCCTGCCTGTCGGCGGCACACCGCGCAGACACGCCAACAGGTCCTCGGCCAGCAGCTGGTCACCGGCTCCGCCGCGCCACGTCAGCCGGTTGATGACCGACAGTGCCACCGGCTCGGCCTCCCCACGGCGCTGCTCCAGGGCCATTGGTATCCCGGCCCCCACCTGCTGCAGAACGTCATCGATATCGTGTCCCATCACCGCTGCGAGGAAACGAGCCGCATTTGCCGCAGCGATGGCTCCCCGCAGTTCGGACAGGTCAATCCTGGGCACCTGCACCTGTTCGGGCCAGGCATGCAGCTGCATAGGGTGCGACTGGCTCGGCTTCCGCGGCGCCCGGCCTTCCCCGTCGTCATCTGCCCACCGGCGCCCGTACTGGTCCGGGATACTGCCCCAACCCCAGTACGGCAAGGGGACCTCAGGGCGAATACCCAACACATCCAACGGGTCCACCTTCACCTCCCCGACCGCGCACCGGTGTATCCAAGCGTCACCGAGGTCAAACGTAAACTGAAACTCAGCCCCCGGCTCCACCGTCCGGACGACCTTGACAGCAGCAATGTCCATCGGCGCGATGATCGGGCCGCCGATCGATCCGGCCATCTCAGCACCCGTCTCTTCATCAGTAATAACCCGGCCATCGGCCAGGGTAAACAGTGACAGGTGCGAGCGGTCCCACCGGGCGAAGGCATCATTGATGGCATTGGCGAGATCCATGAAGGTATGCGACGGTCCGACCGCGAAGACGCGCCCGGGCCACGGCCAAAGCTCCTCCCCACGACCGCCGAGCAGTTCCACCGTCACCGATAACCAGGTTCGTGCCATGCCCCAAGGATGGCACGAACCGCTACGTAGCCATAACCGCCTAACCGCCAGATTCCGCCCATTCCGTCTCGTGAAAACGTCTCCTCCCGAACCACCGCATAACCGATGCTCCCGCATCGACATCCATACCCTCGTCACAGGCAATTTTCGCTTTTGTGGGCGTGCTTAAGGTGATCGTCGGTTCACGCGGACAAGCCGGCAGCGTGAACCCCTGTACGCGTACTCCGCCGCGACGCGGCCAATTTCTTCGACCCCTCAGGCTTGGACTGGCAGACCAGAAGCGGATGGCGCCAGGAACCCCTCAATCGCGTCCGCCGCAGCCGGTGCCCCGCCGGAACCGCGGACGCGGGCACTCATCGCCTCGAGCTTGCCCCGGATCGCCTCGTCGCCGCTGACGTCAAGGACAGTTTCCCGGATCAGTTCGGGGGAAAGCCCCTCCAGGGGGAGCCGTCGCCCGAGTCCCAGATCCTCCACCCGGCGTGCATTCGCGCCCTGTTCGGGCTGCAGCGGGAAGGCAACCAAAGGTACCCCAAAATAGAGCGCCTCCATGGTCGAGTTCATCCCGGTGTGGGAAAGGAACGCATCGGCGCGGGCTAGGACTTCGAGCTGCGGAAAGAACGGCCGTACCTCAATGTTGTCCGGGATATCCCCCAGCTCGGACTCCTCGACGCGCTCTCCGATTGCCATGGCGACTTGCCAGTCTGTGCCCGCAAATCCTTCCAGGCACATCCTGAAGAAATCCGGCCGGTCATTCAACGGGGTGGTGCCCAGCGAGATGAACAACAGCGGCCTGTCCTTGGCCCGGGGCCGCCACGCCTCCTCGTTGCCCCGTGCGCCAAGGCATGGACCCACGAAGTGGAACCTGCCGTCGAAAGTCTCTCCCGAGGGCTGGAATTCCCTCGGGATGAAGGAGATGTTCAACGACGCAGGAGGTCCGCCAATGAACTGCAAATGGCCCACGCCCTGCTCCGCGGCGAAATCATGGATCCGTTGGCCAACCTGTGTCCAGGCCTCGATCATGCCCGGCGGCGGCGGGCCCGGCATGAGGTCCCGCATCGAGAAATGTTCATTGGTGGCGTAGCTCGGTAGCAACGCAATATCGGGCAAGGCCAGCTTCGCGGCAGCCATCTTCCCCGAGAGCGTCATGGCGTCGTAGGCCACCCCGTCCGGCGGGTCCTCTGCGAGCCGGGCCAGCAGCGCCGGGAATTCCTCCCTTGCGCCCTTGAGAATCCGATCGAGCAGTCCAGACATCATTCCGGACGGCATTCCCGCGAACATCCCCGACATCGGTGACGGACCTCCACTAGCGGGCGCTGCGCCGCCCTCTCCAGTCGCTGCGCCGCCCTCCGCCAAACGCTCGCGTGGCGGGAGGAAGGCCGCCAGATCCTCTCCGCTGGGAAAGAACACGGCACCAGCAGATTCGACCGCTTTCGCATACTTCGCCGACGTCGCATAGGTGACCCGGTGGCCCCGGCGAACCAGCTCGGCGACCACCGGCAACGTCGGGTTCACATGGCCCGCCGCGGGCAGACAGATGAAGGCTACGTGCATGCCTTCGCTCCCAAGATCGGTGGACGCTTCATTGGGAAAGATCGGTGCTGTGAACGCTGCGCCGCCGCGATTTCAGCCCGGTCTCCAACTTGGTCCGCACCTCGCGCTTCACCCGGGCGGCAAGCTCAGTCTCATGCATTTCCAGGAAGGTTCGGACTGCGCGCGGATCCCACGGCACCAAGGACCGCAACGCCCAGCTGACTGCCTTGACCACGGTGTCGTCGCGATCGTTGATCAAGATGCCGACGACGCCGAGCGTCCGCTGCGTATCTCCCGTTCCCCAGCGTGACCTCGTGTTGAGCACCGTTGTGGAGACAAGCGCTATGCGCCGCCACCAATGATCCGGGCTCCGCGCCCAGCCGTCGACGTCGGCGTCCGAGATGAGCCCTTCGCGCCACGCGGGTCCCACCAAAACGGTCGCAAAAGCATCAGCCTGCCCCCACGTAGTGATGCCTTCTCCCAAGTGTTCAAGCCGGGCCCGCGTCAGCTCAGCGAAAGCCGCCTGGTGGGCGTTGATGAACTCCCAGCCCTCCCAGTCAAAGCCCGCTTGGACGAGCCCTTCGGCGAGATTGAAGACGACGGCCGCGTCCATCGTGGCGATTTCCGCGGAAACCCTGCGGCGGACGGCGCGGAAGCTCGCGGCGTCGTGCTTCTCCAAAGCGCGCAGCTCCTCAAGGACGCGCGCCAACAATTGCCCCGGTTGAGTATCCCCCGGAGACACGAGCACCCCGTGCGAAGCCACTTTCGGCCCCCCGATTTCGCAGCCTCAACGCTACTATGCGGGGGCGTCGTCGGTATCCGGCCCTTCGGCAGGTTCCTGGCTGTGAAGGCCGGTATCGTGCGACACCCAACCCTCCGTTTCCCCTTCGGCAGGGGCGTCGCTGTGATGGCGGACTTCGTTCGGATCTGGTGCCTTGTTCATTCCGGATGCTTCCTGTCCTTCGTTGGACTGTTCCCGCGAACGCCTTAAAGTCTACGCCGGGGAGGGGGCGTGTGGCCTAGGCTAGGCAAGGAACTACCGAACGAATTCAACGGCTGAATGCAGAGGTGAAGAATGGCAAAGCGACCCAACCAGGCAGTAAAGATTGCGCAGGAAACGGCCCACAACGCCATGTTCGACGCCAGCGGCAATGCCAAACCCGGTGTCCACAACGTGCTGCTCCGGGCCGTCGAGGTCCAACGTCCCCTTGTCCTGGCCAACCTGCGCCGCCTGCAACGCAAACACCCGCAGGCCACAGCGGCGCAGCTGGCCGCCAAACTGGAGCGCGACTACCTCGCCGCAGTCACCGGCGGGGGAGCCGCCGTCGGGGCAACCGCCGTCGTGCCCGGCATCGGCACCGCGGCCTCGCTGGGCCTTTCCGCGCTTGCCACCATCGGGTTCCTGGAAGGAACCGCTCTGTACGCCGCTTCCTTGGCCGAACTCCACGGAATCCGCCTCACCGATCCGGACCGTGCGCGAACCATGGTCATGGCCATCATGCTCGGCGAGGAAGGCACGGCCCTGCTGGGTGCCCTGAGCGGACAATCGCTCGGCAGAGGCAAAGGAATCACCCAGGCCTGGGGCATGACCCTCACCAAGAAGCTGCCCGGCGGAGGATTCGGGGTCATTCGCGATGCCATCCAGCGCGCCTTCCTCAAGCGGCTCGTTAAGCGCCAAGGCGCGGCCTTCCTCGGCCGGGCCCTGCCTTTCGGCGTGGGGGCCGTGGTGGGCGGAGTCGGAAACCGCGTCATGGGGCGTGCCGTAGCGGCCTCGGCGAGGGAAGCATTCGGTCCCATGCCGGACTTCATTCCGGGCGAGCTGCTCCCAGCCGCCCGCCAGAACGCGCTGGAAGGCGGGAATAGTGGATCTCAACGCTGATTCGGGGGAGTCGTTCGGCTCCTGGACCATGGGGAACGACGCATCAATGTTCCGGATCGTCAGCAGCGCCAACGTCGCCTGCGGCTTCCACGCCGGGGACCCGGTGACCATGCTGGACAGCTGCCGTGCCGCCTTCGAGCTCGACGTCCGGGTGGGCGCCCACGTGGGCTACCGGGACCTGCACGGCTTCGGGCGCCGATCGATGGACATGTCCTTCGATGAGCTCTTCGGCGACGTCCTCTACCAGCTCGGTGCCCTCGACGGCATGGCCCACGCGGTGGGCGCCTCCGTGGACTACGTCAAACCCCACGGTGCCCTGTACAACAGGATCGTCAACGACGTCGAGCAGGCCGAAGCAGTAGTGGCTGCGATTCACGCCTACGATCCCGGGCTACCCGTCCTTGGCCTGCCGGGCTCGGCGCTGCTGCGCCTCGCCGAGGAATCCGGCCACCCGGTGTTCCGCGAGGCGTTCGTGGACCGCGGCTACATGCCGGACGGAACGTTGGTGCCGCGCTCGCAGGAAGGCGCGGTGGTGCACGACGCCGGCGCGGTAGTCGAGCGGGCTGTGCGCTTTGCGGTGCGGGGCGAGGTGCTGGCCGTGGACGGCACAGTGGTGCGGGTTCAGCCCGATTCGTTGTGCATCCATGGCGATACCCCGGGTGCTGTCGAACTGGCGGCGGCGGTGCGCGCCGGCCTCGAGGAAGCTGGAGTGGAGATTGAATCCTTCGCTTGAGCGGGAGCTTTTGCCCTGCGGCGACAGCGCTTTTTTGGTGGAACTGCCCGAGCTGACCGCCGTCGTCGCGTACTACCGCGGGCTGACCGGGGCCGGCGCTTCGGTTGGCAGTTCAATGCCGGAGGGGATCATCGACGTCGTGCCGGCCGCCCGCACTGTCCTGGTCACCTTCGACTCGGAAACGATCCGTCCTTCCGACGTCCGCGACTGGCTGGAGTCCGCAGAACCGGCATACGACGTCGCCAGTTCGGGCCGCGAAGTGACCATCGAGGTCTCCTACCGTGGCCCGGACCTTGCCGAAACGGCACAATTCCTCGGCATGAGCGAGGCCGAAGTGGTCAAGCTTCACACGAGCTCGGAGTGGACTGCCGCATTTTCCGGCTTTGCGCCCGGCTTCGTGTACCTGGTCACCACGCACGAGCGGCTCCGCGTTCCGCGCCGGAACACCCCACGCACGGCCGTGCCGGCTGGTTCAGTTGGCCTCGCCGGCGAGTTCAGCGGGGTCTACCCGCGATCCTCTCCGGGCGGGTGGCAGCTGATTGGAACCACGACGGCGGCGCTGTGGGACGCGTCCAAGGCCGAGCCCGCGCTGATCCGGCCGGGTGACCTGGTCCGATTCGTGGAGGCCTGATGGGGATTGTCGTGGTGAACCCCGGCCCCCTCACCTTGGTGGAAGACCTTGGCAGGCAGGGCTGGGCTTCCTTGGGGTTGAGCCCTTCCGGCGCGCTGGACCGGCAATCGCTTCGCCTTGCCAACCTGCTGGTGGGGAATCCCGCGGAGGCGGCCGGGCTGGAGATATTGCTGGGTGGGCTTCGCCTGCGGTTCGTCACGGCGTCGACGGTCGCGGTGGCGGGTGCCGAGGGAATCGTGAGACTCAACGGGGCCGAGATTCCGCTGAACCAAGCCGTCCGGGTGGCCCCGGGCGCCGTGCTGGACTTCGGTGCCCCTCTGTTCGGACTGCGATATTACCTGGCGGTACAGGGCGGCATCGACGCGCCAAAGCTCCTCGGTTCAAGCAGCACGGACATGCTCTCCGGTGAAGGCCCAGCGCCGTTGACATCGGGTGAGCAGCTAGGAATCGGGCATGTTTCCGCGGGCAATGGCCTGGTTTCGGGTACGGGTTCGGGGGCCGTTAACAATGCGCATGTCCTCCCTGCAATCCGCCGCGCTCCTGATCCGGGGCGCGCCATCACAGCCCGCGTCGATCGCGGCCCCCGGGGGGACTGGTTCGACCCCGACTCCTGGCGCCGCTTGGTCAGCCAGGAATGGACCCTGTCGCCCGATTCCAACAGGATCGGTGCCCGGCTGGTGGGCCGCCCGCTCACCCAGGCCCGGCTCGAGGAACTGCCCAGCGAAGGCATGGTGCTCGGCGCACTGCAAGTGCCGCCGTCGGGCCTTCCCACGGTATTCCTGGCAGATCATCCCGTGACGGGTGGCTACCCTGTGATTGCCGTGGTGCGTCGCACCGATCTGGACTTGTTGGGCCAAGCCCGCCCCGGCCAGCGGATCCGTTTCCTCGGCTGAAGGTCCCCTCTACCGGACTGCGTCAGCCGAACACCAAGTGCGCTACCGTGAAGATCGCGAGCCCGGCCAGCGACCCCACTACGGTGCCGTTGATGCGGATGTATTGCAGGTCCTTACCTACCTGGAGCTCGATTTTTTGCGAGGTTTCCTCGGCATCCCAGCGCGCCACGGTGTCCGTGATGACCCCAGCGATATCGGAACGGTACGTTTTGACGAGGTACCCGGCAGCATCACCGATCCAGGCATTGACCTTGCCCGCCAGCTCGTCGTCGTTGACAAGCCGCGAACCGAAGTCCCGGACGGCGCTCTTGAAGCGCTGTGTCAGTTCGCTGTCGGGATCGTCGACGGCGGTGAGCAGCGCGTCCTTGATAGTGCCCCACGTGCGGGAGGCAAGTTCGCGGACCTCGGGATCGCCGAGGACCTGGGTCTTGATTGCCTCCGCGCGGGCGATCATTGCGGGATCGTGCTGGAGATCCTGGGCAAGATCACCGAGGTATGTATCGATCGATTGGCGCACTTGATGGTCGGGATCCTGCTGCACCGCCCGGACGAACTTGGAGATTTCGTTGTAGACCCTGTCTCCCACGATGTCGTCCACGAAGGAAGGAACCCAGAGGGGCGAACGGTCGGACACGAGCCGGTTCACCGTGGAGTGGTTCGCTTCCACCCAATCAGCCGCCCGGTCAACCAGCAGATCGACGAGTTTGTGGTGGTGGCCGTCGGCAAAGATCCGTTCGGCCATCCGGCCTACGGGCGGTCCCCACGGCGGGGTGAGCAGGTGCTTGCGGACCATGCCCTCGATCACTGCCTGGACGTCGTCGTCGTTCAGCACGGTGAACGCCCCGCGGATCAGTGCCGAACCTTCCTTGGCGATGCGCTCCGGACCGCCCGGGGATGCGAGCCACGTGCCGGCTTTCCGGGCGATGTCGATGCTCGCGAGCTTCTCCTGAACCACCTGCTCGGACAGGAAGTTGGTCTCCACGAATTCCCCGAGCGAAGCGCCGATCTGGTCCTTGCGCCGCGGAATGATGGCGGTGTGCGGGATCTTCAGGCCCATGGGGTATTTGAACAGCGCAGTGACGGCGAACCAGTCGGCCAGCGCTCCCACCATGCCGCCCTCGGCAGCGGCCCGCACGTATTCCAGCCACGGATACTGCCTCTGCAGGGCGAAAGCGGCCGTGAAAACCACCGCCATCACAATCAGGAGCGCCAGCGCCACCGACTTCATCCGACGCAGGGCAGCCGCCTTTTCGGCGTCGCCGTTCCGTTGCCCGACGCCGGATCCAACCGTGGAGCTGTTCCCGGCACCTGCGTTCCGGGTGGCCTCCGCCGTCGGGTCGCTATCGCTGTCCGTCACCGGGATTTGTTCAGAGTTCACCTGCATGTGCCCAGCGTAGCCCCGTCGCTGTCATGGACGTGGGCTACCGTGTCCCCATGACGAATGACGAGCCCGGTCGCCCAGACCAAAGCGCAGAGCAAAATACGCGGCCCATGGTCTACGCCCACCGCGGAGCCAGTGCAGCATTTGCCGAGCACACGCGTGCCGCCTACCTGAAGGCAATCGCCGACGGCGCCGACGGCGTCGAGTGCGACGTCCACCTGACCCGGGACCAGCACGTTGTCCTGCTCCACGACGCGAACTTGGACCGTACCTCCGACGGTACCGGTCCCGTGGCCGAGAAGACGCTCGAAGAACTGCGGCAGCTGGATTTCTCTTCCTGGAAGGGCGCCCGGATCCCGGACCAGTACGGCGCAAAATCGGACCAGCTCCTGACGCTCCCGGAGTTGCTGGAGATCCTGCGTGGTGCCGGCAGGACCATCGGCCTGGCCATTGAACTCAAGCACCCCAGCCCGTACCAGCTCAAGCTTGAAGACCGCGTGCTGGAGCTTCTCGGCCGGGAAGGGTGGAACGCGGAGACCTCCATGCTGGACAACATCCAGGTTTCCTTCATGAGTTTCAGCCCGGATTCGGTCAAGCACCTGCTCCAGTTCGTTCCCGCGGAGCACATCTGCCAGCTCGTGGACGACGTCACGGTGGAGGAAGTCCGCGATGAACTGGGCCTGGGAGTCATCACCGGAGGAGCGGTGGCCAACGTGATGAAGGCGGCCCAGCAGGAAGGCGAACGGATCCTGGACGACTGCGAGGTTGGACTGGCCGGGCCGGGCATCGACTACGTCCGCAAGCATGCCCGCACCGTCCAGCGCTGGCTGGAATCAGGCCGCCGCTTCCGGGTGTGGACCGTTGACTCGGAGAACGATGTTGCCCTCTGCCAAGGCCTGGGCATCCACGAGATCACCACGAACAAGCCGGCGCAGGTCCTGGCCCAGCTTTAGGCGCCACGCGCACCCAACTAGCTCGCAGTTGTTGTCGTTTAGGGGCTCCAAAACGACAACAACTGCGAGTCAGATGACCGTGTTGCTGAGGGTTCCGATGCCGCCCAGTGTGATGTCCACCCGGTCGCCGGGCTGGACAGCCACGAAGGTGTTCGGAGCTCCCGTCATGATGATGTCGCCGGGCTCCAAGGTCAGCCATTCGGTGACATAGACGAGGCAATCCGTGATGGAGGATGGCAGGTTGAAGGACCCGGACCGGGCCTTGACCTCGCCGTTGACTACTACCTCGGTGCTGACGTTGTCCGGGTCCTCGATCCCGGTTTCGATCCACGGTCCGAGCGGCGTGTAGTTGGTGCCGGACTTGCCCTGGAAGAGCTTTTCGTCGACGTGGTTTTGATCCACGTTGGTGACGTCGTTGACCACGGTGTAGCCCAGGACGTGGCTCAAGGCGTTCTCGGCAGTGAGCTTTTCCGCCCGCTTTCCGATGACGGCGGCCAACTCGCCTTCCACGTTCACCGTGCCCGCGTTGCGCACGGCCACGATGCCGTCACCGGGTCCGGCGATGCTGTGGACGGACTTGTGCCAGGCCTGGATGGGCAGTACGTGGTTGTTGTTGCCCAGGTTGTGCCCGATGCCGAGCACCACGGAAGGCCTGACCGGGGCGAGGAGCTCGGCGTCGTCCGCGGAACTGGATTCTCCGGTGAAGGATAGGACCTCGGCAAAGGGATCCTCGATGTGGTCCCAGCGTCCATCGCGCAGGACAGCGTGCTGGGGGCCGGAAGGGGTCTTCAGTCGGGCGATGCGCATGGAACTCCTCGTTGAATTTCTTGTGGCGGTGGACTGTGGCGGTGGACTGTGTCAGGCACGGCCTAGAAAGAAACATACATCATACTGAACTGAGTCCAATACTCTGAACGCATAACTCAGTCCGAAACCTTCCGGTTACCGCGCTGGGCAGGGCTGTGGTTGCATGAATACATGCCTTTTTCATGGTCCGCCCGGACAACACAGACAATCTCCGCGGCGGCCATGAGTGCACTGTTACTCGTCAGTGCCAGGAAGCACTTCCGGCAGCCGAAATTCTTCGCTCCCGTGGTCCCGGACTATCTCTGCCGCGAGGACTACGCAGTCGGGCACGCTGAAGCCGGCCAGGACAAGACCAAACCAACCGCACCGCACAACGGCGCCTTGGCGGTCATGTCGAGGGAGGAATGGATCGCGGTGAGTGGACTGCTTGAGGCGGTTGCCGCCGTCGGACTCCTCATTCCTGCCACGCGTAGGGCTGCAGCCCGCGGCACTACGCTGATGTTCACGGCGTTCCTGGCCGGCCACGTGGACGCGCTCCGCCGCGCCTACTCGCCTACAGGGACGGTGTCCGCTCGGCGGATCCACACACTGCGGCTGCCCTTGCAGATCCCTCTGATCCTGTGGGCATGGAGCTTGGCCGGAGCGAAACGGGGCGCATGAAACTCCTCGAATCCCCGGCGGTGAAGGTGGGCCTCTCCATCAGCATTGCAACGGGTCTCTACGGCATCTCGTTCGGGGCATTGGCCTCGGCCTCGGGGTTCAGTTTCTGGCAGACCATGGCGTTCAGCCTGCTCATGTTTAGCGGCGGCTCGCAGTTCGCCTTCATCGGCGTCGTGGCTGGCGGAGGTTCCGGCATTGCGGCCATGACAGCGGCCGCGCTGCTGGGGTTGCGCAACGGCATCTACGGGATGCAGATGAACGCGCTGCTGCGTCCCAGCGGTTGGCTCAAGTACCCGCAAGCCCACATCACCATCGATGAATCCACGGCCACTGCCTCGGGACAAAGCGATTCCGACGAACAACGCCGCGGCTTCTGGACAGCCGGACTCGGCATTTTCGTGCTGTGGAACATCTTCACGGCTGTGGGCGCACTGGCCGGCGATGCCTTGGGCGACCCCAAGCAGTGGGGTCTCGACGGCGCCGCCGTGGCGGCGTTCCTCGGCCTTCTTTGGCCGCGGCTCAAGGGCCGTGAGCCGTGGGCGATTGCGGCGGCAGCTGCCCTGGCGACCATCATTGCGGTCCCGTTCGTTCCGGCTGGGGTGCCCATCCTCGTGGCCGCCGTCGTGGCCGGAGCCATCGGCTGGTTCAGCCACGGACGCAGCGACGAAGGGATGGAGCCCGACGTCGATCCCTACCCGCGCGGTCATTCCAGTGCTGACGCTTCCAGCCGCGAAAGGAACGCCGAATGAACCTCTGGGTTTGGATCCTCATTGCCTGCGGACTGGCGTACCTGACGAAACTTTCGGGCTATTTCGTGCCGGCGAAACTGCTGGAGAGTCCCCGGATGATGCGTGTGGCCGGCACCATGACCATCGGACTGCTGGCATCCCTGACCGTGGTCAACGCTGTGGCGTCCGGGCAGTCCCTGGCCTTCGACGCCCGGCTCGGCGCGCTGGCTGCGGGTGCCGTCGCACTGTGGCTCCGTGCCCCGTTCCTGGTAGTGGTCATCGTCGGGTCGGCAGCGGCCGCTGGGCTCCGGCTGCTCGGTTGGCGCTGAACCGCGACGCGCGGTTCCAACCATCGCCGCGGCGCGCAACGCCGTCGTGCGCTGGTTACTGGAAATTCATCCCGGGTATGGGGGTCTGCTGCGGCAGCGGGCGCGACGGGCGCTCGGTGCGGATGGCGTCCTCAAGGAGGGCAACAGGCCGTTCCCAAGCGCGGGACCCCGGCTCCATGGTGTCCACGGCGCCGATCAGCATGGCAACAAGGCGCACCATGTCCTCGATGGAAATGTCCCGGCGCAAAGAACCCTGGCCCTGGCCGCGGCTAAGAAGTTCAGCCATGGAATCGATCAAGCCGCCCGTGATGCCCACCAGGAGTCCGCGGCGGCCGGCGACGGCGCCCAGCAGGTTGGCGTCTTCGCTGGCAACCTGCACTACGGCGTCGATCACGTTGATGAGCCCGACGGCGGCATCCATGCCCGCGAGGGACTCTTCCACGACCGGGTCGACATGAAGCCGGAGTTGCCGCGACAGGGCGGCCAGGACGAGTTGTTCCTTGTCAGCGAAGTTGCGGAACAGTGTAGCCGGGCCAACACCCGCGGTGGTGGCGATCGTCTGGAGTGGAACCTCCGGGCCCAGCTCGCGGAAGCACTGGCGCGCCGCCGTGATGATCTTGTCTACATTGCGCGCAGCATCAGCTCTAAGTGGCTTGCGTTCCAAGGGCCGGTCCATGCTGCTCACAGTAGCAACGGAGGGGCTCCAATCACTTTTGTGACATTCTTGCCCGTGAAAGACTGGATTCATGTTGCTTGCCTTTTCAGTCGCCCCGTCCGGCCAGCCCGCTGCTGGCGCCGCATCCGTTGATGGCTCGGTGCACGATGCCGTTGCCGAGGCCGTGAAGATCGTCCGCGAATCCGGGCTTCCCAACCAGACGGACTCGATGTTCACCACCATCGAGGGTGAGTGGGATGAAGTGTTCGACGTCGTCAAGCGCGCCACCGAGGCGGTGAGCAAGTACGGGAGCCGGGTGTCCCTGGTGATCAAGGCGGATATCCGGCCGGGATATGCGGGGGAGATTACGGGCAAGGTCGAGCGGCTCGAGAAGGCGATCGCCGGCGGGGAATAGGCCCTTCGGCGGCGCGCAGGTTCCACACTCGGACTTTGATCAGCCGGGGGTCTCTGATGCCTGCTTATTGTTGATGGCAATCGCCTCCGATGACTATTGAAACGCCCTTGAGTCGGGAGCTTAAGCTAACAAAATGCGATGCGCGATAACAAGTATTGTTATAAGTTCGCATAAGTTCGTGTACTCACTCCATGGATCCTTCATTGAACCCATTCGCGCCAGGCTCTGGCGTGCGACCCCCGGAACTCGTTGGACGCGACAGTGAGATTAGGGCATTCGATCTGCTGATCGCTCGGACGCGGTCCAACACAACTGGGGATCGCGGAATGGTCCTCTCGGGCCTGCGAGGGGTGGGTAAGACGGTCCTGTTGAATGTCTTCGCTGAGCACGCCCGGCAGAACGACTGGCTCGTAATCCAGCTCGAAGCCCAGCCAGGGGAAGCCGGTAAGGGTGCGACGCGCGCGAAGCTAGCACGCGAACTTGAAGTTGGTGCTCGGCGGCTTCGGGGCAAGCCCGCTTGGGCCTATCTAAAAGAGTCGATGGCTAGTATTGGCAACATCTCCGCCAGCCTCGGCGCTACAGGCGTTTCGGCCTCCGTGACCACGAATCAGGGCAGGGCCGATTCGGGGAATCTCGACATCGATATTGAAGAGCTGGTCGAAGATGTATCCCTGGCCATGCGCAAGGCCCGGGCTGGATTCGGCCTATTCATTGATGAAATGCAGGATCTGGACGAGGAACTACTGACAGTCCTTCTGTCGGTTCAGCATCTCGCCGGGCAGAGGGGATGGCCCTTCTACATCGTCGGTGCAGGTCTCCCCAACCTTCCAGGCAAGATATCAGAGGCCAGGACTTACGGAGAGAGATTGTTTCTCTACAAGACCATCGGCCAGCTCACCGAAGAAGCGGCCGCAGAAGCCCTCACCCTGCCGATCAGCAGGCTAGGCGCATCGACGGCACCCGAAGCATTGTCGATATTGTTGTCCGCGGCCAACGGATACCCCTACTTCCTCCAAATTTATGGGCGTTCCGCGTGGGACGAGGCGCCGGACAAGGTCATTACCGCCGAGGACGCCCAGGTGGCGGTCCGGTACGGAACAAGCGATCTTGACCATGGTTTTTTTGAGGCTCGATGGCAGCGTGCCACTCCTGCTGAACGGGTATACCTGAGGGCGATGGCTCTTGACGGTGAACAGCCTTCGTCCACGGGCGAAATTGCCGCGAGGCTGGGGAAATCTACGAACAAGCTCGCGGTCATTCGGCAGCGACTCATTACAAAGGGCGTGGTCTATGCGCCCGAATACGGATCGATTCAGTTCACGGTCCCGGGAATGGCTGGCTTCATTGAACGCCAGACGGAAGGCTGAGAGGGTCTCCGCTGCCGGTCCTTCCCTCCGGCCCGTGCCCGGTGCCAGACTGGGGCCATGTTTGAACACAAGGCCCAGCCCGGCTGGGTGGCCGTGGAGGAATACTTGTCCAACGCCGTCGTTCGCCCGAACGCCGCGCTCAAGCATGCGGTGCAGTCCGCCCTCGACGCCGGGATGCCGCCTATCGAGGTGGCGCCCAACGCCGGCAAGCTGCTCAAGATGCTGGTGCAGTTGTCCGGGGCGCGACGCGTGCTGGAAGTCGGCACCTTGGCTGGCTTCAGCGCGATCTGGATGGCCCAGGGGCTGCCCGACGACGGCCGCCTGGTCACGTGCGAATACCTCCCGAAACACGCCGAAATCGCCCGGGCGAACGTTGACATGGCAGGGATCGGCCACAAAGTAGACATCCGGATCGGCCCGGCTCTGGAGACCCTTGCGGCGCTGGCCGAAGATCCCACGCGGGACGGTCCATTCGACTTTGTCTTCATCGATGCCGACAAGGAGAACGATTCCAACTACCTGGACTGGGCCATCCGGCTCGGGCGGCCGGGGACGGTGATCGTGATGGACAACGTCATCTGGGAGGGTGCCATCCTGGATCCTTCCATGGACGAGGTGAACGCTCCGGGCATCGTGGGGGCTTTGGAGATGATGGGCAAGGATCCGCGCCTCGACGCAACGGCCATCCAAACGGTTGGATCCAAGGGATGGGACGGCTTCGCGATAGCCCGCGTGGTGTGACGCTAGGCTGAGCGAATGGAATTTACCCTCCGCCCGGCAACCGTGGACGACGCCGAGCCCCTGACCCGCATGCATGTGGCTGCCTGGCGGGAAAGCTACGGGCACCTCTTGCCCGAGGAGTTCTTCGCCTTCCGTGAGGCCACCATCAACACGCGGATCGAGAGGCAGCGGGAAGCCTTGGAGGGCTCATACAAGCCGATGCTCGCCCACGACGCCGGCGGTGCCTTGGTGGGCATCGCCTTCGCCCGCGAGGCCCCGGAGGAGGACCGGCCGTGCGAGCGGCAACTGCAGGTGATCTACACCCTGCGTCGCGTGCACGGTTTGGGCGTGGGGCAAGCATTGGTCGACGCCGTGATCGGCAATTCTGCCGCCTTTCTTTGGGTGCTCGAAGACAACCCGCGGGCCCAGGCTTTCTACCGCAAGAACGGCTTCCGGCCTGACGGAACACGCCAGCTCTTGCCGCCCGAATGGCACGAACTGCCGGAGATCCGGATGGTGCGTGCCGCCGTCGGGGGCTGACCGGCGGATGGTGCGCGCCGCCGTCGGGGGCTGACCGCAAGGCTGCGGCGTCAACTAGGGTTGAAGCATGACCGGAAGAGGGCGGCAGTAGTGGCGAAGCGTGGCAAGGGCAGGGGAGCCGGGCAAGCTGCCGGGGTCATCGAGGTGCCCGCGGGCACCAAGCCGAACGGTCCCATGGAGGGCGTCTACTACATCGACACCGGCGACTGCGAGTTGGTTGCCGACCCCGACAATTCCAACGGCTGGCTCCTGAAGATCAACGGCGTCATGAGCTCGCATATCGATGTCGCAGAGCCGCTGTTCCTGGACTTCGAGTACATGCGCTGGATAGCCGCGCTGGTTGAATCCAAATGGCCGCCCGAATCCAAGCCGAAGTTGCGGGCCCTGCATCTCGGCGGCGGAGCATGTTCCCTCGCCCGGTACTTCCACGCCGCCTACCCGGACGCGCGCCAAGTGGTGGTGGAACTCGACGGCAAGCTGGCCGAATACGTGCGCGGCTGGTTCGACCTCCCGAAGGCCCCGCTGCTTCGAATCCGGGTGGGCGAAGCCAGGGAAGTCACGGAAAGCCTCACGCCGGACACCCGCGACCTCATCATCCGGGACGTCTTTGCCGGCGCCCTCACCCCGAGGGCGCTCACCACCCGCGAATTCAACGACAACGCGTCGAGGGTGCTGGCGCCGGGCGGGCTCTACGTGGTGAATTCCGGAGATGCGCCCGACCTCAAAAACGCCCGCGAGGACGCCGCCACCATCGCAGACACCTTCGCGCACACCATGATCATCGCCGATCCCGCGATGCTCAAGGGCCGGCGGTACGGGAACATGATCATGGCCGGCAGCCACGAGCCCTTCGGCGACGATCCGCAACTGGCCCGGAAGCTCCTCGGCGGGGCGGTTCCCGCACATATCTGGAACGACGCGAAAGTCCGGGCATTCGCCGTCGGCGCGCAGATCCGGCACGACCCGCGGCCAGCCGCCTGACCGTCGCTCACCGAAGGGCTCATTTGTGAGCGAGCGTCGGCCGGGGAAGGCTTATATGTGAGCGAGCGTCCGCCGGGGCGCGCCGCACCTTAGCGGCGGGCCAGAAGCAGCTCGCGGTGGGCGGCCGTCTCCTCTTGGAGGGCGTGCACGACGGCGGCGACGGCGGGGCGGCGCATCGAGTCGGGCCGCAGGACCATCCAGTAGGGGAGCAGCTCGGCGAAATGCGCGGGCAGCAGCCGCACCAGGTCCGGGTGCCGGTCGGCCATGAAGCATGGCAGGAAGCCGATGCCGGCCCCGGCACGCGTGGCCTCCACGTGGACGAAGACGTTGGTGGAGCTCAAGCCGTCGCGCATGGACGGGACCAGCCGGCGAGGGGCATCGAGATCGTCCACTTGCAGCATGGAGTCCACGAAATAGACCAGCTGATGCCGCGTCAGCTCCTCCACGGTTCCGGGTACGCCGTGAAAAGCCAAGTACTCGCGCGAGGCATACATTCCCAGCATGTACTCACCCAGCAGCACAGCCTCGGCCCGGTGCACCTGCGGTTCGCCCACCACCACTTCCACGTCCAGGCCGGAACGCTGCTGGAGCGCCCGGCGGGTCACGGTGATGATCTCCACGGTGAGGCCGGGATGCGATCGGCGCAATCGCGCCACAGCGGGTGCCGCGATGTAGGCGCTGAAACCGTCAGTTGCGGTCATGCGCACGACGCCGGCAATGGGGTCCGGCGCACGGTCCTCCGGTCCCAGCGTGCCCACCGCCGCTTCGATCCGCTCTGCAACGCCCACGGCCTCGGCTCCGAGCTCCGTGATTTCCCAGCCGCCGGCCGCCCGCGCGAGGACCCGGCCGCCGAGCGCCTTTTCGAGCGCGGCGATCCTGCGGGAAACGGTGGTGTGGTTCAGTCCCAAGGCTTGGGCCGCCGTCGTGAACTTACCTGAGCGCGATACTGCGAGCAGGACGAGGAGGTCATCGGGATTCGGATTCATATCTGCAATTCTGCACACACTTGGTGCCATTTTGGCCATTGAAGCAGCACTGATGTGCGGCAATACTCATTGGAGCATTTCGTGTTGTGGATCACAACGCGTGTCAGTGTGGACACTAAGGAGATGGACATGAGCGTAGGACAACGCTCCGCAGCAGGGGCCGCCACCGGCAAAGGCGCAGGCCTCAAGAAGATCGTCGCCGCCTCGATGGTGGGCACCGTGGTGGAATGGTACGAATTCTTCCTCTACGCCACGGCCGCAACGCTGGTTTTCGGCAAGTACTTCTTCCCGCCCACGGGCAACGACCTCGACGGCATCATCCAGGCGTTCCTGACCTACGCGGTGGGCTTCGTGGCCCGGCCCCTGGGCGGCATCGTCTTCGGCCAGATCGGCGACAAGCTCGGCCGCAAACCCACGCTGCAGCTCACCATCGTGATTGTCGGCGTGTCCACCTTCCTCATGGGCTGCCTCCCCGGCTTCGCCGACCTCGGTTTCTGGGCGCCGGCCATGCTCGTGGCACTCCGCTTCATCCAAGGCTTCGCGCTGGGCGGCGAATGGGGCGGCGCGGTGCTGCTGGTGGCAGAACACAGCCCCAAGGAATCCCGCGGATTCTGGTCAAGCTGGCCGCAGGCCGCGGTTCCCGTCGGGAACCTCCTCGCCACGCTGGTCCTCTTCATCATGTCCACCACTCTGAGCAGCGCAGCCTTCCTCGGCTGGGGATGGCGCGTGGCCTTCTGGCTCTCCGCAGTGATCGTCTTCGTGGGCTACTACATCCGCACCCACGTGACCGAGGCCCCGATCTTCCTCGAAGCGAAGGCCCAGGTGGAGAAGGAACAAGCCATCAGCTACGGCGTCGGCGAAGTCATCCGTAAGTACCCCAAGGGCATCCTGCAGGCCATGGGACTGAGGCTCGCCGAGAACATCATGTATTACCTCGTGGTGAGCTTCTCCATCGTGTACCTCAAGAGCGTGGACAAGTACGACACCTCGTCCTTGCTGCTCGCCCTCCTGATCGCGCACGTTGTCCACTTCGTGGTCATCCCGCAGATCGGCCGGTTGGCAGACGCGTGGGGCCGCAAGCCGGTTTACCTGATCGGTGCCATCAGCGGTGCCACCTGGCCGTTCTTCGCCTTCCCCATGTTCGACACCAAGAATCCCGCGGTGATCGTTGCCGCCGTGACCATCGGCCTCTGCCTGCACGCCTTCATGTACGCAGGGCAGCCGGCCATCATGACCGAGCTCTTCCCCACCCGCATGCGCTACTCAGGAGTCTCCCTTGGCTCGCAGGTCACCTCGATCTTCGCCGGTTCGCTGGCCCCGCTGCTGGCGACCCAGTGGCTCAAGGACACCGGATCCTGGATGCCCACGGCAATCTACCTGGTGATCTCCTGCGCGATTACCGCCGTCGTCGTCTTGACGCTCAAAGAGACCCGCGGTGTGGCGCTGGAAGACGTTGACAATGCCGATGCCGTTCGTCACGGCCTCCCCATGGGTGCCCGCGCATGAGCCTCGAGGGCCGCAAGGCCCTGGTGACCGGCGGGGCGGGGGGCATCGGAGCGGCATGTGCCACGGCCCTCGCCGCGCGCGGCGCGAAGGTTGTAGTGGCCGACGTCGATGCCGCCGGAGCCGCGGCCCTCGCCGATAAGCTGGGCGGCACTGCCTGGGGCGTCGACTTGCTCGACACGGAGGCGCTCGCCGGACTCAGCCTGGATTGCGACATCCTCGTGAACAATGCCGGGATCCAGAAGGTCGCTCCCATCGAGGAGTTCGAGCCGGCGGACTTCCGCCGCATCCTGACCCTCATGCTCGAGGCCCCTTTCCTGCTTATCCGGGCCGCACTCCCGCACATGTACGCCAACGGATTCGGCCGGATCATCAACATCTCCTCGGTCCACGGGCTGCGGGCCTCGGCGTTCAAGAGCGCCTATGTCTCGGCCAAGCACGGGCTCGAGGGGCTGAGCAAAGTGACGGCCCTCGAGGGCGGCCAGCACGGCGTCACCTCCAACTGCATCAATCCGGGATACGTGCGTACGCCCCTCGTCGAAAGGCAGATCGCGGACCAGGCACTGCTGCACGGCATCCCCGAATCGGAAGTCCTGGCGAAGGTCATGCTGACGGAGTCCGCCGTGAAGCGCCTCGTAGAGCCCGAGGAAGTCGCGTCGCTGGCAGCGTGGATAGCATCCGACGACGCCGGCATGGTCACCGGGGCAAGCTACACGATGGACGGGGGTTGGTCCGCCCGCTAACCCGCCCCTCGATGTCGTAGGCTGGTGCGCACGAGGGGAGCGAATATGGGTCTCGATCCGGCCAGCCTGAAGATAGCCCTGGGCATTGTCGCGTCTACGCTCTGCCTGCTGTTTTTCGGATCGTTCCGCCGGACCCGCTCCGCGTACAGCGGTTGGTGGTGCCTCGCCCTCGTTTTCCTGCTCTCGGGGAACATGGCGTACCTGCTCGCCGGGACTCCCCAGCAAATCTGGGCGGGGCCACTCGGCAACGCTTTGCTGGTGGCCGGGGCGTTCAGCGTGTGGGCCGGCTCGCGTTCCCTGCGCTTGCTTCCAACGCCGCGATGGCAGCTTCTCGCCGGACCCGTTGCCACGGCGGTGGCCGCCTCGCTGGAGAACCCGGCCACCAACGCATGGTCCGGCGGACTGGTGTATTTGGCCATGATGTCCTTGGGCATGGGTCTGGCAACGGTTGAACTCTGGCGGTTGAAGCCCAGCGTTTCACAGGCCCACCGCTCCTTGGCGCTCGCCGCAGGAGTATTGGCGTCGTTCTTCCTCTGCCGTGGAATCGCCTATGTCCTGGAAGGTCCCGACGGCCCGGACTTCGGCACCTATCTCAGCTCGGCAACCACCAGTGTGGTCACTATCGTGCTTCTGGTCACCGTGTCCTTCAGCATGACTGCGCTGAGCAACGAGCAGCTCATCAACGGGCTCAACGAACGCGCCACCCGGGACGGCCTGACGGGGCTCCTCAACCGCACCGCCTTCATGGAGCTGGCCACCCAGGAAATCAACAGGCTGCACTCTGCGGGGTCGATCTCCACCCTGATCCTCGCCGACCTCGATCATTTCAAGGCCCTCAATGACAGCCATGGCCACGCCGCGGGCGACACTGCCATCCAGGCCTTCGCCGCCGCGTGCCAGGCTTCGGTCCGCCACACAGACCTCGTCGGAAGGTATGGCGGAGAGGAATTCACCATTCTGCTTCCAGGGGCCGACCTGGAGAGCGCGGAAATCATTGCCAACGAAATCAGCCGCCGTCTGGCCGCGGCAGAACCACCGGACGGCGTCACCTTCCCGACGGTGAGCTATGGCATTGCTCCCAGCACCCTCGCCAACGCCGAGGTGGACCATATGATCGTGGCCGCCGACAAAGCGCTCTACCAGGCCAAGTCCCTCGGACGGAACCGCGCGGTCTGCGCAACTTCCTGACTGCGCACCGCACCGCCGTCGTGCGCCGACTAACGTCGCGCTGAGCCGATCCTGCACCGCTGGGATCGGTCCGCTAAAGCAATCTGCTTAAACGCTTGATCAAAAGTGTGACCTCGGTTACGCTTGCAGTGATCAAACGCTTTAGCAGAAATGGACATCAACGCCGATGACTTACTCAGTCTTCTTCCAACCCACCGATGGATGGGTCGGAGACGTGATCCCGTTCCAGAAAGACGGGGAGTTTTGGCTTTTCTATCTGCACGAGGTGCGGAACGACCCGAAGCCGGGAACGTCCTGGAATCTCGTGACCACCAAGGACCTCACGCGATTCGAGGACCATGGAGTGTCGCTGCACCATGGCGGAGAGGGCGAAGCGGACTTCAACGCCTACACGGGCAGTGTTGTGTGCGACGAGTCCGGGACGCACCACCTGTTCTATACCGGACAGAATCCCCGGCACCTCGGCTCCGACGGTGCCCCCCTGCAACTCGTCATGCACGCCACGAGCACGGACGGAATGCTGACGTGGATCAAGCATCCGGAACTGACGTTCGGCGCCCCGGCCGGCTATGAATCCGGCGACTGGCGCGATCCTTTCGTTTTCAAGGACGAGGCCAGCGGCCTGTGGCGGATGCTGCTGGCCGCGCGGCACGCGGACGGCCCGGACCGCCGTCGCGGGCTGATCGCCCAATGCGTTTCCCCGGACCTGATGGATTGGGAGCACACCGAGCCGTTCTGGGATCCCCGCCGGTACATCACGCACGAATGCCCGGACGTTTTCGCCTGGGGCGACTGGTGGTACCTGGTCTATTCGGAATTCTCCGAGTCCTTCACCACCCGCTACCGCATGGCGAAAAGTCCCGATGGGCCTTGGATCGTGCCGCCGCGGGACAGCGTTGACGGCCGCGCCTTCTATGCCTCGAAGACGGCCGAGCGGGACGGTCGCCGGTTCTTCTTCGGCTGGGTCGCCAGCAAGGAGGGCAACCACGACGACGGCGCCTGGCAGTGGGCGGGCACGATGTCCGTCCTCGAGGCCCGCCAGAACGACGACGGCACCCTCGCTTTTTCCCTCGCCGACGAACTCGTCGAGAGCTTCTGGGACGACATCCCGGTATCCCTCGGGGATGACTTTCCGCTGGTACTGCATGCTCCAGACGGGTACACCGCCATGGTGTCCGATGAGGTCCTCCCTCGCCAGTTCTACGCCCGGGCGGTTTTGCAGATCGAAGCCGATACCAGCGAATGCGGCCTGCTGTTCCGCTCAAGCGCGGACGGAGACGAGTCCTACATCATCCGCCTGGAACCGAAGCGCGGCCGCATGGTGTTCGACCGATGGCCCCGCGAAATCAGCGGCGACGCGCAATGGCACGTCTCGGGGGATGTCCCCTTCGAGATCGAGCTGGAACGCCCCTGCGAGCTGGCCTCCGGAGAGCACACCCTCGAACTTGTCGTCGACGGGGACCTCTGCGTCGCCGTCGTCGACCGGCAGGTCGCCCTCAGTACCCGGATCTACGGGCTACCGGACGGCCGCATCGGCGTATTCGCCGGTGAAGGCACCGCAACTCTCACCGATCTTGAGATACGTAAGCGCACAGACAACTAAATACCCAGCGCCAGACCTCCGTTCAAATCAAAGGAGATTTTCCCCCATGAAGAAACTCATAAGAACGGCCGCCGTAGCAGCGGCCGCAGCCCTCGCCCTCTCCGCTTGCGGCGGTGGAGGGGCAGGCAGCGCCTCCAACGTCAACCCCACCGGGGACATCAAACCGCGGCAAATCTCGTGGCTTCTGTCCCGGCCGGCAGACGGTGCAGTCATCAACGTCATGAAAAAGGTGGCCGACGAGTACGCCCAGACCCATCCCGGCTTTTCCCTCAACCTGATCACCACCCCTGACCGGCCCTCCTACATCCAGAAGTACGAAACCCTCGCCGCCGCGAACAAGCTCCCGGAGCTGTTCGACACGGACGCCACGCCCTTCGCCCAGCAACTCGCCAAGCAGGGCAAGATGGTGGATGCCGAGAAGCTGCTCAAGGACCTCGGTGTCTACGACAGCTACCGGACGAACGCACTGAATTACCAACGCTTCGACGACGGATCCCTCTACATGGTCCCGTTCCAGTTCGAGCTCGAGTACTTTTGGTACAACAAGGCTCTCTTCCAGCAGGCTGGAGTATCAGTGCCGAAGTCACTCGACGACATCCCCGCGATGTGCACGGCCCTGCGCAAGGCCGGGATCACGCCCGTCGCCCTTGACGGCCAGGACCAGTGGCCCCTTGAGCGCTACGTCTCCTACCAGCCCTTCCGCGACGCCGGACCCGACTTCGTACAGAAGCTCAAGAAGGGTGACGCGAAGTTCAGCGACGCCACCGGCCAGAAGACAGTCAACTGGATAAGCCAGCTCGGAGGGGCAGGTTGCTTCCAGGACGGCTTCTCCTCGCAGGGTTACTCCGACGCCCAGAACCTCTTCACCTCCGGCAAGGCCGCCATGTACAACATCGGTACCTGGGAACTGCCCAGCCTCGCGACCGACAAGCTGAACCCGGCGGTGCGTAACGACGTCGACTACTTCACGCTTCCGGCCACGCCGAGTTCCGCGACGGCCACCAACGAGTACGTGGCAACCTCAGGTATCGGCATGGCGGTCAACTCGAAGACCTTCGACCCGCTCGTGAGCGACTTCCTGAAGTTCGCCCTCGCCAAGTACCCCTCGGAATACGCGGCCACGGGCGCCCTCTCGCCGACGACGAATGTCCAGACGACGATTCCAGCCAACGCCACGCCGCTGTACAAGAAGGCGATCGACCAGGCGAAGGATCTCGGATCGAAGCTCGCGATGCCTTGGGACACGCAGCTTGATCCGACCACCAACAGCAGGCTGCAGCAAGAGCTCGTGCTCTTGGCCCAGGGCAACGTCAAGCCTGCGGAGTTCACCAGCACGATGGATAGCACCATCGCACAGAACGCTCCCAAGTTCTTCAAATAACACGCAGCGGTGGGGGGCCCAGGCCCCCCACCCGAAAGGCCCTCCCATGCTTCCCAATCGATCACGACTCTCGGTCTTGGTCTTCCTGCTCCCGCCGCTGCTTCTCTACGGCGTTGCAGTGCTGTTCCCGATCCTGCAATCGCTATTCCTCAGCTTCTTCTCCTGGAACGGCATCAGTGACATGGAGTTCGTGGGCTTCGCGAACTACGTGCACATGCTCACCGGTGACGGCGTGTTTTGGCGTTCCTTCTTCAACGCCCTCGGCTACCTCGCCATCTGCCTCGTCCTCCAATTGGGCGGCGCGTTGTTCGTCGCCAGCCTCCTGACCTCGCTGCGAAGAGGCCGCGAGCTCGTCAAAACCCTGTATCTCCTGCCTGCGGTGATCTCGACCGTGGCCATCGCCTTCCTCTTCGTACGGATCTACTCGATCGATCCGGTGGGTCTCCTCAACCAAGTCCTCGGCTGGATCGGCCTCGGCAGCCTCGAGCGCCCTTGGCTTTCCGACGTCAATACTGTCCTCGCGGCAGTTTCGGCACCCGAAGGCTGGCGGTTCACGGGACTCTACATGCTCATCATCTACGCGGCGCTGCTCGCCGTCCCGCAGGAACTTGAAGAAGCGGCACGCCTGGACGGCGCCAACAGATGGCAGCTGTTCACCAAGATCAGGTTCCCCCACATCAGGCCGGTGTGGATCACCACCACCATCATGGCAACAACCTACGGCCTGCGCGGATTCGATATCCCGTACCTCATGACCAACGGCGGTCCCGGCCAGTCCTCGGAGCTCCTGACGACGTACATGTACAAAACCGCATTCACCAGCACCGACTTCGGCTACGCCAGCACCATCTCGGTCTTCATCGTGGTGGAGTGCCTCGTCGCGGTCGGATTCATCTTGCTCATGCTCAAACGAAAGGCTGACGCATGACCGCGCAAACAGCCCCGGTTAACCGGCCGATCCCTGCTCCACCAAACAACCCGGCCCCGCCAAGCCCGCCGGCGCCCCGACGTCGGCGGCGTAAACCAAACGCCTTCCGAAGCTTGTCGAGGGTGCTGATCGTCCTCATCGTCGTGGTGCAGGTCTACCCCCTCGCCTGGCTGTTCCTCACGAGCCTGCGCAATGAGCACGACTTCGCGACCGGTGATCCTTTTGCGCTGCCGGGCTCGATCAGCTTCGACAACTACGTCCGTGCGTTCCAGACCGGCAACCTCGGCCAGAACATCCTGAACAGTTTCATCGTCACGATGGGCGCTAACCTCCTGATCGTCCTTCTCGGGATGATGGCAGCCTATGCCTTGCAGGTCCTCGGATTCCGGTTCAGCAAATTCGTCCGGGGCCTCTTCCTGATCGGCATCATCGTGCCGGTGCAGATCGCGCTTGTGCCGCTGTTCATCGACTATTCGTCCGTGAACCTGCTGGACACCTACCAATCGATGATCATCCCCCTGGCGGGGTTCGCCCTTCCCATGTCGATCTACCTCTTCTCGTCGTTCTTTGAGTACATTCCCCGCGAGACCTACGAGGCAGCGTCGTTGGACGGCGCCGGCCCGTACCGGATCTTCGGGCTGATCACCCTTCCGCTCTCGACCAACACGGTAGTGACAGTGGTCCTGGTGAACAGCATCTTCATCTGGAACGACTTCATCTTCGCGAACACCTTCGTTCTGTCCGAAGGGCTCAAGACCATCCCACTGGGGCTGCAGAACTACATCGGAGCAATGGGCAAGGTCGACTGGACAGCGACATTCGCCGCTGTCTGCATCACCATCACTCCTTTGCTGCTCGTGTTCCTCGTCCTCAACAAGGCGATGATCCAGGGCCTCGAGAGCGGGGCGACGAAGGGGTGAGAAAGCCGCCACTGGATAGACTGTGGGAGGAGGGCCAATGACGTCTGAAAAAAGCTTGAAAGAACCCGAGGTGAACCCCTCGCATCCATCGACTCCGAGGGCGAGTCATCCGGTGACGATGCGGGAGGTAGCGGAAGGGGCTGGAGTCTCCGTTGCCACGGTTTCCCTCGTTATCAACAACAAGAAAGACGCCAGGATCGGCGCCGCGACCCGCAAACGCGTCCTGGACACCATCCGCGAACTGGGGTACCGCCCGAACGCCCTCGCGAAGAACCTCGTGAGCGGCAGTTCACGGTTCATCGGACTCGTCGCTGACGCGATCGCCACAACCCCCTTCGCTGGGCAAATCATCCACGGCGCCCAGGACGAAGCGTGGAAACACGGATTCGTGCTGTTGGTCGCCAACACCGAGGGCGACGAGCCCGTGGAAAAAGACGCCATCTCGATGATGCTCGAGCACAAGGTTCGCGGCATCCTGTACTCCACCTGGTTCCACCGCCCAACCAAGATCCCCGCTGCGTTGCAAGAGACTGACTTCGTGCTGGTGAACTGCTTCTCCCCGGACTCCGACGCCCTGGCGGTGGTCCCGGACGAAGTCCACGGCGGACGGGAAGCCACTGAAATCCTTGTGCGCAAGGGGCACCGACGGATCGCCTTCATCAACGCCACGATTCCTGCTCCGGCGAAGGACGGACGCCTCCAGGGCTACCGGGAAGCGCTCGAATCTGCTGGAATCGCCTTCGATCCGCACCTCGTGTTCGACGCGTATCCTGACCAGGAGGGCGGCTACGGAGCAGTCGAGGAGCTCCTCAAACGCGATGTCACGGCAGTCTTCTGCTACAACGACCGTATGGCCATGGGCCTCTACGACGGGCTGAAGCAACTGGGGCTGTCCATTCCCGAGGACATGGCCGTGGTGGGGTTCGACAACCAGGAAGTCATCGCGGCGCACATGCGGCCGCCGCTGTCCACCGTCGCGCTGCCGCACTACGAGCTTGGCGCCGCGGGCGTGCGCTTGCTGCTCGGCGTTGACGAACCGGCGGGCAGCCCTGTGGTAAAGCTTGAATGCCCGCCAGTGGAACGCGACTCGGTTGGACCGAATACCCTTACGGCTCCCCGGCTGCCTTAGGCTCAGCCTCGTCCACCGCCGAGTGCTCAATGTAGGATTCCACCGCCGACTCCGGAACGCGGTATGACCGCCCGAACCGCACGGCGTGGATGGCGTGCGAGTTCACGAGGCGGTAGACGGTCATTCTGGATACCCGCAGGGCCTCGGCAACCTCGGCGATCGTCATGAACCGGTTGGCTGGAACGCCGGCGGCGGACATATTCACCAGGGCCTCCTCAATTGGCGGTAGTCGTAGTAGACCAGGGTGCCGCCCCTCGGCACGACGGTTCTCAAGCCAATCGATGGGCCTTTGATGACGGCCACCACCCCTTCCTGGGACCCGTTGAAGGGGTCGTCGCCAGCTACGTAGTCGCCCACCTTGAAAGGGGAAGCAGTGCTTTTGGCCTGCGTGGCTGCCCTGGTAAATATCTGGCAAAGTCGCGAAGCCAGCGCATGGCGGCGCTGCTTGCGCATCCGAGCAGCGTGCCTTGAGTAAGGATCGAACATCGGAATCACTCCTTTGCAAGTCGCGATCATCCAACGGTAGGCGTGGACCACACGCAACACATGAGTGACTTGCACCCGTTATGGCCCACGGGCCACTCACGTCACTTGGACCACTACTCGGACAAGGACCCCAGGGCGAGCAAGTGGTGATCCGAGTAGTCCGGTCAAAAGACGGGTAGGGGTTACGCATGCCAGGCCGGGTGAACAGTCCATACGCTCAAGGCAAATGTTCCGTCAGGTCTGGGAGGGGGGAACAATGCGACGAGCGGCAAAAGCAGGAATTGTCGTTGCAGGTGTGGTGGCGGTCGGGCTGGCAGGGGCGATCACCCTCAACGCGACGCAGACATCATCTACCTCGATTGCCGGCGCCCCGCCGTCAGCCACCGTCAGTGCGGCAGCTTCTCCGCCCGGTCCCACCAAGACGCCAGCCACGACGCCGAGTGCCACCGCTTCAGCGTCAGCCGCCGTCGCCTCTGCCAGCGCTTCCGCTAGTGCTGCGCCTTCAAGTCAAGCCCCGGTTCCTGCTCCGCCGACGAGTGCCAAGCCCGATGCCCCCGAGCCGGCGCCAGCTGCGCCGGCTCCGGCTCCCGCGGTTCCCGCTCCTGTGCAGCAGGGCCTCGACGCAGCGGGGATCCAACGCATCAAGGACAGCTGCAGCGCCCGGCTGCAAAGCGATGCCGCCCACTCCTCAATTGTGACCGGAACGGTGGTGCCCCGGCCATTTTCAGTGGTGTCCATCGCGTTCTCCGGGAACCCGGTGCAGTCAACGGCGGCCTCCGGCCTGTCGTCGTACGACATCCTCATGAAGGTCACCCTCAAGCTGGTTGATGGTCCTGCCCAGGACAGCGTGCGGGTTTGCCGGGTCTACGACTCGGACTCGCACGTGGATTGGCTTCCCGCCGGCTGAGTCCGCGGTTGCTCCCCGTCCTACGGCCCTAAGACTTGGCGCCTGTGAGCGCCAGCGTCCCGCCGAGCCCGATCATCATGACGCCGCCCATGGCACCCAGGGTGGAGATCCGCCGCGGCGAGCGGGCAAACCAGTGGCGTGCCGTGCCCGCTGCGAGGGCCCAGATGCTGTCGGAGATGAGGGCGATCACCAGGAAAACAGCTCCGAGTTCGGCGAGTTGAAGCGGAATGCTGCCGCTCGAATAGTCCACGAACTGCGGCAGCACAGCCACGAAGAACACGATCGATTTCGGGTTGCTCGCACCAACGATGAAACCCTCGCGGATGAGCCGCCACATGGACCGCGCCGGCGCTGGACCAGTCGCCGTCGAACGCCCGCCGCGGTGGCGGATCGCCTGCACCCCGAGGTAGACCAAATACGCTGCGCCCCCGAACTTGATGATGGTGAACAGCACGATCGACTGCGCAAGGATCGCGCCGAGCCCCAGCGCCACGGCAATGATCTGCGGAACCATGCCGAGGGCGTTTCCGAGCACGCTCAGGAGCCCGCCTTTGCGGCCAAGGGCGAGGGAACGCCCAATCACGAACAGGACGCTGGGACCGGGGACTGCGATGAGGACCAGTGCGGCCAGCGCAAACGCCAGGAGGTTGGTGAACGGAACCATCCCTGATGATAGCGCTGGCCTGCGGTGACGGTCGATGGCTCGTGGCGCGCCGCCGCCGTCGTCGTCCTCCTCAAGGCACTACGGGCGCTCGGCGACCATGCGAATCGAGGCTGTTTCGTCGACGAGGTCGGCGCGCAGGCGCCCGCCGCCGCGGACCCAGAGCTTGTAGGCCAGCACCAGCAGTCCGAGCCACACGGCGCCTACGTACAGAGCCACGCGAGTGTCCTCGAAGACGCCAAGGATCACGATCACCAGGGCCATGAAGGCGATGGTCACCACGGACGCGGCGGGCCACCACGGCGACGCGAATTCCGACGCCGGAAGTCCCTTGCGCTTGATTTCGCGCTTCATGGCGACGTGCGAGGCGAGGATCATGACCCACACCCACACTGTCGCGAAGGTGGCGATGGATGCGATCACCAGGAACACGTCCTCGGGGATGACCGCGTTGAGCACCACGCCCACCAGCAGGATGCCGCCCATGAGGACCACGGTCATCCAAGGAACACCATGCCTTGAGATCCTGCCGAAGCTCTTCGGAGCGTGTCCCTGCTGGGAAAGCCCGAAGAGGATGCGTCCGGCGCCGAAGATGTCGCTATTGATGGCTGACAGTGCCGAGGTGATGACCACGGCATTGAGGATGTGGGGCGCCGCGGGGATGCCGAGGCCACTGAAGATCTGCACAAACGGGCTGCCGTTGTTCCCGATTTCATTCCAGGGGAACAAGCTCATGAGCACCCCGAGCGTCAGGACGTAGAACAGCAGCACACGCACGGGGACGGTGTTGACAGCCTGCGGGATGACCTTCTTGGGGTCTGCGGCTTCGCCTGCGGTGATGCCGATCGTTTCGATCCCGCCAAAGGCAAACATGACAACGGCGAACGAGGCCAGGAGCCCTTCGAAACCGTTGGGGAACAGGCCGCCATGGTCAACGAGGTTCCCCAGCCCCGGTGCCACGCCGCTGTTGCCGGACTGGAAGCCGAACACGATGATCGCAGCGCCGCCCGCAATCATCGCGATGATCGCCACGACCTTAATGAGCGAGAACCAAAACTCGAGCTCGCCGAAGACCTTGACGCTCAGGAGGTTCATGGCTCCGAGGAGGAGGATGATCGCGAGGACCCAGATCCATCGGTCCACCTGCGGGAACCAGAAGCCCATATAGATACTGAATGCCGTCACGTCCGCGATCGCCACGATGGCCATTTCGAAGACGTAGGTCCAGCCGGTGATGAACCCGGCCAGCGGTCCGAGGTAGCGGCTGGCGTACTGGCCGAACGAGCCTGAGACGGGGTGGCGCACGGCCATTTCGCCGAGGGCACGCATCACCATGAAGACGGCGGCGCCCCCGATCATGTATGCGAAGAGAACCGATGGGCCGGCCTTTTGGATCGCGGACGCCGAACCGTAGAAGAGGCCTGTCCCGATGGCCGAACCGAGCGCCATGAAGCGGATGTGGCGGACATTGAGGCCGCGGCTGAGAACGGTTGTTACCGCGCCTTCGACGCCTTCGACGACTTTGGCGGCCGGCGTCCTGACGGCTGTTGGGGCTTGCTGCATACGAATACCTTCTCGTCATTGGGAGGGGTGGACTGTTAACCAGCAGACCATTCCGCAGCATGCTGTGATGGGCCTCACGGGACATCGTTGTCTCGGTTCTCAGACGCTGCGCCGTGGACTGGTTGTTTCATGCACAAATGTCTGGTATTCCAGACACCTTAATGTTCTGATTGGCTTTCCGATCCGCTCGGTGGGGCGCACGCTTAAGTACGGGATCCCGGACACCCGCCTTGCCGGCTTTGTGGCAGAAGGGCGGGCCGGGCATTACCGTGCACTCGAAGAGGAGCCATGACCACACAGCCGTCCACCCAAGGCCGGGCCGCTTCCAAAGTCCCGGCCGCCGAGAACACCCTGCGCATCCTGAAGTTGCTCGCGTCCCGGCGTGGCCCGATGGCAGCGTCCAATATCGCCACGGCGCTGGGCTTGCCCCGTTCCAGTGTCTATCACCTGCTTGGCGTCATGGAGGCCAACGGCTTTGTCCTGCACCTTCATGAGGAGCAGCGCTACGGGCTGGGGATCAGCGCCTTTGAACTCAGTTCGGCATACTCGCGGCAAGAGCCTTTGTCGCGGCTCGGCCGCCCCATGCTCGCCGCCCTCGTGGATGCGATCGGCGAGAGCGCACACTTGGCCGTCCTGCACGGCCGCGATGTGCTCTACATCGTGGAGGAGCGGGCCAAGAACCGCCCGTCCCTCGTGACCGACGTCGGGGTCCGGCTTCCCAGTCACCTCACGGCCAGTGGCCGCGCGATCCTGGCCGCCCTGCCAAAATCGCAGGTCAGGGCCCTGTACCCGAATGCTGCAGCCTTTACGGCCCGGCATGAAATGGAATCGCCCATCATGAAGTACTCGGCCCTGTCCTCGCATTTGGACCAGGTCCGGCAGCGCGGCTACGCCACCGAACACGGCGAAGTCACGCCCGGCTTCGGTTCTGTGGCCGCCGCCGTCACCGACCATCTGGGATGGCCGACGGCGGCAGTCGCCGTGACATTCCTCGAGGACCGGGTGCCGGTGGAGGAGTGGCCCGCACTGGCCGCCCGCATCCAGAAGACAGCGGACGAACTCTCGATCCGCATCCACGGCCGCCCGTCCTAGCCCGCCGCACCCAACCCCGCCCTGCTCACCAACCCGACCCCCAATCCCAACTGACTCGCAGTTGTTGTCGTTTTGGGCCCTCAGAACGACATCTACTGCCAGTTAGTTGAGTCTGGTATTCCGGACAGCACCCTCCATAAAGCCATTCCAAGACCCTTGCGGAGGGGCTCTACTGGATACAGAAGGAACTTCCACCTAGCAACCTCCAGAGACGAAGGAGTCATCATGGCACCCGCTGATTTCACTACCGGAGCCCGTCCGGTCAAGGCCGCGCGCGGCACGGAGCTGACCGCGAAGAGTTGGCAGACCGAAGCGCCGTTGCGCATGTTGATGAACAACCTGGACCCGGAGGTCGCCGAGCGTCCGGATGACCTGGTCGTGTATGGCGGCACGGGCCGGGCTGCCCGGTCCTGGGCCGCGTTCGACGCGATCACCCGGACCCTGGAGACCATGGAGAAGGACGAGACGCTCCTGGTGCAGTCCGGCAAGCCCGTGGGCGTGTTCCGCACGAACGAGTGGGCGCCGCGGGTGCTGCTGGCCAACTCGAACCTCGTGGGGGACTGGGCGACCTGGCCCGAGTTCCGCCGCCTCGAGGCAGAGGGACTGATGATGTACGGGCAGATGACCGCCGGGTCCTGGATCTACATCGGCACCCAGGGCATCCTGCAGGGCACCTACGAGACCTTCGCCGCCGTCGGGAACAAACTCGCCGCCGCAGGCCGCCACCCGGCGCCGGCCCCGGAGGGTTCCACCGAGGGGCCGTTGGCGGGGACGCTGACGCTGACCGGCGGGTGCGGTGGCATGGGCGGGGCCCAGCCGCTCGCGGTGACCCTGAACGACGGGGCCTGCCTGATCGTGGACGTGGACGAGTCCCGGCTGCGCCGCCGCGTGGGCAAGCGCTACCTGGACGAGGTCGAAACCGACCTGGACACCGCGATCGCCAAAGTCCAGGAAGCCAAGGCCGAGCGCCGCGGCTGGTCCGTCGGCTACGTGGGCAACGCCGCCGAAGTCTTCCCCGAACTCCTGGCCCGCCACCGGGCCGGGGAGATCAGCATCGACGTCGTGACGGACCAGACCTCCGCGCACGACCCGCTCTCCTACCTGCCCGAAGGCATCACCGTGGACGAGTGGCACGCCGAGGCCGAAGCGGACCCGGAAGGGTTCACCAAGAAAGCCCAGGCCTCCATGGCCCGCCACGTCCAGGCCATGGTCGAGTTCCAGGACGCCGGGGCCGAGGTCTTCGATTACGGCAACTCGATCCGCGACGAGGCCCGCAAGGGCGGCTACGGCCGGGCGTTCGAGTTCCCCGGCTTCGTCCCGGCCTACATCCGGCCCCTGTTCTGCGAAGGACTGGGCCCGTTCCGCTGGGTCGCGCTCTCCGGGGACCCCGAAGACATCGCCGTCACCGACAAGGCGATCAAGGAACTGTTCCCGGAGAACACCCACCTGCACAAATGGCTCGACGCCGCCGCCGAACGCGTCGAGTTCGAAGGCCTCCCGGCCCGGATCTGCTGGCTCGGCTACGGCGAACGCGCCAAGGCCGGGCTGCTGTTCAACCAGCTCGTCGCCGAGGGCAAGGTCAAGGCCCCGATCGTGATCGGCCGGGACCACCTGGACTCCGGCTCCGTGGCCTCCCCGTACCGGGAAACGGAGTCCATGAAGGACGGCTCCGACGCGATCGCCGACTGGCCCCTGCTCAACGCCCTGACCGCCGCGTCCTCCGGGGCGACCTGGGTCTCCATCCACCACGGCGGCGGCGTGGGCATCGGCCGCTCCATCCACACCGGCCAGGTCTCCGTCGCCGACGGCACCGAGCTCGCCGCCCAGAAACTCGAACGCCTCCTCACCAACGACCCCGGCATGGGCGTCATCCGCCACGCCGACGCCGGCTACGACCGAGCCATCGAAGTCGCCCACGAACGCGGCGTCCGCATCCCCATGGAAGAAAGCAAGTAGGAACACCCCGATGACAACCATTACCCACGAACCGCTGACCGTTACCCTCGGCTCCAGCGGAGTCACGCCGGAGGACGTCGTCGCCGTCGCTCGCTACGACGCCAAGGTGACCATCTCCCAGGAAGCCCTGGACACTGTTGCCAAGGTCCGCGCCCACATCGACGGCCTCGCGCACAGCGAAGTTCCGGCGTACGGCGTTTCGACGGGCTTCGGCGCCCTGGCCAACCGCCACATCCCCAATGAACTCCGCACCCAGTTGCAGAAGTCGCTCATCCGCAGCCACGCCGCAGGCATGGGCCCGGCAGTGGAGCGCGAAGTGGTCCGCGGCATCATGTTCCTGCGTGCCAAGACCCTGGCCTCGGGCCGCACGGGCGTTCGTCCCGTGGTCCTGCAGACCATGGTGGACGTCCTCAACGCCGGCATCACCCCGGTAGTCCGTGAATTCGGCTCCCTGGGTTGCTCGGGCGATCTCGCGCCGCTGTCCCACTGCGCTTTGGTCCTGATGGGCGAAGGCGAAGCCACCGGCCCCGACGGCGAGCTCTACGGCGCCGCCGGAAAGAAGCCGGTTGCCGAACTCCTCGCCGCGCACGGCATCGAGCCGGTGGTCCTCGCGGAAAAGGAAGGCCTCGCGCTCGTCAACGGCACCGAGGGCATGCTCGGCATGCTCCTCATGGCCATCGCCGACCTGCACCTGCTGCTTACGACGGCGGACATCACCGCGGCGCTCAGCGTCGAGGCGCTGCTCGGCACCGACCAGGTGTTCCTGCCTGAGTTGCACGCGGCCCTGCGGCCCCACCCGGGCCAGGCCGCAAGCGCGGACAACATGCTTCGGGTGCTTTCCAACTCGCCGATCGTCGCTTCGCACCGCGTCAACGACACCAAAGTCCAGGACGCGTACTCGCTCCGCTGCGCACCCCAGGTGGCCGGCGCGGTCCGCGACACCGTGACGCATGCCGAACTCGTGGCTTCCCGTGAGTTGGCTGCAGCCATCGACAACCCCGTGGTGCTCCCGGACGGCCGCGTGTCCTCCAACGGAAACTTCCACGGCGCCCCGGTGGCCTACGTCCTGGACTTCCTGGCGATCGCCGTGGCGGACCTGTCCTCCATCGCCGAGCGCCGCACGGACCGCATGCTGGACCCGGCCCGTTCGCACGGACTCCCGGCCTTCCTCGCAGACGATCCCGGAGTGGACTCGGGCCTCATGATTGCCCAGTACACCCAGGCCGGGCTCGTCTCGGACAACAAGCGGCTGGCCGTCCCGGCATCGGTGGACTCCATCCCGAGCTCCGCCATGCAGGAAGACCACGTCTCCATGGGTTGGCACGCTGCCCGTAAGCTCCGGAAGGCCATCGAGAACCTGCGTCGCGTCCTGGCCGTGGAACTCGTGACGAGCGCCCGCGCCCTCGACATCCGCACCAAACTGTCCGGTGGAGAACTCACTCCGGGGCCTGCCGGCACCGCCGTGATCGAGGTGCTGCGCGGCGTCGTCGACGGTCCCGGAACTGACCGTTTCCTCTCACCTGAACTGGAAGCGGCAGACCGTCTTGTAGGCGCTGGCGAGGTGCGGACGGCCGCCGAATCCGCCGTCGGAATTCTCGCCTGACGCCGAACAAAATACTGTTCGAGTGAACAATAGGAAGCGCCCCGGAAATGTTTGGCAATACGTGCCCCGGGGCGCTTTCTGTGTAGTAGAACTTATGGGGTACGGCATGTCCACGCCGACGATGTCGTGGGCCTGCCGGGGAATATCCGTTTACAACTGAAAACAACGAACATCCACAAAGGGGTAGAAGTTCAATGAAGGCACGCGGGACAGTCCTGTCCAGGCGAATCGCACAGTCCGCCGTCGTTTCCAACTGGGGAACGTTGAAGGTGGGGGAGCGGATCGAAGTCGTAAGGCACGCACATGTGGTCGCGGCGGGGGAGGTGCAGGAAGTCTCGGGCAGCGGCAACGTTGTGTGGCTTGAACCCGCAGGACCTGGCGCCGATGAAGCCGCCAAACAGCTTTTCATGAAGTCCGACGGCGTGGAGTTGCGCCGGGTGTAGGGACTCCGCAAAAACCGGGTTAAAGGACCGGGGCTTGTTTCCCATTCCGCGCCGTCTTGGCGTGGTCTGGAAAACAAGCTCCGGTTTTTCTTGTCTGTACCTATTTCAGGGCCTGTCCTTAGGCGGCGAGGACCTCACGGGTCTGGCCGAACGGGACGGACTCGTCCAAGGCGACCGTGTAGCTTCCGGGCTCCCGGCGGGTCACCAGGATCCCGCAGCGGCCGTCTTCGGCAGCGGCTTCGATGAGCGTGCTGACGGCTTCGTCGAGTCCGGCATGGACTTCGTCGACGGACGCAAAGGACAAATGGATCTCGTTGTTTTCTATCGTGGCAGTGCTCATTGGGGGCCTCCTTCTGCAGGATGCCGCGTTGGGGAGCGGCAATTCCTGCATAAAAGATAGCAAAGAGTCGTCGGATGTCTGTCATTCTGGGATCTGGATCACCGGCGTACCATCGCTCGCAAGAGCTTCACGGCCACGGAGAGTGCGGCTATATCCACCGGGCCGGGCTTGATCGCTTCCTTGATGGTGTCCTGGATGCGGGCGAGTTGTTCGATGTTTCCGCGTTCCCAATCCTGGATCCTTCCTATGGGGTCGGCGCTTGCCTCGGGGGAGCGGGGAGTGTGCCGGACCACGGCCTTGGTCATGTCGGCAAGGACCAGATACATGTCGTCGCGAAGGGCTGCGCGCGCCAAGGCTTCCCAGTGGGTGTCCCGCGGCAACAGCGTGATGTGTTCCAACAGGGGAATGGCCGAAATCCGTTCGAACACGGCGAAGTACACCTCGGCGACGTCCTCAACGGGCTCTTGCAATTCCTCGGCGATCGCGGAAATGTCCAAAAGGCCGTAGCTGACCAGGAGTTCCGAGGCTCGAAGGCCCAGTTCGTGTGGCAAGCCCACTGAATCCGAATGGGCAAGGCGCGTCAACGAGTGTTGGAGGTTTATCCCGTGCAGGAAGCGCGTGAAATTTGCCCGCATCAGCGACATGGGCCGCTCTAGCCGCGCAAAGGCGTCCGCAATGGGCTTGTCGCGGAAATCGTGGGTGACGTACCAGCGGGTGGACCGGTCGAGGAGCCGGCGCATGTCCAGGGCCACGGCGCATCCATGTTCGCTCGGGACGCTTGCCGGTACCCGCGCGATGGCTTCAGTGACCGAATCGAAGTCCCAGATTCGGCGCATGACCACGAATCCGCGCGCCACCGCGGCCGCCGAAACCGTGGTCTCCTCCATGGCGCGGAACGCGAAGGCTATGCCGCCGAGGTTGATCATGTCGTTGGCCACCACAGTGGCAACGATTTGGCGGCGCAGGGGATGCGTGGAGAGGTCCTCGCCGAACCGTTCCGAGAGCTGACGGGGAAAATAGTCGCGCAGCGTTTTCGAAAACCATGGATCGTCCGCGAGCCCGCCCTCCGTCAGTTCCCGCGCGAGCTCGATCTTCGCATAGGCCGCCAGCACTGCGAGTTCAGGTGAGGTCAGTCCAACTCCGGTCCTTACTCGCGCCTGGATTTCCTTGGTTGTCGGCAGGCATTCGAGCTCCCGGTCCAGGTCCGTGGCTGACTCGAGCCAGTCCATGGTCCGTTCGAAGCTCGGGCTCCACTCGAGGACCAGTTGCCTGTCATTGAGGAGGAGGACGTTTTGGTCAACGTTGGTTTTCAGCACGAGCCTCCCCACTTCGTCCTGGAGTGAGTGCAGGAATTTCGTCCTTTCGTTGGGGGACATCTTGCCTGCGGCGATCATCCGGTCCAGGAAGATCTTGATGTTTACCTCGTGGTCCGAGCAGTCCACGCCGGCGGAGTTGTCGATGGCATCGGTGTTTACGCGGATTCCGGCCAGCGCAGCCTCGATCCTGCCGCGTTGGGTGATGCCGAGATTGCCGCCCTCGGCGATGATCCGGGTACGCAGTTGGGCGGCGTCCACCCGGATGGCATCGTTTGACTTGTCTCCGACGTCGGCATGCGTCTCGGCGGAAGCCTTGACGTAGGTGCCGATCCCACCGTTGTAGAGCAGGTCGACGGGGGCCGTGAGGACGGCCCTGAGCAGCTCAGGCGGGCTCATCGCCGTCGTGCCCTCCTCCAATCCCAAGGCGAGGCGGACAGGCTCGGTGATGCCGATTGATTTGTCGGCCCGGGAGAACACTCCTCCACCGGGACTGAGCTTCGCGGGGTTGTAGTCGGCCCAGGATGAGCGGGGGAGCTTGAAGAGCCGTTTCCGCTCGGCGAAGGAAATGGCCGGGTCCGGGGTGGGATCCAGGAAGATATGCCGGTGATCGAAGGCCGCCACAAGCTTGATGTGGTTCGAGAGCAGCATGCCGTTGCCGAACACGTCGCCGCTCATGTCGCCGATGCCCACCACGGTGAAATCCTCGGCCCGGGAGTCGATGAGCAGCTCGCTGAAATGGTGCCGCACGGACTCCCAGGCGCCGCGGGCCGTGATGCCCATCTGCTTGTGGTCATAACCCACGGAACCGCCGGACGCGAACGCATCGCCCAGCCAGAATCCGTACTCTGAAGCGAGGTCGTTGGCGATGTCGGAGAACGTGGCTGTGCCCTTGTCCGCGGCCACCACGAGGTAGTAGTCGTCGCCGTCGTGCCTCACCACGCGCGCCGGCGGGACGACGCGTTCGGCAACCAGGTTGTCCGTGATGTCCAGTAGTCCACGAACGAAGATCCGGTAGCTTTCCTGGCCCTCGGCCAGCCAGTCCGCCCGGTCTTCGGCGGGGTCCGGGAGTTGTTTGGGGTAGAAACCACCCTTGGCTCCGGTGGGAACAATGACGGCGTTCTTCACGGTCTGGGCTTTCACGAGCCCCAGGACCTCCGTGCGGAAGTCCTCCCGGCGGTCGGACCAACGCAAGCCGCCGCGGGCAATGGCGCCGAACCGCAAGTGGACGCCTTCCACGCGTGGCGAGTAGACCCAGATTTCGAATTGTGGCCGGGGTGCAGGTGCAGCCGGGATGGAGGAGGGGTTCAGCTTGAAACTCAAATACGGTTTGTTGAGGTAAAAGTTAGTGCGCAGGGTGGCCTCCACCAGGCTCGCCAGGGAACGCAACAGGCGGTCGGCGTCGAGGACCGGTACGGCGTCGATCGCTTCGGCCAGTTCCTTGCGCGCGGCGTTGGTGGCTTGCGTCCGCGAGCTGTACTTGCCGCGGTCCGTTTCGAACAGGTCGCTTCCAGCCGCCATCTGCTCAGCAGGCGTCTTGTCAGCGGGCGCCGGCGCCCGCAGTTCAGGATCGAACAGATCGGGGTCGAACCGGTCCGGATCGAACTTCGCCTCGAAGAGCGAAAGCAGAGCGCGGGTTGCCCGCACATTCTCACGAAGGGTATCCGCGATGAACCCGTACGAATTGGTGCTCCCCAGCTGCCGGAGGTACTTCGCATACGCGCGCAGGATGGCTGTCCGCCGCCAGTCGATCCCCTCCCGGATGACCAGGGCATCGAAGGCGTCGGACTCCGCATCTCCCCGCATCGCGGCACAGAACGAAGCGGCCAGGAGCTCGCCCGTTCGCACGGGATCAACTCCGCGCGGATACACGAGGCCAAGGTCGTAAAGGAAGAAGGACCGCCCGTCGGCACGCTGCACGTCGAATGGCCGCTGGTCCAGGACGCGCAAGCCTAGGTTGTGGAAGAGGGGCAGAATCTGGCTCAGGCTCTGCGGGCGGGTCAAATAGAGCCGAATCCGCGCATCCTCGGCGAGGACAGCGGTTCCCTGGCGCCTGTAGACGGTGAGCAGCGGGTCCGCGGTGTCGCCGTCGGCCGGGTCCCCGTCCATGGGCGCGAAACCCTCGAACCGGACGATGTCCTGAACGGCGTCTTCCACCTCGTAATCGGCCTTGTAGCTGGCCGGAAAGGCGGCAGCCCATTGCCGGGACAGCCGGGCGGCCTCGTCTGCGGGGAACCTTGCCCGCAAGGCTTCGTCCAGGCCTTCCGTCCAGGACCGCGTCGCGGCGATAATCCGCTGCTCCAGTACCGCACGGTCGACGACGGCGGGCGCCCCCTCGCGTGGCAACAGGACCCGGAAGAACACCCGGGCCATGGCGGATTCGCCCAGGCGGAGCTCGAACTCGATGGCCCCGGAACCGAAGGCCTCGCGAAGTTCGCGTTCAATGTTGAGCCGGACGGCCGTGCTGTAGCGCTGCCGCGGCAGGAAGACCAATGCCGTCATGAAGCGGTTATGCGAGTCCGGACGAAGGAACAACCGGGTGCTGTGCCGTTCTTGGAGGCGCAAGATGTCCCGCGCGTGCTCCGCCAACTGCCCGGCGTCGATGTGGAAGAGCTCGTCGCGCGGATAAGCCTCCACCACGGCCAGGAGTTCCTTGCCGCGGTGTGATGCCGGCGGGTAGCCGAACGTCCGCAGTACCTCGTCCACAGTGTCCCGGATGACGGGAATCTGGAGTGCCGAACGGGACGCCGAGCTGGGAGCGAAAAGGCCGACCCAGGTGCGCTCGCCGATCTTGTCAGCCCCGGCCAGGGTGATTTCGTCGAGGTAGGCACGCCGGAGTACCGTCGAGCGGAGCGTCGACTTGGTGAGCGTCAGGAGGGGCTTTGCGCTCGGCCCACCTTCGGACGGCCCACCTTCGGGCGGCCCACCTTCGGGCGGCCCGGCCTCGGACGCGTCGCCCGCCACCTTCCGGAGCAGTCCGAGACTCCTCCGGCCGCGGTAGCCGAGGAACACGAAATTCCCGTCGTCCAGCCAGCGCAGCAACTCCCGGACCTCCCCGCCGCCGGACAAACCCGCCAAACCCCCGATCTCGTCGGCAAGTTCCTGGTGGATGGCAGCCGCGTCTTCCGCCGCGGCCCGGACATCGCCAAGGACGCACTGCAGCCGTTCAACGAGGTGTTCGGCACTCGTTTCGTCCGGAAGCCGGGAAATCTCGACGGCGATCCAAGCCTCCGTCAGCGGCCGGCCGTCGTGCTCCAGGGGGGTGACCGGGACGGAAGGCTCGACGCCGGACGGCAGTCCGGTCCGCAGGGGGCCGCGGCGGACGTCGGTCAGGCGGTGGGTGGCTGGATCCCGGGTGACGGTAAAAGTGGGGTGGACCAGGAGCCCGATGGAGGCGTTGTCCCTGGCGATTTCCGCAGTGACCGACGGTACGAGGTAAGGCATGTCCTCGGTGACAATCGCTACGAGGCTCGCGTCGGCCTCGTTCAGGACGCCGATCACAGCTTGCCCGGGAGCCCGCCGTTCAGCCAATGAGCGGTGGTACCGGGCACGCTCGAGGAGCGTGTCCGTGGTGTAGTTGCGGACATCATCATCGGCCACGTGTTCGTAGTAGTCGGTCAGGAATCGGTCCGGGGCGCCGGGGGCAGTGCCTCCCAGGGCGTGGTCCGTGGGCTCGATCCTGGGTGACATGTCGCTGCGCCTCCGCTGCGCAAGGAGCGGCCGTGCTGTAGCGGTCGGCGAAGTCCTGCGCCTGATTTCATGATGGCTGGCGCGGGGCGGGCAGTAAACCCCTGGAATGCGCCGCGAGATGGCACTTCACGTCAGTAAGTGCCGTGAACTGCCATCTCGCGGGTGGTGATGAATCGCCTAGCGCTTGACGGCGTCCAGCTTGAGCATCTTGGCGATGACGCCGTCGAGCTCGGAGTCGTCGAAGATCTTCTTCCAGTCGTCCTTGATGATGGTGTCCTTGCCGTACTGGATGGCAATTTCGCAAGCCTCGGAGAACGGGTTGGAGCCGCGCAGGGCGTTGGTCAGGGCAATCTGGACGTGACCGAACAGCATGGCCTTGGCTGCTTCTTCGGGGACGCCGGCGGTGTGCACGGTTTCGTGGAGTGCTTCGTTGAGCAGGGTGCCGATCATGCAGGCCACGGTCTCCACGAGGGTGGGTTCCAGGATGGCGAGCTGCTTCACGGTGACCCAGTGGACGTCGATGACGGGGGCGTAGATGGTGCGGATGGTCGCCTCGGCTGCGTCGCGGGTTGCCGCGGGTGCGTCCTCGTCGATCGCTGCCACGACGTTCTGCGGGGCGCCCTGGCCGCCGAAGGTGTCGGCCCATTCTTCCTTGGTGGTCCGCTCGAGGAACACGGAGGGGTGGCACGGGTGGGCGACGGCCTGGACGACGTCGTCGCGCTTGGCCAGTAGTCCGGCGTAGGCGGCGGCCGGGTCCAAGGTAAGGAGGATCGAGCCGGGCTTCATCTGCGGGACGACGCCTTCGGACACGATGCCGAGGACGGTGTCCGGCACGGCAAGGATCACGACGTCGGCGCCCTTGACGGCGTCGTCCGTAGCGGTGATCTCGCGGCCTTCGGCGCGGACGCGCTCCTGGCCGGCGGCGGAGTTCTCGCTGTAGGTGACGGTGTGGCTGCTCTTCTGGAGGTTGGCGGAAACGCGCATCCCCATCTTGCCACCGGCTCCAATAACGGCGACGGTCAATTGTTCTGCTGACATTTCACTTGCTCCTTAGGAATTCGAGGCTTTGTTGGGTCCACTGGTTTTCGAGGCGGATGGTTTCCGCCTCGGAGTCCTGCCAGGGCAGCCAGTGTTCGACGATCTGGTTGATGTTTCTTTGCGAGGGCTGGATCTTGCCGGCCATGTAGTCGTAATCCAGGAGGCCTTCGCCGAGCGGCGCGCCGGAGTACGTGAACCCGACCCACCCCTCCTTGCGGCTGAACGCAAAGTCTTTGATGTGCATATTCAGGACGTAGGGCGCGACGGCGTCAATCACCTCGCGCGGCATCTCCAGCGCCGCGACGGTGTTGGCGGGGTCGCTGCAGATCCCGAGGTACGGGCTGTCCACCCGGCGGATCACGTCCAGGATCCGAGCGGTAGGCACCTGTTCGTAGGTCTCGACGGCGATCCGCACGCCTGCCGCTTCGAAGGCCGGCAGGACCTCGGTGAAGATCGCGGTGGCTTCGTCGGCGTCGGGCGCGTGGCCGGGGACGTTGAACATGGTCCTCAGTAGCTCCGAGCCAAGGATCCGGGCGATGTGCAGGAACTTGCGCAGGTGCTCCGGACGGATGCCCTTCGTGCCGAGTTCCAGCGTGATGCCGAGGGAGTCCGCGGTTGAGCGGACGGCGGCGAGTTCGTCGTCGGACATGTGCTCGAGGGGAGCATAGTCGCAGATCTGGAACAGCTCGACGCCCAGGTCCGCAGTGCAGGCCAGCGCGTCGTGGATGCTCAGCGGCGCCGAGACGGCGTCCGAGAGTTGCCAGAAGAACGCGTAGCTGCTCAGGCCGATGGTCGAGCTCATACTGTCACCCCTTTCCCAACAAGGCGTGCGGCAGCCTCGTCCAGGATGGTCTTGAGGGCTTCCGGATCGTGCGCGAAGCGGCCGAGGAACAGGCCGGCAACGGACATGTCCAACTGGCTGATCAGCCCGGGGCCCGCGCTGCCGCCGTAAATGACACGGCTCCCGGCCTGTCCCGGCAACGAGCGGAGGTGCTCGTCGAGGCCGCGGACCACGGCGCTGATGTATTCGGGCGTCGCGGGTTCCGGCGCGCCGATGGCCCACTGCGGTTCGTACGCCACGATGGTCCGGCCTGCGGGACCGAGCGATTGCGCCCGCTTGAGGGCGGCGTCGATCTCGGCGGAGCAATGGGCGATGGCCTCTTCGGCTGAACCGGAGTTCAGTTCGCCGACGCACAGAACCGGGGTGAGGCCGTTGCGGTAGGCTGCCGCGGTCTTGAGCCCGATGACCCGGTGGTCCTCGCCGAAGATCCTGCGGCGTTCGGCGTGCCCGATTTCGACGTAGCTGCCGCCGATCTCGGCCACCATCTTCCCGCTGACCTCGCCGGTGTATGCGCCTTCGTCTTCCCAGAAGATGTCCTGCGCGCCCGTGCCTGCGCCGGACGTTTCGAGGAGTCGGCCGGCGTCCGCTAGAACGGGGAAGGCCGGCAGGACGAACAACTCGACCTCGCCGCTCCGGACCGCGGGATGCGCGGCCGCGATGGACGCCACTTCCCGGCAGTATTCGAGCGTGCGCTCGTAGCCGAAATACATCTTCAGGCTGACGCCGATGATCGCCTTCTCATTCGTCCCGCCGACGGCGGGTTTAGCAGGAAGTGACACCCTCGTAGTCCTTAATAAGCGTGACTTTCTCGGCGGAGGCTGAGGACTCGTCGAACGTGTAGGTGAGCCACTCCTTGGCGAGGCGGCGGGCCAATTCCAGGCCGACGACGCGCTGTCCGAAGGTGAGGACCTGCGCGTTGTTGCTCAGGACGGCCCGTTCCACGGAAAAGCTGTCGTGGGCGGTGACGGCGCGGATGCCGGGGACCTTGTTGGCTGCGATGGCCACCCCCAGCCCGGTGCCGCATACCAGCAGGGCACGGTCGGCCTTGCCAGCGGCGATGAGCTCGGCAGCAGCGATGGCCACGGACGGGTACGGGGTGTGGCTGACGGCATCCACCCCGACGTCGGTCACGGATTCGACCAGTTCACTGGCCTCGAGGTCGGCCCTCAGGGCTTCCTTGTACTCGAATCCGGCGTCGTCCGATCCGATGACCAGGCGCAGTTTGGTGCTCATGCTGTCTCCTTCATGCTGTTTTCGATCGTGTTCTCCTGGAGGAGGGATTCGTGGACCGCCTTGACGATCAGGGCCATTGAGACGGCTCCGGCGTCCGGGGTGCCCAAGCTCTTCTCGGCATGCGGGCGGGCGCGGCCCATGAGCGGCAGCAGGTTCGCGGTTGCCTCGGCGGCCTGTTGGGCAGCCACGACGGCGGTGCCCCACGCGTCCGTCAGGGACCGGCCGTCCTGCACGCCGGCTTTGAGGGCGTCGCGGAACGGGACCAGGACGTCCACCAAGGTCTTGTCGCCCACTTTGGCTTTGCCGAAGTTCATGATGGCTGCGGCGGCGTCCGCCACGCCGGTGGCTACAGCACCGCCGTCGGGCGCGTTGGCGTCGCCCAAAGCGTCACCGACGGCCCTCAGCGCCATGCCCCACAGCGCACCGGAGGTTCCGCCGGCCTTGTCTGCCCAGGCGTCTCCGGCGAAGTGCAAGGTGGTGGCCGCACCGGCACCGCGTACGACGGCGTCTGCCGCGGCTTCGACCGCGGCGCGGACTCCGCGTTCCATGCCGATACCGTGGTCGCCGTCTCCGGCGATCGCGTCGATCCTGCCAAGTTCCTCGGCGTTCGCGTCGACGACGTCCTTGGCGGCGCCAAGTGCGGCGAGGACGCGGACGGCGGCCGCGCGGGACTCAGCCGAGGCGGCAGGGATGGAAAGTTCGACGTCGGCCAGCCCGCCGTCGTCGGACGCCAGCGCCTGGGCCGTGACCGCGCCGCGACGGAAAGCAGGCGCGTCGGCCGGCGCGAGCCACAGTTGTTCGAGTTCCTCGTCCAGCCAGAAGAGGGTCAAGGATGTGCCTGCCATGTCGAAGCTGGTCACGAGCTCGCCCACCTGCGGATCCACGACGTCGAGTCCTGCCTCAGCGAGGAGCTGCGCGACGCGGCGGTACACGACGAACAGTTCCTCGTACTTCACGCTGCCCAGGCCATTGAGGATCGGGACGACGCGGGCACCACTGATCTGGACACCCTCGGGGATTTCGGCAAGGAGCTTGGCGACCATCAGCTCGGCGAGCTCATCCGCCGTCGGGATGTCCGTTTCGCCGATGCCAGGTTCGCCGTGGATTCCCATGCCCACCGCCATCCGGCCCTCGGGGACGGTGAAGAGCGGCCGCTCCGCGCCGGGCAGCGTGCACCCGGTGAACGCGACGCCGAAGGAACGAGTGCGGTGGTTGGCACGTTCGGCGATCTGCACGACGTCGTCCATGGTGTAGCCGGCCTCGGACGCGGCGGCGGCGACCTTGAAGACGGTCAGGTCCCCGGCAATACCCCGGCGCTTGTGCATCTCGCTTGCGGGGGCGGAGGAGATGTCGTCCGTCACGGCGATGCTGCGGCAGTCGATTCCCTCCTTGCGGAGCTTCTCCTGCGCCTGGGTGAAATGCAGGACATCCCCGGCGTAGTTGCCGTAGCCCAGGAGCACGCCACCGCCGTTGTCCGACGCCTTGGCCACGTTGTAGACCTGCTGCGCGGACGGCGAGGCGAAGAGGTTGCCCATCGCTGCGCCGTGCGCCAGGCCCTGGCCGACGAGCCCCCCGAAAGCCGGGTAATGGCCCGAACCGCCGCCGATCACCAGCGCTACCGTGCCGGGAGTGCTCCGGGTGCTGCGGGCCACGCCGCCGGAGACGCGCCGTACCCAGCGGCCGTGCGATGCGACGAAACCTTCGATCATTTCGTCGGCGAAGGCTGCGGGTTCATTGAACAAGCGGGTCATGCGGAACTCCTGGACCTGTCGGTGGAAATCATGGTGGGAACTGGCGCCTGCCTGGGGGCAGGCCGGGCGGGGGTTAGGGCTCTGCGTGGTGGCCGGCGACTGCAGGGTCAAGAGTCTCGATAGGGGCGCCTTCGCTGGCTTTTCCCCGGCGGCTGAGGACGACCATGAGGATCGAGGACAGGAGCATGAAGCCACCCACCACGAACATGGGCACCACGTAGCTTCCCGTCCAATCCTTGAGCCAACCCGTGATGTAGCCGGCGCTGAAGCCTGCGAGGTTGCCGACGGTGTTGATCAGCGCGATTCCGGCTGCGGCCGCCGCCCCGGTGAGGAACTGCGTGGGCACCGTCCAGAAGTTCGGCAGGGCCGCGAAGATGGACACGGCGGTGATGGTGATGACGGCGATCGTCGCGGCCGGGGACCCTGCGAACAGCGCCAACGGAATGCTGACGGCGCCGGTCAGTGCGGGAAGCGCGATGTGCCACGTCTTGACGCCGCGCTTGGTGGCGTCCCTGGACCAGAAGTACAGGGCGACGGCGGCAGGCAAGTACGGGATGGCTGTGATGAGGCCTTGCTGGAAGACGTCGAATTTCGTGCCGAACTGGGACTCGAAGCCCTTGATGATGGTCGGCAGGAAGAACCCGAGGGCGTAGAGGCCGTAAATGAAGCCGAAGTAGATCAGGGAAAGCATCCAAACGCGGCCGTTGCCGAACACGGTGCGGACGCTGACGTGCTTGTTGCTGGCAGAAGTCGCCGCCTTTTCCTTTTCGAGCGCACCGGTCAGCCAGGTCTTTTCCTCCGACGTCAGCCACTTGGCCTTGGCGGGGGAGTCTGCCAGGTAGAACCAGGAGATGACGCCGATGGCGATCGCCGGGATGGCGACGCCGAAGAACATGAACCGCCAGCCCTCAAGGCCGAAGAACACGCCGTGCTGCTGGATCAACGCGCCGGCCAGTGGAGCGCCGATCACCGTGGTCAACGGCTGTGCCAAGTAGAAGAGGGCGAGGATCTTGCTTCGGTGTTTTGCGGGGACCCAGAGGCTCAGGAAGAGGATGGCGCCGGGGAAGAATCCGGCTTCCGCCACACCCAGAATGAAGCGCAGGACGTAGAGCTGGTCCACGTTGCCCACCCAGGTGAACACGAGGGACACAATGCCCCAGCTGACCATGATTCGGGCCAGCCAGCGGCGCGCGCCGAACTTGTGCAAAGCAAGGTTGCTGGGAACCTCCAGCAGGATGTAGCCGATGAAGAAAACTCCGGACGCGAAACCGAACTGCGCTGCGGAGAGCGCCAGGTCCTTGTTCATGCCGTTCGGGCCGGCGAACGAGATGGCCGTCCGGTCCAGGTAATTGATGAAGAACATCAAGGCGACGAACGGCACCAGCCGGATCGCGACTTTCTTGATGGCCGATCTTTCGACCACCGATTGTGTGGTGTCCACATTGACTCCTAGAGGTTGCCGGAGCGCGTTGTCCTTCTGTGGACCAGGCGGCTCGGGTTTTCTTAGTGCCGATCCGTGGACTTCGATGCCTCAGGACCGAGCTAAGCGTGTGATAAAAACCATAAACCCCAGGGAGTAAATTGGTCAACCGGTTGACTGATCTTAATTTTCGCGCGCCGGATTCACGTGACCCCCGCACCTACGAATTCGGTGCGGGAGAAATTGGTCATCCGGTTGCTACGCTGTGAAGATGTCAGCGAATTCCGCCGCCGCAGCGGCCCATATGACGGCAGCCCTTGCTCCGATGGAGCACGGCTCCGTCGTCTCCGAGGTCGCCGAGAGGTTGCTCGCGTACTTCACCAGCGGCGACATAGCGGCCGGAACCCGGCTCCCGGCCGAGCGCCAATTGGCGGCTTCGCTCGGCGTCGGGCGTTCGGCGGTTCGCGAGGCGTTGGCCGCGTTGGAAATCCTCGGCATCGTCATCGTCCGGCCGGGGTCCGGAACCTATTTGCGCGACGGCGTCTCCGAACTTCTGCCCCGCACCCTCAGTTGGGGACTCATGCTCGGCGAGCCGCGCACACGCGAACTCGTGGAGCTGCGCAGTGGATTGGAGGTCCAAGCGGTTCAGTTGGCCGCGGCCCGCATTACCCACGAGGCCCTGGAGCGCATGCGAGCCAACCTTGATTCGATGGAGGCCGGGCTGGATAACCTCGCGGTTTTCGTCGAGGCCGACGCCGCGTTCCATAAGGAAATCGCGTCCGCTTCCGGGAACCAGGTCCTCCAGGAACTCCTGCAGAGCATTAGGTCGCTCTTGCGAATCTGGGTGGACCGGGCACTGACCGATGAAGGCCATGCCGCCGCCGCGCTCGCCGAGCATCGCGCGATCTTCAAGGCGCTCGAGTCCCGGGACGCCGCCTTGGTGACAGAGGCCATGGTCTCGCACATGGGCACAGCGTCCCGCCGCCTGCTGGCGGGCTACGACGCCGCCCAATAGCTCGGCCCCTGGGCGTTTCGCCCCAGGACAACACACGAGACGTGGTGGCGGGATTCGAACCCGCGTGCGCTGCTTTGCAGGCAGCTCCCTGGCCTCTCGGGTACACCACGTGCATCGAGGTTAGGCAGGCCGCGGCGCGCCAACCAATAATGGTTTCGAAGCCTTTCGCCGGGTTGCGCGGCGTTGCTCCAAGTGACCTCCCGCGACGCTAACCGCAGCGCGCGAGTTCTCAAATATTGGTCAACCGGTTGACTCATCGCATGGCGCGCATCACAATTGATTCCAATTACGCCTACTTCCGTCCTCGCTGCAAAGGCCCGCTGTGATCAATGACGAAAACCGCGCCAGGCTGTTCGCCCTATCGGAAACGGTGGAAGCCGCAGCCTGGCGGGCCGAGCTACGCAACGATGAAATCTCGGACATCACGTTCAATGGCATGCCAGTACTCCGGGCCGTTCGCGCAGTGGTCCGCGACCACGACTGGCGCACCCTCGTGCCCACGGTCAGCAGGGTCGCGCAACACTCCCGCGACGGCGGTGTCACCCTCCTGCTCGACATCGACTTCGCCGGTTTCGGCTCCAGCTACACCGGCGAGCTCGCCATCCACTTCACGAAGAACAGCGTCAAAGTGACGTTCGACGGCGTCGCTCCCGCTGCCTTCCGCAGCAACCGGATCGGACTCGTGGTGCTGCACCGCCCCGACGACGCCGGCCGCGCGGTGACCATCGGCAGTCCCGGTGGCGCCAGCACGCCGTCGTTCTTCCCCGTGGACATCAGTCCGCACCAGCCCTTCATGGACGTTTCTTCCATGGAATGGGAACGCGACGGAACCCGGTTCAGGCTCGACTTCCATGGCGACGTCTTCGAAACCGAAGACCAGCGGAACTGGACGGACGCTTCCTTCAAGACGTACAGCACGCCGCTGTCCAAGCCGTTTCCGGTGGAAGTTTCCGCCGGCGATCGCGTCCACCAGTCGGTGCTCCTGACGGTGACTCCCGGTTCCGCGACGGCGGTTCCGCGGCCGGCCTCGAAAGGCGTCTTCACGGTGCTCGACGGCGGCACGGCCCGGGTGCCGGCGCTTTCGCTTTCGGCTACTTCGGCCACAGCACCCAGAACCCGTTCCGAGCCCATCCCCGGCCTGGACGCCCTGCTTCTGGAGCTGGCACCCGGACCGGACAATGAGCGCACGGTCCGTGGGGCCGCGGATGAGGCCGCGGATCTGGGCGTTCCGCTGGATGTGCGGCTCTCCGTCGATTCGCCGCAGCGCATCGGGGAACTCCTCGAGCTCCTGCCCTTGGACAATGTGCTGCGGCTCGCGGTGTTCGACGCTTCCAGCCACGTCACGGAGCCGGAGCTCTGGGCTGAACTCAGGGATGAGGCTCGGCGGCGAGAGTTTACCGGTGCACTGCTTGCCGGAGCGCGGTCGCACTTCACCGAGCTGAACCGCAGCGCGGATCGCCTCCCCCCGGGCGCCGACGCCATGTCCTTCAGCATCACGCCGCAAATGCACGCCACCGAAGTGCCGCACGTCGTGGAGACCCTGCCGATGCAGCGTCTTGTCGCCCTCAATGCCCTCCGGATCGGCCAGGGGCGGCCGCTGCACCTCGGCCCGGTGACCCTGAAGGGGCGGTTCAACGCCGTCGCCACAGAGGGTGACGATGCGGCAGCCGAAGCCATGGCCACGGACCCGCTGCAGCCCGACGGTTTCACGGCCGCTTGGCTGCTGGGCAGCATCGCAGCGCTCAGCGTTCCCGGCGTCGAATCCGTCAGCTATTTCGAGGCAACGGGACCGCGCGGGATTCGCGGACCCGACGGCCTCACGCCCGCGGGCGAGCTGCTGGCTGCCCTCGCCGCCGTGCGCGAGTGCGAGGTCCTTGAGGTAGCTGGCGAGGTGCCCGGCGTCGTGCTGTATCCCGTGCGCGACGGCGGCCGGACGGTTTTGTTTGCCGCCAACCTCACTGCCCAAGCGCTGAGCGTCGTCGTCCGGCTCCCGGGTAGCCACACCACCAATCTTGAATTTGAGCCGTGGACTGCGGTTGTCCGCCGCGTCGACTGAACTGAAAGAGGAACAACAATGAGCAAACGGCTGGACGGCAAGACCGCCCTTGTCACGGGAGCAGGCTCCGGCATCGGACTGGCCGCGGCCCAGCGTTTCGTCGCCGAAGGCGCCCGCGTGTACTTCGCCGACATCAACCTGGAAGCCGCCGAGAAGGCTGCCGCTGTCACGGGATCAGCCCTCGCACAGGCTTTGAGCATGGATATCTCGGACGAAGCCAGCGTCATTGCGGCCTACGCTGCCGTGGCGGAAGACGGACCGCTCGACGTCGTCGTTGCCAATGCCGGCGTGCAGCTGTTCGGGCAGGACGCCCGTGTCGGGGACCTGGACTTGGCGGTTTGGGAAAAAACCGTCGCCATCAACCAGCGCGGGGCCTTCCTCACACTCAAGCACGCAGTCCGGGCCATGGAAGGCCGTGGCGGATCGATCATTTGTACCGGCAGTCCCACCGCGGTGGTGGCCTGCGGGCAGACCTTCACCGCGTATACGAGTTCCAAGGCCGGGGTACATGGCTTGGCCAGGGTCGTCGCCGCGGACTATGCCGCAGCCGGAATCCGGGTCAACACCGTAGTGCCCGGCTACACCGAGACCCCGCTCGTGCAGACCATCGCAGACGATCCCGTGAGCCGTGCCGGCCTGGTCAACTCCACGATGCTCGGCCGCCCCGGAACCGCGGCCGACGTCGAGGGCATCATGGTGTTCCTCGCCAGCGACGAGTCCGCCTACGCCACGGGCGGTCTGTTTACCGTGGACGGTGGCCTGACGGCGCTGTGACGCCTGAGCCCCCGGCCCACCCAACTAGCTAGCAGTAGATGTCGTTTTGAGGGCTCATAGCGACACTTACTGCGAGTTAGTTGGGCTAGAAGCTCTCGGTCGTGACGGCGTTGAGGTACGCCGCGACTTCGGAGGGCATGTCCACGGAATCGTTGTCGAGAAGCCACTGGACCTGCAAGCCGTCCATGAGCGCGGTCAGCTGGCGTGCCGCTGCGGCAGGCGCGACGCCGGGCCGTAACGTGCCTTCGTCCGCCATGTGCGAGAAAGCATCGCTCAGCAAGCCGCGTACCCGCTCGTACCGTTCAAGAAAGTACTCGTGGGCCGGGTGCTCGGGGTCAGTGGCTTCCGCGGACAGTACGCAGTACAGCGCCACGAGGCCTGGGATGGTGGTGTTGTGCCGGGTCAGATCCACCATGGCGTGCAGCAAGTCCGCACCCTTGGCATCCAAGGCCCCGGTGTAGATCGCGGACTCGTCGTCGCGGAAGGTCAAGACTGCCTCAAGCAAGGCTTCCTTGCTGGGAAAGTGGTGCAGGAGCCCTGCTTGGGTCAGGCCCACTTTGTCCGCCACGTCCTTCAGCGAGCCCGAGCGGTATCCCGAGGATGAAAAGACGTCGAAGGCGGCCTTCAGGATTTCCTGCCTCCGGGCCTCCGTCTTGGCATAAGTCCCGCGGCGCCCTCGGCGCACCGTTTCGGGCTGGATGCCGCCCGCCGTCTCTTTCATGGATCAACCCTAACAACGTCGATTTTCAATAAGTCCATCAATTGGTCAACCACTGTGCGCATCGTCACATTTCATAACGATTCAAAAAGTTCGGCAAAAACCTAGTGGTCACTAGGTTTTTGATGTTACGGTCTTTCCCAATGGCCGTCCATGGTGGACGCCACTGATCGTGAAAGGGACCAAAGATGTTCCGATCCAAGCGAATGGCCGCAGTCATTGCGGCTGTTGCCCTGGGGCTCACTGCTTGTGGTGGTGGCGGAGCCGCCGCCCCCCAGGACCAGTCCTCCCAAACCCTGACCCTGGGCGCGCTGTTGGCGCCCAAGACCTTCGCTGCAAACCAGTCCGAGTTCGCCAACCTGTCGCCGTTCTACCAGGCCGTGTACGACACGTTGATCCGGATGAAGCCGGATGGCTCGCTCGTGCCGATGCTGGCCAAAGACTGGAAGTACAACGCGGACAAGACCGTCCTGACGCTCACCCTGCGTGACGACGTCAAGTTCACCGATGGCACCCCCTTCAATGCCGACGCCGCGAAGCAGAACCTTGAGCGCTTCAAGGCAGGAACGTCTCCGGATGCACAGTTCATGGCAGCCCTGAAGACCGCCAAGGCCGTGGACGCAACCACGCTGGAACTGACCCTGTCCGCCCCGGACCCGGCGTTCCTGAACTACCTGTCCAAGGACGCGTCCTTCATGCAGAGCCCGGCGTCCTTCGGCAACGCCGACATCGCCACCAAACCCGTCGGCTCCGGTCCGTATGTGCTGGATACCGCCGCCACCGTGACCGGCACGTCCTACAGCTACCACCGCAACCCGAATTACTGGGACAAGAGTTTGGTGCACTACGACAACCTTGTCCTCAACGTCTACGGTGACCAGACCTCCCTGCTGAACGCCATCAAGTCCGGACAGCTCAACGCCGCCAACACCGCCGACAACAACACGCTCACGGAGATCCAGGCTGCCGGGTACAAGGTCAACCCACTCCAGCTGAACTGGGCAGGGCTCATCCTGTTTGACCGGGCCGGAACCACCAACCCCGCGCTCAAGGACGTCCGCGTCCGGCAGGCACTCAACTACGCCTTCGACACCAAGGCGATGCTGCAGTCAATCGGCCAGGGCTATGGCGAGCTGACCACCCAGGTGTTCCCGCCGTCGTCGGCTGCCTATGACAAGTCCCTGGACTCCCGCTACGCCTACAACCCTGCCAAGGCCAAGGAACTGCTTGCCCAGGCCGGATACGCCAGCGGGCTGACCCTGAAGCTGCCGTCCTCGGCGCTCATGGGCAACACCCTCCCTGCGCTCATCACGCAGCAGCTCAAGGACGTCGGCATCACGGCGGAGTTCACGGACACGGGCAACAACTTCATCGCCGACCTCCTGGCACCGAAGTATGGCGTGAGTTACATGATCCTGGAGCAGCAGTCCGACTGGCAGCTGATCAACATGAAGATCGCTCCCGGTGCCCCGTGGAACCCGTACAAGTACGAGGACCCGAAGGTGGACGAGCTGATCAACAAGATCCATGTCGGTTCTACCGATGAGCAGACAGCCGCCGCGAAGGAACTGAACAAATACATCGTGGAGCAGGCATGGTTCGCTCCGTGGTACCGCCCGCAGTCCAGCTTCGTCACCGACGCCAAGACCAAGGTCGAGGTCCAGACGGGTAACGCCTACCCGTTCATCTGGTCCTTCTCTCCCGCCTCCTAGCGGACAGCCGCCGGGACCGGACCACGTGCTGACCCAAGCCGCGGTCCGGGCCCGGCGGCCCCAGGAACCTTCCCTTAAGGAACTTTGATGTACCGTTTCGTGCTGCGCCGCCTGCTTTCGGGCGTCCTCCTGCTGTTCGTCATTACAACGGTCGCCTACTTGCTGCTGTACGCGGGTGGCGGCGACATCGCCCGCCGCATCGTGGGCCCCACAGCCAGCCAGGCCCAGGTGACCCTGAAGGCTTCCCAGCTGGGTCTGAACCGCCCGCTCGTGGTCCAGTACTGGGATTGGCTCACCCACGCCGTCACCGGCGACCTTGGACGCTCGTGGTTCAACGGCCAACTGGTCAGCACCGGCGTCACCAGCCGGGTATCGGTGACCCTCTCCCTGGTGTTGGGCGCCACCATCATCGCGGCCGTGATCTCCGTGGTCATCGCTGTCCTGGCCGCAGTGCGCCGGGGCTGGGTGGACCGCGTGGTCCAGTTCGTGGGCGTCCTGGGATTCGCGATTCCCGGCTTCCTCATCGCTTTGGGACTCGTGTCCCTGTTCGCCTTGAACCTCAAGTGGTTCAAGGCCACCGGCTATGTACCGATTACGACGTCGTTCGGCGGCTGGGCGGCCACGGTCACCTTGCCGATCATCGCCCTTTCGATCGGCTGTATCGCCTCGGTGGTCCAGCAGGTCCGGGGCTCCCTGATCGATGCGCTCCGCCAGGATTATGTCCGCACGCTCCGGGCCCGCGGCCTCTCCTTCAACCGGGTGGTGTACAGGCACGTGCTGCGCAACGCCGGCGGTCCTGCCCTGGCAGTCCTCGCGGTCCAGTTCATCGGCCTGCTCGGCGGTGCCGTGATCGTTGAACAGATCTTCGCCCTGCCCGGCCTCGGGCAGATCGCCGTTGCCGCCACCAGCCAGGGGGACATCCCGGTGGTGATGGGCGTCGTCGTCGCCACCGCCGCCATCGTGGTGATCGTCAACCTCATCATCGACCTCGCCCAAGGCTGGCTCAACCCGAAAGTTCGGCTGTCATGATCGACACTTCCATCGCACTGCCCACCCAGGCAGCCAAAGTCTCCTTGTTCCGCAAGCTCCTCACGAACCCCACCGGCGCCGTATCCATGCTGGTCCTCGCGATCGTGGCTTTGGCCGCGGTGCTGGCACCTGTGCTCGCAACGCACGACCCAGGGCTGGCCAGCCTGCAGGCGGTCCTGGCCAAGTCCGGCCCTGACCACGTGCTGGGTGCGGACAGTGCCGGCCGTGACGTCTTCAGTCGTCTGCTCTTCGCTGGACAGTTCAGCTTGGCCGGGGCGCTGTTGGCGCTGGTTGTCGCCGTCGCGATCGGCGTCACCGGCGGCCTGGTGGCCGGATACTACGGCGGCTGGTTCGATTCGGCGTCCTCCTGGCTCACCGGCCTGCTCATGGCGATGCCCGGCATCGTCATCCTGCTGGCCGCGCGGGCCGTCGTGGGGCCATCGATGTGGTTGTCCATGATGATCTTCGGCGTCCTGCTTTCCCCGGCCTACTTCCGCTTGGTGTACGCCTGCGTGACGGCGGTGCGCAACGAACTGTACGTCGACGCGGCACGGGTCTCCGGGCTCAGTGATTTCCGGATCATCGGCCGCCACATCCTCACCGTGGTGCGCGCACCCGTCATCATCCAGTCCGCCATGGTCCTTGGCATCGCCATCGCCATCCAGGCCGGCCTGGAATTCCTCGGCTTGGGCGACCTCAACATCCCCACGTGGGGGAGCATGCTCAACGACGGCTTCATCAACCTCTACAAGGCACCCACCCTTGTCCTGTGGCCAAGCCTCGTCCTCGGCGTCGTCTGCATCGCGCTGACCCTGCTGGCCAATGCGATGCGCGACGAACTCGAGCGCAGCCGCGGGCCGGTCAGGCGCCGCCGCAAGGGGGCCGCCGTCGTCGACGCCGCAGAAGCCGCCGCCAAGCGCGGGGAGCCTGCCGTGGTGCATCCCGAAACGCCGTCCGGGAACGCCGGTGAAGTCATCCTGGAGGTCACCGACCTTGGCATCGGCTACGACCAGCCCGATGGTTCCACCACCCACGTGGTGAACCATGTGGGCCTCACGGTCCGCCGGGGCGAGGTTCACGGGCTGGTGGGCGAGTCCGGCTCGGGCAAGACCCAGACCGCCTTCTCTATCCTCCGGCTCCTGCCGCAGGGCGGACGCGTCACCGGCGGCTCCATCATCTTCGACGGCACGGACCTGGCCCGCCTCTCGGAAAAGGAAATGACGAAGGTCCGCGGCCAGCGCATCGCCTATATCCCGCAGGAACCCATGAGCAACCTGGACGCCGCCTTCACGATCGGCAGCCAGCTCATGGAGCCCATGCGGGTATGCCTCGGCATCTCCAAGGCGGAAGCCCGGAAGCGTGCACTGGCCCTGCTGGCCAAAGTGGGGATTCCCCACCCCGAACGGACCTTCAACGCCTATCCGCATGAAATCTCCGGAGGCATGGCGCAGCGGGTGCTGATCGCCGGCGCGGTCTCCTGTGAGCCGGACTTGCTTATCGCGGACGAGCCCACCACGGCATTGGACGTCACGGTGCAGGCCGAAGTGCTTGACCTGCTGCGCGAACTCCAGGACGAGCTGAAAATGGGCGTCATCCTGGTGACCCACAACTTCGGTGTCGTCGCCGATCTGTGCGACCGCGTGACCGTGATGCAGACAGGCCGTGTCGTGGAAACCGGGCCCGTCCGGACCATCTTCAAGGACGCCCGCCACCCGTACACCCGGCAACTGTTGGAAGCGATCCTCGAGGATGCGGCACCGCGCGGCCCGCTGGGCGCCGCTGGTCCCCGCACAAACGGTGCAAGCACCGACGGATCCCTCACCAGCCTGACAGGAGTGAAGCCATGACCGAAACACTGCTCGACGTCCGGGACGTCGTCGTCGAATATCCCCTCAAGGGCTTCCGGAAGGAACCGTTCAAGGCCCTCAAGGGCGTTTCCCTCGACATCCGCCCCGGCGAGACGGTGGGCCTGGTGGGGGAGTCGGGCTCCGGCAAGACCACGCTGGGCCGCGCCGTGCTGGGGCTCGCCCCGGTCACCGGGGGAAGCATCAAGTACCGCGGCCAGGAAATCTCCCAAGCCACGCGCGCCCAGCGCAAGGAGCTCAGCCACGAGATCCAGGTGGTGTTCCAGGATCCGTACACCTCGCTCAACCCGTCCATGACCATCGAGCAGATCCTCACCGAGCCGCTCACGGTCCGGAAAGTGGAACGCCAGGCCGCCAACAAGCGGGTCGCCGAGCTGCTGGACCAGGTCCGGTTGCCGCACGGCGCCGCCCACCGGCTGCCGCGCGAGTTCTCCGGCGGGCAGCGCCAACGCATCGCCATCGCCCGGGCCCTGGCACTGGATCCGAAGCTGATTGTGTGCGACGAACCCGTCTCGGCCCTGGACCTCTCCACCCAAGCCACGGTGCTGGACCTTTTCATCGAGATCCAGGAACGCACCGGCGTCGCCTACCTCTTCGTCTCGCACGACCTCGCGGTGGTCCGCCACCTCAGCCACCGCGTCGCCGTGATGTATCACGGCGAAATCGTCGAATGGGGCGACGGCGGGCAAGTCACCGGAGAACCGGAGCATCCCTACACCCAGAGGCTCTTCATGGCCGCCCCGGTCCCCGATCCGGACCGGCAAGCCCAGCGCCGCGCCGACCGCCTGCGCTTGCTGGACATCCAGCACCAGCAGAACGTCCAGGCCGGCGTGGCCTGACCCGCTGCCAGCCCCACCTTCAGAACAAACACAGACCCACGAAAGGCGAGCCCATGACTCAGCCGCCACTGTCCGCGAGCCCGGAACTCTCCCCGGCCGCAACGTTTCCCGCCGACTTCGCCTGGGGCGTGGCCACCGCCGCGTACCAAATCGAAGGTGCCGTCAACGAGGGCGGACGCGGCCAGAGCATCTGGGACACCTTCTCCCACGAGCCGGGCACCACCATCCACGGTGACAACGGGGACATCGCCTGCGACCACTTCCACCGCTGGGAACAGGACCTTGACCTCATGGTGGAGCTGGGCATCCCCTCTTACCGGCTGTCCTTGTCCTGGTCCCGGCTGCAGCCCACCGGCGTCGGCCCGCTCAACCCCGAAGGCGTGCGCTTCTACCGTGAGCTGCTGGCGGGCTGCGCCGCCCGCGGCATCATCCCGTACGTGACGCTCTACCACTGGGACCTGCCGCAAGCACTACAGGACGACGGCGGTTGGCCGGCCCGGCACACGGCCTACCGTTTCGGGGCGTACGCCGGACTCGTGGCCGAGGCCCTGGGTGACCTCGCCGAGCACTGGATCACCATCAACGAGCCGATGTGCGCGGCCTTCCTTGGCCACTCCTGGGGAATGCAGGCCCCGGGCTTCAAGGATGACCGCCTCGCCGTGCGCGCAGCCCATCATTTGCTCCTGGCCCATGGCTTGGCGCTGGCCGAATTCCGTGCCCGCCGCCCTGAGGCCAAGGTGGGCATCACCAATATCATCGGCAACCTCAACCCGGCGAGCGATTCCGAAGCCGACCGCAAGGCCACGGAATACTGGGACGCCGTCAGCAACCGGATCTTCCTGGACCCCGTCTACCGGGGCCGCTACGCCGAGTCCACCCTTGCGGCCTACGGCCAGTACGGGCTGACCGCCACCGGTGAGGATGCCTCGGCGGAAGACCTCGTCCAGCCCGGGGACCTGGCCATCATCTCGGCACCCGGGGACTTTGCCGGAATCAACCACTACACCAACATGCTGGTTTCCGCGGACGAAGCAGCCCCTGGAGGGGCAAGGTGGACGCACGTGCTGCCAGCGCCGTCGTCGTTCGGTTGGTCCAATACGCCCGCGGCACTCAAAGCGGTACTCAAGCGGGTCGCCGCCGAGTACACCTCCCTTCCGCTGTACGTCACGGAAAACGGCGCCACGTTCCACGACTACGTGGATCCGAACGGCGAGGTCCGCGACCCCGAACGCATCGACTACCTGCGCGGCTACATTTCGGCGGTAGGCGAGGCGATCGCCGACGGCGTGGACGTCCGCGGCTACTTCGCGTGGTCCTTCATGGACAACTTCGAATGGGCCGAAGGCTACGACAAGCGCTTCGGGCTGGTCTACGTGGACTACGGCACCCAGGCCCGCATCCCCAAGTGGAGCGCGTACTGGTACCGGGACATCATTGCCGCCCGGCGCGAAGCCGCCGGGGCCGCAGTCACCACAGGTGCCACCGCATGAGCATCGACACTTCATCCCTCAAGACAGACAAGAAAGCCACCATGGAACTCCTCACCGACCAGACCATCGACCAACGCCTCGAGTCCCTGCTGGCCCGGCTGAGCCTGGAGGAGAAGGTGCGGTTGCTGACGGGCCGGGATTTCTGGACGACGTGGCCGGTGGAGAAGATCGGGTTGCGGCGGATGTTGTTCTCGGACGGGCCAACGGGGGTGCGCGGCGAGGTGTGGGATGAGCGGCAGCCGTCGATGAATTTCCCGTCCGCGACGGCGATCAGCTCGTCCTGGGATCCCGCGATGGCGGACCGTTTGGGGGCTGCCTCGGCGGTCGAGGCCCGCCGGAAGGGCGTCGACGTGGTGCTGGGCCCGACGATCAACCTGCACCGTTCCCCGCTGGGCGGCCGGCATTTCGAGGCGTTCAGTGAGGACCCGGTCCTGACCGCGGAGCTCGCGGCGGCGTATGTGGCCGGGGTGCAGCGCAACGGCGTCGGTGCGACCCCCAAGCATTACGTGGCCAATGATGCGGAGACGGACCGGTTCACCGTGGATGTGAAGGTGGCGGAGCGGCCCTTGCGGGAGCTGTACCTGCTGGCGTTCGAGAAGGCCATTGTGGACTCGAAGGCGTGGCTGGTGATGAGCGCGTACAACTCGGTCAACGGTGCCACGGCCACGGAGAACGAGCTGCTGGAAACCCCGCTGAACACGGAGTGGGGTTTCGACGGCGTGGTGATCAGCGACTGGACCGCGGTGCGCAGCGTGGACAGCGCGAAGCACTCCCAGGACCTCGTGATGCCGGGTCCGGACGGTCCCTGGGGTTCGGCGCTGGTGCTGGCGGTCAAGTGCGGCACGGTTCCGGAGGCCGCGGTTGACCGGAAGGTGTTGCGGATCCTGCAGCTCGCCGCCCGGGTGGGCGCCCTGGAGGGTTTCGAACCCGTGGCAGCGGAGCCGGCGGAGCGGGAGGACCCGGTCGCGTTCGCCCGGGAGGCGTCCGTGGCCGGGACCGTGATGGTAAAGAACGACGGCGTGCTGCCGCTGGCTCCCGCCTCCGTGACCGGCGTCGCGGTGATCGGGCACAATGCCCGCCATGCCAGGACCCAGGGCGGCGGGTCCGCGACCGTGGTCCCGGAAAGGATCGTCACCCCGCTGGACGGGATCCGTGCCGTGTTCGGGCCGGAGAACGTCAGCTACACCGTGGGCGCGGTGGTGCAGGAAGGCATCGCCGAACTGCCCCTGGAACAGCTCAGGAACCCTGTCACGGGCGAGCCGGGGCTGCGGGTGCGCTTCTTTGCCTCCACCGGCAAGGAACTGTTCGCGGAGGACCGCCGCTCCACCGCGCTGGTCTGGTTCGGCGGGGACGCCCCGATCGCGGAGTCATCCATGGTCCAGTTCCACACCCACTACACGCCCGAGGAGACCGGCACCATCCGGCTGGGCTTTTCCACCGTGGGGCACGGGCGGATCTTCGTGGACGGGGTCCTGGCGCATGAGGCGTCCATCGAGGCCACGGGCACGGACCTGGGTGCGGCGTTCCTGGCCCCGCCCTCCGCTTCCGTCCCGGTCGAGGCCACGGCGGGTGTTCCGCTGGAAGTGACGGTGGAACTGGACCTCGCCGGGCGCGCCGGCGCCCTGGGCAACGCCCTGGCTGTGACCATCGGGCTCGAAGCGGACAACACCGACCCCGAGGCACTCATCAACGACGCCGTCGCCGCGGCCCGGGCGGCCGAGGTCGCCGTCGTCGTGGTCGGCACGAACTCGCGCGTCGAATCCGAAGGCTACGACCGCACCACCCTGGAGCTTCCGGGCCTGCAGGACCGCCTGGTCCGCGCCGTCGCCGCGGCCAACCCGCGCACCGTGGTGGTGGTGAACTCCGGGTCCCCGGTGCTGCTGCCCTGGCGGGACGAGGTGGCGGCGATCCTGATCGGGTACTTCGGCGGGCAGGAATTCGGCACCGCCCTCGCCGACATCCTCACCGGCGCGGCCGAGCCCGGGGGCCGGCTTCCGACCACTTGGCCCGGGGCCCAGGAGGACGTGCCGGTCCTGAACACCACCCCGGACGCGAACGGGGAACTGGCCTATGCCGAGGGGATCCACATCGGTTACCGGGCCTGGCTGAAGGCAGGAGCCGTTCCGGCCTACGAATTCGGGCACGGACTCGGCTACACCCGCTGGACCCTCGACACAGCCGAAGCGCCCGCAGCGGCGGTGCCCGGCGCCGTCGTGCCCCTCACAGTGACCCTCACCAACACCGGCACCCGCCCCGGCAAGCAGGTGGTGCAGGTCTACGCCGAACGGCCCGGCTCCGCCGTGGACCGTCCCGTGCGCTGGCTCGTCGCCTCCGCCCCCGTATGGGCCGAACCCGGCGAAACCCGCACCGCGGTGATCAATGTGCCCACCCGGCTGCTGGCCTACTGGGACAACGGCTGGACCTACGAACCCGGTGACTACCGCCTGCGCATCGGCACCTCCGTCACCGAACTGCCGCTCGAAACCGTTCTCACCCTTGGAGGCGCTGCATGAACTTCCCCAACCCACTGATTCCCGGCTTCAACCCCGATCCCAGCATCGTCAAGGTCGGCGAGGACTACTACCTCGCGACCTCCACGTTCGAATACCTCCCCGGCATTCCGGTCTACCACAGCACCGACCTGGTCACCTGGGACCGGATCGGCCACGTGGTGGACCGGGAAGGGCAACTCGATTCAAGGGACGTGCCCACCCTTGGAGGCGCGTGGGCACCCACCATCCGTTTCCACGACGGCCTCTTCTACGTCGCTGTCACCGACGCCATGGCACGCGGGACCCTGGTGTTCACGGCAGAGGACCCTGCCGGGCCATGGAGCGACGGACTCGCCATCGAGGGCGCCATCGGCATCGACCAGGACCTTGCCTGGGACGAGGACGGCACCGCCTACATGACGTACTCGGGACTCGACACCGTCACCGGGAACATCGGCGAGCACGGCGGCATCCTCCAAGTCCGCGTGGATCTGGAAACCGGCAAGGCCCTTGAGGTGCCCCGTAGCGTGTGGTCCGGGACCGGACTGATGTTCCCGGAAGCGCCCCACCTTTACCGGCATGGCGACTACTGGTACCTCATGATCGCCGAAGGCGGGACCGAGCGCGGACACAGCGTCAGCATTGCCCGCGGAACCTCGCCGGCCGGTCCTTTCGAGGGCAACCCGGCCAACCCCATCTTGAGTGCCCGCAGCACCGAGCGTCCCATCCAGAACACCGGCCACGGCGACCTCGTGCAGACGCCCGACGGCGGCTGGGCCATGGTGCTCTTGGGCATGCGGCCCAAGGGCATGACCCGGGCCTTCTCCGCCCTGGGCCGGGAAACCTTCATCACCCCGGTCACGTGGGAGGACGGCTGGCCCGTCGTCGAACCCGTCATCCTCAACCCCCGCCCGGGCGGCGGCGAGTTCGAGGACAACTTTGCGGAAACCGAGCTCGACGGCGGCTGGATCGCCGTGCGGCGATTCCCCGGCACGTTCGCCTCCACCGAGAAGAACCCCGGGCGCCTCACCCTGGTCAGCGACGGCGCCAGCCTGGACGATCCAAGGCCTTCCTTCCTGGGCCGCCGCCAGCGGTACCAGGTGGAGACCATCTCCGCGCTGGTGGGCACCGGATCGTCCGAAGACCTGGACCCCCTTGACGGGGGAAGGAATGCCGGCGGCCTCGCCGTCCGCTACGACGAGGCACACCACTATTCGATCGAACTGAGCGGAACCACCCTGACGGCGCGGGCCCGGATCTCCTCGATCGAACAAAGCTGGACGCGACAGGTTCCCGCCGGGCCGCTGGAACTTCGCATCGCAACCCGACAGCCGGATTCGGGCGCGGGATTCGGGCACCTGAGCTCGGACACCATCGCCCTCCAGGCAGTCGTCGACGGCGAACTGCTCACCTTGGCCGAACTGGACGGCCGCTACCTCTCGGCGGAAACCGCAGCCTCCTTCACGGGACGCGTTGCCGGCGTCTTCGCGAGCCGCGGCGCGGTCACGTTCGACTGGTTCCGTAGCGAAGGCCGCGAACCACAGTAGAAACTCCAGCGCCCATCCACCCACCGCTTCCGAAAGGCCCCTCCGTGACATCAACATCCCTGGCACCGCAGCCAGCAGGTCTCCGCCAGGCTTCTGTCAGCCGGTTCAGCGCTGAGTACCGGACCGATACCGCCTTCGTGGCCAATCCGCGGCCGCGGCTCAGCTGGGTTGTCGCCACGGAGAGCACCGATTGGCAGCAGACCCGTGCCGAACTGCGGCTGACCCGTGCGGGGGCTGCCGAGTCGGCAGTGCACGAAGGCCCTGACTCGGTGCTGGTGGAGTGGCCTTTTGAGGCCATCGACGCCGGGGAGCAGGTGGCAGTCGAGGTGCGCGTCTCGGGGAACGACGGCGGCACCACGGCTTGGAGCGCACCCTTGGCTTTGGCGGGTGGCTACCTTGAAGGGCCGTGGCAGGCCGAAGCGATCGGCCTGCCCGTCCTTTCCCGGGCGGAGATTCCGCTCGGACAGCCCGGCCAATTGCGGCACGAATTCACGGTGGGCCCGGGCTTGGCCAAAGCCACCCTCTTCGCCACCGCGCACGGTGTCTACCAGGCCGAAATCAACGGCTCGGAAGTGGATGACCAGGTTCTGAAACCGGGCTGGACGGCTTACGCTGACCGCCTCAACCACGAAACCACCGACGTCACCGCGCTCCTTAAAACGGGGGCCAACGCCATTGGTGTGTGGCTCGCGGGAGGCTGGTACACCGAAAAGTACGGCTTCCACGGCTTCGCCACACCGTTCTACGGCGAGCAACCGGCCGTCAAAGTGGAACTGCATCTCGAATACGCCAACGGCACACGTCAAACCGTGGCCAGCGGCCCGGAGTGGCGGGGCACCACGGCGGGCCCACTCGTTTCCAGCGGCATCTACGCGGGGGAATCCTTCGATGCGCGGCGTATCGAGGCCGGCTGGTCATTGCCGGATTTCGACGATTCGCGCTGGCTTCCCGCATCCGTGGACTCCGGAGCTGCGGATTCCAGGGCCCCGGGCGCCAAGCCGTGGGCGGAGGCAACTCCCGCCGTGGCGCCTCCGGTCCGCCGGATCGAAGAACTGCCGGTCAGGGAAGTCCTGACCACGCCATCCGGCGCCACCGTCCTGGACTTCGGCCAGAACCTGGTGGGCCGCCTCCGGATCCGGGTAAGCGGCGACGCGGGACGCCGGATCACACTCCGCCATGCCGAGGTCCTGGAGGATGGTGAACTGTCCCTCCGTCCGCTTCGCCTGGCGTCCGCCACGGACAGCTTCACGCTCGCCGGCGGCGGGGAGGAGGAATGGGAGCCTCGCTTCACGTTCCACGGGTTCCGCTATGCACAAGTAGACAACTGGCCAGGCGAGCTGGACCCGGCGGCGATCACCGCCGTCGTCATCCACAACGACATGCGCCGCACCGGCCGGTTCGAGTGTTCGGACCCGATGCTGAACCGATTGCACGAGAACGCCTTGTGGGGAATGCGCGGCAACTTCCTGGCGCTGCCCACCGACTGCCCGCAACGGGATGAGCGCCTGGGGTGGACCGGAGACATCCAGGTCTTCAGCCCGACGGCCAGCTACCTCTACGACTCCTTGGGGTTCCTCAGCTCCTGGCTGCAGGATCTCGCCATCGAGCAAAGCCACCGTAATGGCGTGGTGCCCATTGTCGTTCCTGCGGTGCTCGGCATGCTGGAATCGCCCGTGGCCGCCTGGGGTGACGCCGCCACGGTGGTTCCGTGGGTGCTCTATGAACGCTTCGGCGACCTCGGACTGCTGGGCCGGCAGTACCGAAGCATGTGCGATTGGGCTGATGCGTTGCTCCGCGTCCGGGACAGCTCCGGCTTGTGGCAGGGCCAAATGCAGCTGGGCGACTGGCTGGACCCGGCAGCACCGCCGGACAAGCCCGGCGCCGCCCGCACCCATGGAGACATCGTGGCCAGCGCCTACCTTTTCCGTTCCCTCGAGCTCACGGCCAAGGCCGCGGCCGTGCTGGGCGCCGACGACGACCACGGCAAATACTCAACTCTCGCCGAAGACGTGCGCAGCGCGTTCCTCGCCGAATACGTCACGCCCTCCGGCCGTATGGTTTCCGATGCGCAAACGGCCTACTCGCTGGCACTCATGTTCGGGATCAGCACGGATCCCGTTCAGCGCCAGGCACTTGGTGACCGGCTCGCCGAACTCGTTCGGCTGGGCGGCTACAGGATCGCCACCGGCTTCGTCGGCACGCCCCTCATCGCGGACGCCCTCACCGTCACCGGACACATGGAGGCCGCCGAGCGTTTGCTCACCCAGACCGAATGCCCCTCCTGGCTTTACCCGGTCACCAAGGGCGCCACCACCATCTGGGAACGCTGGGACTCCATCCTGGAGGACGGCACGGTCAACCCCGGCGAAATGACCTCCTTCAACCACTACGCGCTCGGCGCCATTGCCGATTGGATGCACCGGACCGTTGCCGGCCTGGCTCCTGCTGCGCCGGGCTACCGGAAACAGCACATCGCTCCGCGTCCGCTCCGCAGCCTGCAGCATGCCGGCACCTCACACGAGACGCCGTACGGCCTGGCCAGCGTGGCCTGGAAGCGTTCCGGCGAGCGGATCCTTGTGGAAGCCGTCGTGCCTCCGGGGACCACCGCCGTCGTTTCCTTGCCTGACGGATCCGAGGAGTTCGAGGTGGGATCCGGCCGGTACGCCTGGGACGTGCCCGACGCCGCTCCTGCCGCGGCGCACGGTGCCGTGTCCCTGGACTCGCCGCTGTCCGCCATCATGGACGATCCCGGGGCCTACGCGGCAGTCTGGCAGGCCATCGACGCGCACGATCCCGCCGCGGCCGCCCAATTCCGCAAGGACACCGTCTGGTACCGCCAGACGTCCCTGAACCAGGGGCTGATCTTCACTCCAGCGCCCATCAAGCGAGAGATCGGCTCCGCATTGTCGGCACTGAGTGGCACACGCACCGATGTCCCGTCCCTTGCTCCACGAGAACACTGACCTGAGAACCCTGAACCGAGAAGGCAAAGATGACCACTTTCACCGCTGAAAGCCCCCTGTACTTCGTGATGCGGCACGCCGAAGGAAACCGCATCCTGAGCGAACGCGTCCCCACGCTTGTGAACAGCCCGGCGCTGCACACGCTCTACTTCCACGAGGTGGGCACCATCCTCGGAACCGAGGAGGCCCTGCAGGGGAAGCCCAGGGAAACCGCGGAAATCCTGCGCCTCCTCGGCGAATTGGAACCCGAGGATCTTGCAGCCCAGCGGGCCGCCGAGGCGGCGGCTGATCTTCCCGCTCCGGCCGGGGACTATGAGCCGGGCTCGGTGGTGCGCGGCAGCACGGCGGCGGAGTACCCGACGACGGCGGCCGCCCAGGAGCGCTTCGAGCTCACCCTGGCCGGTCCGTCGCACGGCAACCCATTCACCGACGTCGAACTCCGTGCCGTGTTCACTTCTCCGTCAGGTGACACGCTCAGTGTGCCCGGTTTCTACGACGGCGACGGCTTGTACCGCGTGCGGTTGTTGGTGCCGGGCCCGGGGGAGTGGACGTTCACCACCACCAGCAACGCGCGCTCGCTGGACGGCGTTACCGGCGCGTTCACGGCCCGCGAGCCGGTTGCCGGGGCGAAGGGCGTGGTCCGGGTGGCCAAGACCTTCCACTTCGCCTATGAGGACGGCAGCCCGTACCTGCCCATCGGCACTACGTCCTACGCTTGGACGCACCAGGGCGATGCGCTGGAGAAGCAGACCCTGGATACGTTGGCGGCTGGTCCGTTCAACAAGATGCGCATGTGCGTTTTTCCGAAGTCCTACCTGTTCAACGAGAACGAACCGGAGTTCTACCCCTTCGAAGGATCCCTCGCTGCCGGATTCGACTATGACCGGCCCAACCCGGAGTTCTACCGGCACCTGGAACACAGGATCGGGCAGCTGGACGAACTGGGGATCGAGGCGGACCTCATCCTGTTCCACGCGTACGACCGCTGGGGTTTCTCCACGATGAGCCCGGGCCGGGATGACCGCTACCTGAAGTACGTCGTGGCCCGGTTGGCTTCGCACCGGAACATCTGGTGGTCGCTGGCCAACGAGTACGATCTCCTGTTCCGCAAGACCACCGAGGACTGGGAGCGCTTCGCGGGCATTGTCCAGGCCAATGACCCGAGCGGGCACCTGCTGTCCATCCACAATTGCCATGCGTTCTACGACTACTCCCGGCCGTGGATCACGCACAGCAGCATCCAGCGCCAGGACGTCCACAAGACGGCCGAATTCACCGGGGAATGGCGGGAGCGCTGGCAGAAACCGGTGGTCATCGACGAATGCGCCTACGAGGGCAACATCGACCAGGGCTGGGGAAACATCACCGGCGAGGAAATGACCCGGCGGTTCTGGGAAGGGGCCGTCCGGGGCGGCTACGTGGGCCACGGCGAAACCTACATGCATTCCCAGGACATCCTCTGGTGGGCCAAGGGCGGCGAATTCCATGGCAGCAGCCCGGAGCGGATCGCCTTCCTGCGCCGCATCCTCGAGGAAACCCCGGGCGGATTCCTCGAGCCGCTGCCCAGCGCCTGGGACGTCCCCACCGCCGGCATCCGGCACGAGTACGAAATCAGCTATTTCGGTTTCAACCAGCCCACGTACCGGAACTTCGTCATGCCCGCCGGCCGCCGCTACGAGGTGGACATCATCGACACCTGGAACATGAGCATCGACACCCGGCCGGACGCAGTGGAAGGGCGCTTCCGCGTGGAGCTCCCCGGCCGCCAGTTCATCGCCGTCAGGCTCCGCGCCGTCGGCTAACCCCGCCTACCCCAGCAGCGTGTTCACCAAGCGCGCGGCCACCTTGGCGGTCCGCGAGTCGATATCGAACTCGGGGTTGAGCTCGGCGACGTCCAGGTGCATGAGTTTTCCGCTCGTGGCAACTTGCTTGCACACCGCGCTGATAACGGGCAGCGGCACCCCATACGCCGCAGGCGCGCTCACGCCGGGAGCCACCGACGCCGGTAGCACGTCCAGGTCGATCGTCAGGTACAGCACGTCCACGCTGTCCAGGAACCGCGCCACGAACTCCTGAACGGCCTCCGCGGAGCACTCCTCGTCCAGCAGGTACTTCACGCCCAGCCGGTCCGCCGTCTTGAAGAGGGTCCGCGTGTTGTTGGGCTCAGAGATTCCGACGACGGCGTAGTTCAGTTCGCGGCCCTCGGCGGCTTCCGCCCGGGCCATCTGCAGGAACGGCGTGCCTGAGCTCGGCACCGGTTCGTCCCGCAGGTCGAAGTGCGCGTCGAGGTTCAGGACTCCGAGTCGCTTGCCGCCCCTCACGGCCTCCGAGCCAGCCACACCCAGGTAGCTGGCGAAAGCAGTTTCGTGCCCGCCGCCGAGCAGCACCGTGAGCTTGCCGCCGTCGAGCAGTTCCGAAATCACGCGGCCCGCGCGCGCTTGGCCTGCCTCCAGGGAGCCAGCCTCCAGCGAGCCGTCCTCCACCACGACGTCGCCGGCGTCGAACACGTCCCGGTCCAGATGGAAAGCCAGCGTACCCAGGGCCTGCCGGATGGCCGCCGGAGCGGCGGCGGCGCCCATACGGCCCTTGTTGCGCCGCACGCCCTCGTCACTGCGGAAGCCCACGACGACGGCGGCCCGGGAGCCTGCGTCCCGCGCGCCGGGGGCGGCTGCATCGGGAGTGTGGGGCGCCACGGCCTGCCACCAGCGGCGGTGCTCATCGCCATCGCCGTCGAAGCGGCCGGTCCACGGCGTGGGGCGGACATCGGCAACAGCGCGGGAAATCTCCATGGTTAAAGCTCAACGCATGGCGATACCGAAAAACATCGCTTGGGGGCGGAGGGTGTCCGGTATTCCGGAAAGGCCTATTTGACTCCCAGGATTTCCTCGACGGGACCGATCCCGAAGAACAACAGGAACGCAGCGGCCACGGCCCACATGAGCGGATGGACTTCGCGGGCCCTGCCCTGGAACGTGCGGATGAGTGCGAAGGAGATGAACCCGGCGCCCAGGCCGTTCGCGATCGAGTAGGTGAACGGCATGAGGGCCATGGTCAGAAACGCGGGAATGCCGACTCCCCAGTCCTGCCAGTGGATCTTGCCCACCTGGGACACCATCATGAAGCCCACCACCACCAGGGCGGGGGCGACGGCCTCGAACGGGACCAGGTTGATGAGCGGGGTGAAGAACATGGCCACGAGGAACAGCAGGCCGGTCACGATCGACGCCAAGCCGGTGCGGGCACCCTCGCCGATGCCGGCGCCGGATTCCACGAAAATCTGGTTGGAGGACACGGACGAGCCGCCGCCGATGATCGCGCCGAGGGCGTCCACCTGCAGGACACGGTCAACGTTGGGGATGTTTCCGTGTTTGTCGATGTTTCCTGCTTCCCTCGCCAAGCCCACCATGGTGCCCATGGCGTCGAAGAAGATACTGAGCAGGATCACGAACGCCAGCAGGGTGGCAGCGATGATGCCAAGGTGCTGGAACGCCCCGAAGGGGTTCGCCTTGCCAATGAGGGACAGGTCCGGAGCGGCCCACTCGGTGAACTTGGGCGCCACCAGGGACCAGCCGCGGGGATTGTAGGTTTTGCCGTCGAAACTCGGGCCGATGTGCAGGGTGAATTCCAAGATGGCGGCAAGGGCCGTGGAGACGATGATGCCGATCAGGATGGCGCCACGCACCTTGCGGACCACCAAGGCGATGGTCAGGACGAGGCCCACGACGAACACCAAGGTTGGCCAGCCCAGCAGCTTCCCGTCGACGCCGAGGCCCAGGGGGACCGTGGTGCCGGCGGCGTCCGGGATGCGGCGCACGAAGCCGGCATTGACGAGGCCGATCAGCGCGATGAAGAGGCCGATGCCCACCACGATCGCGGTTTTCAGGGCCTCAGGGACGGCTTTGAAGACCGCGGTGCGGAAACCGGTGAGCACCAGAATCAGCATGGTGAGGCCCGAGAGCATCACGAGGCCCATCATGTCCGGCCATGTCAGGCCGGGGTGTGAGGCAATGGTGACTGCCACGAAGGCGTTGACGCCCAGCCCGGTAGCGATGGCGAAGGGGTGCTTGGCCCAGGCTCCCATGAGGATCGTCAGGATGCCGGCGACGAAGGCGGTGGTGGCGGCGACGGCGGCGAAGCCAAGGGAAGCGCCACTCGAGTCCGCCCCGGAGAGGATCAAAGGATTGAGCACCACGATGTAGCTCATGGCAAAGAAGGTCGCGAAGCCGCCTCGGATTTCTCGCGAGTAGTTGGATCCGCGTTCCGAAATCTTGAAGTAGCGGTCGATGGCTGAGCCCTGCTTGAGCATGGAAGTCTCCGGGGATCGGGGAAGTGTGCTCTCAAATCCTATGCCCGCGGCTTCGGCACTCCCGCGAATTCGCCTAGTCTGTAAGGAATCCAACACCAAGGGAGTTATTCGCTCATGCGCCCTATCCGCCAGTTGCTGGCCGTCGTCGTCGCTGCCACGGCGGTTCTTTTCTCTGCCGCCCTGTTCTCGGCGGCACCCGCCTTCGCGCACGATGTCGCCGAGTCAACGTCACCGGCCAACGGCTCAACGGTTGCCAGCGTCCCGGACTCCGTGTCCATCACGTTCAACAACCGGCCGCTCCTGCTCGGCTCGCAGATCCGGGTGAACGACGCCTCAGGGCAGAACTGGGCAGATGGTTCCGTCGAGATTGTGGACGCCGTGGTGTCGCAAAAGCTGCGGCCTGGCGCGCCCGCCGGCGCATTCACCGTCATCTGGCGCGTCGTCAGTTCGGATTCGCACCCCATTGAAGGCACCTTCACGTTCACCGCCAAGGCAGGAAGTACGACGGCGGGCGGCGGCTCCGCGAGCACTGCACCTTCGGCGGAGGTACCCACCGCCGGCACCGCAGCCCCTGGTTCGACCACGACGCCCGAAAAGGTGCCCGATGCGTCCCAGCCGTTCCCTTGGAGCATTGTGATCTTCGCCGTGGTGGCTGCGGGCCTGCTGGTCTTCCTCGGCATCACCGCACGACGCCGGCTGGCAGGCGTGGGTTCCGATGATTCTGATGATGCTGGCGATTCCGGGGACGCTGATGACGCTGGCGATGAAGAGGACGCCGAGGTTGAGCCCGGCAGCCCGGAGAAGAAGCCCTAGGCCAGGGCGGGAACAGCTGCAAAGGTGCCCGTGAGCGCCCCGTGGACGCTGTCCGGGTAGACCTTGGCGGAAATCGCCTGGCCCACCACCTTGGCTTGGCGCAGGACTTCCTTCGGTGTGGGTGTGGCAAGTTCGCCGACACCAACCAAGTACATTCCGATCGCCCGCATGGCCGCGACGAGGTTCTGGCCGATGGCGAAGCCGAGCTCGGCAAGCATTCGCCGCAACTGGCTCTGTCCACAACGGGTGACAACAACGTGGTCGGCCAAAAGCACTCCGTTGGCCGTGTGAACGGCCCATTGGTACGAGGCGACGCCCGAGGACCCTGAAACTACCGATCCGGAAATCACGGACCCCGCGGCAGCTTCGTCCAGGCGATCGAGCCGGACAGCACGCGTGGTGCTCCGTACGTCGAGCCCGTGACTGGTTGCGTAGTTGCGCAGGTGCCGCAGGATTTCGCTGCGCTCCTGGAGGCACGCGGCGTCGGCGGCGTCGCAACGCTGCAGGATGCCGGTGTTGAGCGGCTGCAAAGGTCCGGGGACGTACATTCCGTCCACCACGATGGCATCCACACCGTAGCGGCTGAGTTCGCTGGCCACGGCCAGGCCGGGCATGCCGGCACCGATGACCACGGTGGTGGTGCGTTCCGTACTCGCAGCAGGCATGGTTGACACAGCTTGGCTCCTCTTTGAAGGTGCGTTGCCGAGGCAACAGCGGGGTGGCGTCCGGGTCCCCAAGCGGTCGCGAATGATGGCCGTTGATGTGTTGAAAAACACGATCCCCGGTCACCAGTGCCTCGAACATTACAGAAGAAATCGCGTGGTGGATAGCCCCGGCATCGGCATGTCCGACGATGCGTTTTTCGCGCCCCGATTCGGCGGATTTCCACGCCCTCGGCGGGGTTTCCACATACGCTTCTTCCGGCTTGATTCGGCCCTTGCAAACGAGAATAGTGAGCATTGGAGACCGCAACTCACGGCAGTCAAGCGAGAAACACGTTGTGGGCGCGGCCTCTGGCAGAATAGCCGCAACATCAGCCAGCAGTGCGAGGAGGCAGGCCCCATGGACCAGCACGGCAAACACTCTGAGAGCCATCAACCAGAGACCGAAGGCAACGGAGAGGAACCCTCCATTGCCCCCGGCGGAATTGTAGTGGGCGTTGACGGCAGCGAACACGGCCAATGCGCCCTCGTTTGGGCCGCCCGCGAGGCTGAACGCAGGCAGCTGCCCTTGCATGTGGTCACGGCCTACTCCGTGCCGATCTTCGCGGCTTCAGGGCTCGACGGCGGCTACGCGACAGTGGATGACTCCGTGATCCGGGACGGCGCCGAGGCGATCGTCAAGCAAGCCCTGGAGAAGGTCTCCGGCTACGCCATCGACGTCGATGGCTCGGTGGAGAACGGAGATGCCGCCGGCGTGCTGCTCGATCTGTCCGAAACGGCCGAACTCCTGGTCTTCGGCACCCGGGGACGCGGCGGCTTTGTCGGCAGGCTCCTGGGCTCCGTGAGCAGTGCCCTGCCGGCGCACTCCAAATGCCCCACCGTGACGGTCCCACTCTTCTGCGCGGACCGGCTGGGTGAAACCACGGAGGACAAGCACATCAAGGCCGAGCGCGCGAAGTCCGGCTCCCGCGTTGTCGAGAATGTGGTCGCAGTCGGCGTGGACGGCTCGGAACAGGCGCGCGTTGCCGTCCTGGAGGCCGCGGAGCAGGCTCAACGCATGGGCGCCAAGCTGCGCGTCATCTGCGCCGTACCCGAATACAGCGGCTCCTTGGCGTGGGTTCCGGCACCCCTGGACCGGGAGGCACTCTTCAAGGACATCAGGATCCAGTTGGACGCAGGCTTGGCGTGGCTCAAGAGCCACTTCCCCAAGCTTCCGGCGGAAACCCAACTGCTCGATGGTTCGCCAGTGGAAGTCCTCGTGGAAGTGAGCCGCAGCGTCGAACTCGTGGTGCTGGGCACGCGCGGGCGGGGAGGCTTCGCAGGAATGCTCCTCGGATCGACGTCGGATGGAGTCCTGCACCATGCCAAAGGACCCGTGCTGGTTGTTCCAGACCGCGAGGACCCCAGGCTGGCGGACCGCGCCAACTTCGGTCCCATGCTCGGCGCCGCATAACAGGCAAGCCCAAGGACCGGTGGACGCAGGCAGACGGTAATGATGGAGCACGCAGAGCCCAGGGAGGCATCGCGCTTGATCGTCGAGCTGCGCCGGATCCGGGCAACCATGCTTCCAGAGGTCGGCGGCAAGGCGGCCAATCTCGGCGAGCTGATCTGGGCGGGACTTCCGGTCCCGCCCGGGTTTTGCCTGACCACCGAGGCCTACCGGCGCGCATTGCAGCCGGATGGAAGCCCCGAGCCAGCCGTCCGGGACATTCTCCGTGGCCTTGAGGCCGTGGAACCCGGCGACCTTGAGGGGCTCGCTTCCCTCGCGGCCCGCGCCAGGGAAACAGTGCTCGACGCCGGGATCCCGGCCGACGTCGAGGGCGCCGTTCGCTCGGCCTACTCCGCGCTTGGCCCGGATGTCCCTTTGGCCGTCAGGTCCTCTGCCACCGCCGAGGACCTGCCCTTTGCCAGTTTCGCGGGACAGCAGGACACCTACCTGAATGTCGTCGGGGCAGATGCCGTCCTGCAGGCCGTCCGGAAGTGCTGGGCTTCCCTGTGGACGGACCGGGCGGTCAGCTACCGGGCAAGCAACGGGATCGACCACGCCACGGTGACGCTCGCCGTCGTCGTCCAACGGATGGTGGACGCTGAGGCCGCAGGGGTGTTGTTCACCGCCAATCCGGTGACCGGGCGCCGCCGCGAGGCGGTCATCGACGCCAATCCCGGGCTCGGTGAGGCCGTGGTCTCCGGCGCCGTGAATCCGGACCACTTTGTGGTGGATTCGCTCACCGGCAGGATCACGGAACGACGGATCGGGGACCGGAAGCTGGTGATTCGCTCCGTTCCCGGCGGCGGGACCGAAAGGCTCGACGCCGAGCCTCGGGCCGAAGGCGGAACCGCGCGGGGTGCCTGCCTTGCCGACTCCCAGATCAGGGCGCTCGCGGTCCTCGGCCAGCGCGTCGAGGAGCACTACGGAGCACCGCAGGACACTGAATGGGCCATCGACGGCGACGGCAAACTGTGGCTCACCCAAGCGCGCCCCATCACCACGCTCTACCCGCAAATGACCCGGCAACCAGCAGTCCCCGGTCCCCACGCGTACCTTTGCTTCAGCCTCGCCCAAGGCCTCACCCGCCCCCTCACTCCCATGGGACTCGCGGGCATCAGGCTCATGGGGTCCTCGGTGGCCGGCGCGGCGGGATTCCGGGTTCCCGAACCGCGGGACGGGCCTTCGCCCTACTACGAGGCGGGGCAGCGGATCTATTTTGACCTCACTTCGGTGCTCAGGAGCAGGGCCGGGCGCGCCATCGTGCCCAGGATTTTCGACGTCATGGAAGCACGTTCGGCGTCCATCATGCGTGCCCTGTTCGAGGACCCGCGTTTCGCCGTCACCAGCAAGACGCCTTTCAAACTGCTCAGGCACGTTGGCCCGATCGTGCTCCGCTTCCACCTTCCGGAGACGCTGTTGCGTGCTCTCTTTCGGCCGGACGTTGCCCTTGGCAAGGTGGAACAGCTGGACGGGAACCTGAAGGCCACGCATGAAGTCCCCACCAATGCCACCCCTCGTGAAAAACTGGACCACGCCGAGCGGATACTGCGCACGGAATTGTTCCCCATACTGCCCAATATCCTGCCCCCGGTAGCGCTCGGCTTCGCGATGATGGGGCTGGTACGGAAGCTGCTTGGAGAACAGGCTTCCTGGGGTGAGCTCCAAACCATCATCCGCGGCCTGCCCAACAACGTCACCACCGAAATGGACCTTGCGCTGTGGCGGCTCTCGGCCAGTATCCGTGACGATCCCGCTTCCGCGGTGGCGTTTACCGGTGGCGATCCCGCTGCGCTCGCGGAGAGCTACCGCGATGGCAAGCTGCCGGTCGTCGCGCAATCGGGATTGGCCTCGTTCCTGCGCGACTACGGGCACCGGGCCATCGCGGAAATCGACCTGGGCATGCCCCGCTGGTCCGACGACCCCACCCACATCATCGGAGTCCTGGTCAATTACCTTCGCCTCGATGATCCCCGCCTGGCGCCGGACAAACAGTTCGAAAAAGCAGCCCGCGACGCCGAGGAACAAGCCGCCGTGCTGGTGGCCCGTGCGCGGTCCAAGAGTCCGCTCCACGCCAGGATCGTGAAAATGGCACTCGAACGGACACGCATGTTTGCCGGGCTCCGTGAACTTCCCAAGTACCACCTCGTGCGGGGCTTCGCCGCGGTCCGAGCACAGGTTGCGGAAGCAGGGGAGGCCTTGGCGGAAGCGGGAATCATCGACGATGCCAGCGACGTCTTCTTCCTGGATTTCAACGACGCCCGCCGCGGCTTGGACGGCAAGGATCTCCACGAGCTCGTGGCGCAGCGCCGCGAAGCCTATGAGCTTGAACTCAAGCGCCGCCACGTGCCACGCGTGCTGCTCTCCGACGGCACCGAGCCGGAAGCGCTGCCAGCCGGTCTCCTGAGCGGCGCGACGGGGGCACCGGCGTCGGACGGCATGCTGTTGGGAACCCCGGCTTCGGCGGGAACCGTGACGGCGGTGGCAAGGGTGATCATGGACCCGGTGGGCGCGCATCTTGAACCCGGAGAAATCCTGGTGGCGCCCTCGACGGATCCCGGCTGGACGCCCCTCTTCCTGACCGCCGGGGGACTCGTGATGGAGATGGGCGGTCCCAACTCGCATGGCGCCGTCGTGGCTCGTGAGTACGGGATTCCGGCAATCGTGGGCGTCCCGGATGCCACGTCCCGGATCAGCACAGGACAGACGATCACGGTGGATGGCGCCGCGGGGACGGTGGCTTTCTAGCCTATCCCCAGCCGAGTTCGTGCAAACGGTCGTCGCCGATGCCGAAGTGGTGGGCGATCTCATGGATCACCGTGATGGCCACTTCGTCGATTACTTCCTGGCGGGATCCGCAGATATCCAGGATCGGCTGACGGAAAATGGTGATCCGGTCCGGGAGGGAACCGGCATCCCACCAAGAATCCCGTTCCGTCAACGGCACGCCCTCATACAGGCCCAGGAGTACGGTGTCCGGTTCGTCTCCAGGCTGCGGGATGTAGTCGTCCTCGATGAAGACGGCCACGTTGTCCATGGCCCGGGCAGCTTTGTCCGGGATGAGGAGCAATGCATCGCTGACGGCTGCCTCGAAGTCTTCCGGCGACATACTGAACGGAACGGTACTGGCCGCCGCGGCGTCAGCGCCAATCCCGGGACCCCCGGATCCGGGGCCGGGGAGCGGAGAGGAAATGCGCTGGCCGCCAGGGGCATCGCCGTCGGGAACAATCGGCAGGCCGGGAGGTAAATTCGCGGGCATGATCCGACTCTAGTCCGCGGCGCGGTCGTTGACGCCGGATGTGATGACAGCTACAGTTTTCCGGGCTGGTAATTCGTATAACCCAGCCCAGGTTAAGCCCAGCCAGTCGTGCGGATCCTGTGACAAGCACCCCGGAGTTCCCAGTAGACAGGCCAGCCCATGACCCGCCCCGGCAACCGCTCAGGCACGACGATGAACGACGTCGCTGCCGCTGCCGGTGTTTCCCAGGCCACGGTTTCCTTGGTGCTCAATGACGCCGCAGGAACCAGGTTCTCTGATGAAACCCGACGCCGGGTCCATGCCGCCGCCAACGAACTGGGGTATCGGACCAACGCCCACGCCAAAGTGCTCCGCGACGGCGTTGCCGGGATGATCGGCTTCGTCGGCGACTTCGTGGCCACGGCGCCATTCGCGGGCAAGATCATCGAGGGCGCCCAAGCCCGGGCTTGGGAGGCCGGACTGCTCCTCCTGACCGTCAACACCGGCGGCGACAAGGCCCTCGAGGCCGTTTCGCTGGAGACCATGCTGTCCTACAAGGTGGCCGGAGTGGTCTACGCCGCCATGTACCACCGGGTCCTTGACGTGCCGGACGTCCTGGCCGAGGTGCCCGCCGTCGTGCTCAATTCGCGCGACCGGTCCGGGCGGTTCCCGAGCATCGCTCCGCAGGAGGAGCTGGGCGGCTACACCGCCACCAAACGCCTGGTGGACGCGGGTCACCGGCGTATCGCGATGATCAACATCGGCGCGGTGGACGGCGAGCTGCCTGCCGCCGTCGGACGCCATGCGGGCTATCTCCGGGCACTCAAGGAGGCCGGCCTCGACGCCGACCCCCTGCTCCACAAGATCGGCGACGGGCATGAATCCGGCGGATTCGAGAATGCCCTGGCGCTCATGACCGGTCCTCAGCCACCCACTGCCATCTTCTGCGCCAACGACCGCACCGCCTGGGGCAGCTACCAGGCGCTGGCCCAACTCGGATTATCGATCCCGCGCGATGTGTCGCTGGTGGGTTTCGACAACCAGGAAACGCTTGCCCCGCACTTGCGGCCCGGACTGACCACGCTGGAACTGCCTTTCCTTGAGATGGGCCGGCGCGCCATCGAACTGCTGCTGGCCGGCGCGGAACGTGATGGCAGTACCGAATACTTTGAATGTCCCCTGGTCGAACGCCATTCCGTGGCGGCGCCTCCGAAAACCACCATTAGCCCCTGAAATTCACTAGCAGCCAGTGAAACTCCCCAACCAAGGAACAGGAAACGCATGAACCACTCGCACCTTGCGTCCGAGCCGCTCGACGTCGTCGTGGTCGGCGAAGCGCTCATCGACATCGTCAACTCGCCTGGAGGCCAGACCGAATACCCGGGCGGCTCGCCTGCGAATGTCGCCTACGGCCTCGGGCGGCTCGATGTGAAAGCAGGGCTGCTGACCGCCGTCGGGCGCGACTCCCGGGGCGAGTCCATCGCGGCCCACCTGGCAAGCGCCGGCGTGGTTGTCCTTCCGGGCTCGCAATCGCTTGCGAAGACCGCGACGGCGACTGCGGAGATCGCCGCGGACGGTTCGGCCAAGTACACCTTCGACATCGAGTGGAACCTGGGCCCCGCCGCACTCCCTTACGCGCCAAAGGTGCTCCACACGGGCTCGATCGCCACGTTCCTCGAGCCCGGCGCGGCTAACGTCAGGACGCTCCTGGAGCAGGCCCAGGGTGGGTGCATCGTCACCTACGACCCCAACATCCGCACCGACCTCCTGGGCAGCCACAGCGAGGCCCTCCGCATTTTCGAGGAGCTCGTACCGCTGACCAGCGTGGTGAAGCTCAGCGACGACGACGCGTTCTGGCTCTACCCCGGCAAGTCCCTGGAAGAGACTGCAACACACATCCTGGGCCTCGGTGCGGGCCTGGCCGTCGTCACCCGAGGTGCCCAGGGTTCCTTGATGGCGACGCCGCACACCCAGTTGACGGTTCCGGCGGTGACCTCGGTGGTGGCGGACACCATTGGCGCCGGCGATTCCTACATGTCTGCGCTGATCCTCGGGCTGCTGCTGCGCGGTAGCCAAGGGCTCGCGCCCACGGTTCTCGAACGCATCGGACAGACCGCCTCCATGGCCGCGTCCATTACCGTGGGGCGCCCGGGAGCCAATCCGCCCACGCACCGCGAGCTTCTCGCCGGGATGGCAAGGTAGCCGCGGCGGAGGTGCGACGGCGGTGCGGCGCACCTTGGCGCCGGGCCGCCCGGCTTCTTAGCGGGGGGTGATCCCGCGGGAACGGCGCCGCGTCAACCCGACGCCCACAAGGCAGATGACGCCGCCCACAAGGCCCCAGATGGTGGGGATTTCCTTGAGGACCGCCCAGGAAATCAGGATCGTGGTGCCCGGAACCAGGTACGTCGTGGCGGCGAGTTTCCCGGCCTCGATGAGGGACAGTGCGTAGGCCCATGTGGTGAAAGCGATGGCGGTGGGGAAAATTCCGAGGTACACCAAGCCGAGGGTGGCCGGAAGGGGTGCGGCCTGCACTTCGGCCACTAGTTGGCCGGCCCACGGCAGGCAGCACACGGCGCCCACCATGATGCCAAACCAGGTGGCCTGTGCAGCGGAGAAGGTGCGCAGCACCGGCTTCTGGACAATCACGCTCACCGCGGCGAGCACAGCGGCAAGGAGGCACAACAGCACTCCGGCGACATCCGCCGTCGAGCGCTGTCCCGAACCGAGCGCGATCAGCGCAACGCCGCCGAACGCCACGAGGCTGCCGATGATCAGCCAGCGCGGAAAGCCTTCTTTCAGGATCACGCCGGCCAGGACGGCGATCAGGATCGGCGAGACGTTGATGAGCATGGCGCTGGTTCCGGCATCGAGCATGTGCTCGGCGGCGTTCAGGGCGAGGTTGTAACCTGCGAACCACATGACGCCGTAGGCGAGGATGGGCAGCCATTCGCGTCCTTTGGGCCAGCGCTTGAGCCTAGGCAGGGCGACAATGCCGAGCGCGACGGCGGCAACCACCAGCCGTCCGAGCGTCAGGGAGCCCGGGGAGAAGCTGGGTCCCACTGCGCGGATGCCCACGAAGGCGGACGCCCAGAGGACAACGGTGACGATGACGGCGGCGATGCCGAGCTTACTGATGGTCCGGGAGGGTGTGGTCGCCGGAGAGACTGGTGTGCTTGTGGCCATGGTGCCAATCTAGCCCGGGAGCAGCTGGACGGACTGGCGGAATTCGGACGTCTTTCAACAAGAAACCGCCAACCCTGGCACAGCGGTTTTGAGCGGTGGCTTGAGACTGGCGCTGCGTCCGGATTGCGTCCTGGTTTGAGACCCCGTTTGCGTTCCGCGCTGCGCGATTTGGGAATATCCCTGAGTATGCTCTAAAGTTTTAGAGTCCAGTTCGGACGAGCGAGAAGCGGTAAACGCATAGCGTTGTTGACCGTCGCGAATTCGGATTGTTCCAGGCCCCCATCGTCTAGCGGCCTAGGACACCGCCCTTTCACGGCGGCGGCACGGGTTCGAATCCCGTTGGGGGTACGCAAGGAACTGGTCAAGCCGGGCTGAAAAGTCTGGTAGGCTGGAAGCCTTGAAAAAAGCGGTAGAGATACCGCAATCGTAGTAGAGATACTGCAAGCAAGGCCCTGTAGCGCAGTTGGTTAGCGCGCCGCCCTGTCACGGCGGAGGTCGCGGGTTCAAGTCCCGTCAGGGTCGCTCTGATTGCCGGAAGAAGTTCCGGCAATCATGGTGACATTGTCACCTAAGGCTCTGTAGCTCAGTTGGTAGAGCGTTCGACTGAAAATCGAAAGGTCACCGGATCGACGCCGGTCGGAGCCACCATAAACCCCCGAGAATTCGGGGGTTTTTTCGTTTTTCCGGGATGCAATGCATCTAGGTGTAGCTGAAACTGTAGCTATTGGCATTGCGGGACGTGATGGGTTCGAAGCGGAGCCATATGTGACAGTTAGCCGACGTACTCGTCGGATAGTTTTACCCATTTGCGCAATCATACTTAGGGATTCACGCCGGCAAGACGCCTCCGGCGTGGTATCAAGAAGCCAACTGATCACGGTGGACGACCGGCTTACGGGCAGCCTAAGAACGAGTCAGAACACTGGGGTGACCCCTCCGGAAAGCATCCCTATCAAACCCGACATGACGACTAGATTCCGGCTAGAGGATTTCTCGGACCTGGTGGAGATGAGCGGGACCCTCACGGAGAAGACCAAGAAGCCGAAGCAGGTGCCGACGACTAACGCGGATGGAACCAAGACCTGGAAGATGACGGTGAACTGGTCGAGCATCCGCACCTTCGCGCCGCTCTGGAGGGAGAGCAGTCAGAAGGACGTCGATCACTTCTTCGAGACGCTCTCGTCGTCGGTGCACTAGCACATCCGCCGACGCCAGGCTACCCTTATCCGGTTCAGTCTTCGTCGGCTGCGGGTCCGGCAGGGAAGTCGGAGATCGTGGCCAGAAACGCGTCGGATACGACGTGTGGGTTGTCGTCGTTGCCGATCAGCTCGATGAGGATCGCGTCGTCGCTGCATTCGAGCACCCTGTACTCAGCGCCGGCCTTGAACTCGAGCCCCTGGTCATCCGTGCCGTCGGCCCGGACAGCGAAGACCTTGTCCTTCAGCTCGCACGGGGCCTTGCGCCTCTTGATCGCGTTCTTCAGCGCGCCGCCTCCTCGCTTGCCGCCGGCCTCGGTCGTCCTGCCGATGACGTATCCCGCGCCCAATGTCGCGGCCAGGAGCCCGACCGGCCCGCCTACTTTCTTCGCAAGGGTCGTCATCAATTGATAGTTCCCGAGATTGCCCACTGTTGCCCCTCATCGTTGTGCACGCCAGACAATTCTAACGGCGTGCATAAACTTGGTTCCGGTGCTCAGCACCAGAGGACGGGACCGCGATCCGTCTCACGAGCAGATGGGGGCAACATGGCACCGAAGATAGGCCCCGAGACGATGCTCGCCGAATGGCTCCTCGTCGAGACAGTGGGCGACGTCCGACGGCGGAGCGAGGATCCGGGCGCGCGGAGCCGCTACGAATTGCTCGGGATCGCGCCGCTCCTGCGCAAGCTCCTCATCGACGCCAGTCCTCTTCTCAACACTGTTCGGGCCGCTCGCCCAGATGTTCCAACGGACTTCCGCATCAGGCAGTGGAGCGCTCCTGACGACAGCCGGGGCGACGCAGATCTGCCGTATCTCCTCCGGCTCGGCGGACCGGAGCTCGTCGGCGGTCCGGAGGACCCGGTGCTGCCCAAGCTGAAGCACTTCATCGGCGCGAGGGTGGGGCTGGTCCAAGGGCGGCCCCTGACCGTTAGCGAGGTGGTGAAGTACTACGCCAATGTGGAAGGCGGGGTCCACTTCGGCGTGCCCAAGGATGAGACCGACCACGTCCTGAGCGAAATGGCTCCCGTGCTCCTGGGGAGGACGACGGGGCAGGTCGAGATCCTCGCCCACCTCGGCGCGATCGTGGTGGACGCGCTGACCCCGCTGTGCGAGTCGATCCTCGCCTTGCCCCTGATCGACAAACGCATGCACTTGCGTAACGACCGGGGCTTCTTCGACGGCCACTGGACCGCGGACCATTACGAGAGGTCCAGCCAGGGGCGATAGCCGATACTGGCTCAGGCTTTGTCGGTGTCAGACTGTCGGCGGCGGCAGGGACAATGGTGGGATGAGCGGATTCAACTTCTTCGAAGGGATTCTCACCGACGCCCCGAAGGTGCCGGTGAAGGTGTCGTCGCGCTCGTTCCGAAGTGCGATCGAAGAAGCGTTCATCCACACCTACACGCGGCAGGACCTTCAGATTGTGCTCGCCGAAGAGCTCAAGCTGTCGTGGCCGAAGACGGATCACCAGCCCACCGACAACGAGTACACCAAGCGCGACGTCATCAAGGGGTACACCGAAGGCTGGGATCTCCCCCGGCTCGTTGCCCTGGCGCGCCGTATGGTCACCGAGCTTGAGGTGACCGAAATGCTCCTCGCCGACCTGACTGCTCTGCTCGCGGAGTACGACCGTGGCGGAGGCGTCGGCACGCCGGCCAAGAACCTGATCTTCGCAGCGAACGGGCCCAAGCCCGAGCTCGTGCTGCGCGATGCCCTCAACAACGACATCGAGATCGTCCGCAACGGCGAGTACTGCCTCGTCTACGACCAGCCCATCCCGGCCGATGGCCTGACGTTCAGCAACCTGATTCAGTGGTGGCGAGAGCGACAGGGCTTCGCCGACGAGGTGCCACCGCGGGATGTCGGCCTAGACCTGCACAACCGCCTGCGAGCTTCCTTGGACGAGAACCCGGTCGAGCTTCGCGTCTTCGACGCCTATGCGGCGCGGTACAAGGACAACGGATTCGGCATCCCCGCGCTAATCCCGCAGGTCTACCTGCACTTCGACCCAGCGACAGAGTTGTCTCGTCGATCTGCTGGCCAGAGCGGCGGCCCGTTGGCGCGGCAGCGGATGGACTTCCTCATCCTGTTCTCCAGCAGACATCGCGTGGTTCTCGAGGTCGACGGGAAGCAGCACTACGCGAACGGCGATACCGCGAGCCCAGCCCTCTACAGCGAGATGGTCTCCGAGGACCGACGGCTCAGGCTCGCCGGCTACGAGGTCTACCGCTTTGGCGGCGCCGAGTTGATGAACGACTGTGCAGACAAAATGGTCGCCGAGTTCTTCGACCAGCTCGCCGAGCGTATGCGCTGAGACACACTTTGGCGTCCTGAAATCGGTCGGTAGTCGGGAGACTCCACGGACATCCCAAATCGAATGGCCCAGCTACTCACAGGTGTGACTTTCGGCGATAAATGGCAGGTTTTCGACGGCACTTCGCGTTGGACACCGGTCCTCCGTGGCGCAGGGCGTCCCGTCTCCTTGGAAACTGGCATACCTGTGGGTAGGACACCCGCTAACCAAGATTCGGGTTTGTCGGTTGCTACTTGTCTCAACCGTGCCCATAGGGGGATCCCTCACCGTGCACATGGATACAACAAGTGGAGACGTCCGGAGAGGGACCGGCTAACGGGCATCCTCCGGGGCATGTCTAGCGCCCGCCATGGATGCGGCGTTCCTGATGATCTGTGGCTCCCGGCAGAGAGAACGGTTGCCCAGGGCCCGAATACCTCGGAGATGCGCAGTCCCTCACCGCAGAATTTATCCATTGGGAGAATTTATCTCCTACCTGTCGAAAGGACCGTGAAATGGCCGAGATCGAACGACTTTCCGAACCCGCCGCTCTCCCCAACCCGAACCTCGTCGAGAAGTCTTTTGACTCGCCCACCGCATTCCCCGATGCAACTTCGTCCCAGACAGCTGGACTCTGATGGCTCAGATGACCAACCCGATTACTTCGATCGCGGACTCCTCCGACAGCGAATAGTGCCGACTTCAGTCCTCGGAGTCATAGTCTTTCTCTTGGCTGTGGCTCCGGGGTTCTACTACGAGCTTGAGCGCAGCCGCCAGTTCACCAGAGCGCAAGAATCACCGTTCTACGAGGTGAGTCGTGCCCTCGTTGCTTCAATCGGTATCGGGACTGTTGCGGGGGCCGCCCGTTCATGGTTTGGTGTGGCCTGACCCCTTGGGACCCGCCTGACTTCACCGCGCTCCTGAAGAGAGACCCGCAGTATGCGGGAAGCCATGCAGCCCCGCTCTTCGCCAGCATTGTCGCTTACATTACCGTTGGCGCCACGATTGTCATTTTCATCCATCGGCTCCAACCGAAGATTGCGGCGAAGTGGCGCAAGTCCAAGTTGAACGAGCGAGTATGGCTGTGTTGTTCCAAGTTAGCCGACCGCATACGACCCCATCGGGCCAAGCGGGTCAAACCAAAGCGTGATGGCCTCGAAACGACCCATTCAATCTGGTCCGAGGTGTTCAGGGTGCAGACACCAGTGGACCACGAGCCCTTCGCGACGGCGCTCATGAAATCAGGCGCCGTATGGATGGGGAAAGTCGGTCGCTTCAGCACCGAACACGAGGTAGCAAACCGCGAGCTCGTGCTCACTAAGCCCGTCTACTATTCACCCAGCCTCACAAGCCCCTTCACGAAGATTCCACACATAGCCATCGTGCTGAAGGGCCCAGAGATCGAGAGCGTCTCCGTCAGGTACGGTCTCAAGGAAGAGAAGTCCGTCGATCAAGGAAAAGCGGTCGACTGAAGCAGTAGATGGCAAGCGGGAAGGGCGGGCTCGGAGCCTCCGGAGCGCAGATCGGATTCTTTCTTTACATGCTTTAGCCTCCACTCTTGAAGGAATGAAAATCATTGAATGAGCTCCTCGCCCTCGTTGGGGTGCTAATCGGGACGGGAGGCCTCGCCTCACTGCTCAGTGGGGTAGCTTCGCTACAGCGGACCCGGCGTCTACAGAAAAGGCTCCGAGAACTCCACGAAGCATCGCAATTTTTCGAACCCACACGGCAAGAGGCCACCGCCCTCGAGGCGGCCAAGGCTCTTACCGCGCTCGATCTCGCGGCCTCGGTCCTGATCAAAAGTCGCGCGTTGGGACGTCTGACCTTCGGGATAACGGTCTTGGCCTTGGTCGGTGCTTACTCAATGTGGATTGGATTCGGTGGCTACAGCCCTCTGGTGCTTGCGCCGTCCGATTACTCGGACGCTCCATTGGTTGGTCTCGGGACTGTAGCTGTCGGCGTCGCGGAAATCTTTTGGGTCGTCCGCAATTATCTTCTCGGTGACGCGAAAGCTCGTGACCGGATCATCCGGGAATTGCGTTTGCCAAGGCCGGAGACGGATTACTTCAGCATCATCGATGCCGTACGCCCCGAGCTTTCTCCCGCAGCCCCGTCTTCGGAGGCTACTAGGGATGAGTCCCTAGAATCCCGGCCCATGAATGCCCGGTGAAGGACGACCATGTCAGGTTTGCCTAAGCACCATCACATTCCAGCGGCGCTGATTGGCGGGTTCGGAGAGCCATCCCGATCGGAGGCTACACGCGACGCACGCGTAGCGGTCTTGGACAAGAGATCGGGGAAAATCTTCACGGAAAAGGCCGAGAACGTCGGCTGGCGGCGAGGCCTTTATAGCCTGCACTTCTTGCCGGCACACCAGCGCGATGTCATCGACTCGCTGTGGACCAGTTATGAGCCATTTCTGCCAAAGGCGGTCGCGGCACTCGCCAAGCGCAGACCCTCAGAAGAGGACCTCGATGCCCTCCGCCTTCACATAGCCTGCGCCGCCGTACGAATACCAGGATTCCCCGACCTCCTAAAGAACTGGCATCCGGCGCAGGGCTCCGAGATCACCGACGACCAGGCTCGAGCCTTGCGACTCGAATGGATCGACCGCGGGCGCCAGATGGACGAATGGTTCTGGAGGGCCCTCCACGCGCCGAGCGATGTTAATGCCCCGTTTGTTCTCTCCGACACAGGTTATGCGAAGTTCCCGGAGAGCCAAGATTCAGATCGCGCACTAGTGTTCCTACCACTGTCGCCCACCGTTGGGCTGCTGGGATCTAAGACGCAACCTAACTCCAGACCTGGCCTCGCGGACCTCGATCACCGCGGTACGACCATCACAAGCACGAGCTTTCTGGGGACTGCCCCGGCTTTTGTTGACTCGGGGTCTTAGGCCGCTAAGAGTGCGGTCCGGTTGATTGTTTCATATTCGATGGGCGTGAGTTTTCCGAGGCGTCTTTGCCGTCGCCGGCGGTGGTAGGTCCTTTCGATCCAGGTGGTGATCGCAAGCCGGAGCTCCTGGCGTGTGAGCCATCTCTGGCGGTCCAGGACGCTTTTCTGAAGCAGCGAGAAGAACGATTCCATCGCGGCGTTGTCCGCGCACGCGCCCACCCGGCCCATCGACCCTGCGAGCCCGTGGTGCCGGAGCGATTCGACGAAGCGGCGAGACCGGAACTGGGATCCACGATCCGAATGCACCACCGTTCCGGCCGGGCGGCGTGAGCGCACCGCGTTCTCCAGTGCGGCCACCGCCAACGAGGATTTCATCCGCGAGTCCATCGAGTACCCGACGATCCTCCCGGAATAGACGTCCTTGACCGCGCAGAGGTAGAGCTTCCCCTCGGCAGTGGGGTGCTCGGTGATGTCGGTCAGCCACAACTCGTTCGGCGCCGCGGCGGTAAAGTCCCGCTCCACCAGGTCATCGTGAACCGGCGGTCCCGGTTTCCGGTTCAGGCCGCGCTTCTTGGAAAACACGGACCAGATGCCATGGTCCCGGCACAAGCGCTGGACCCTGTTCTCGCCCGCCGTAATGCCTTTCTCGGGCAGTTCGTCGGCGATGAAACGGTATCCGAAGGCCGGATCGTCCGCGTGGATGTCCCGAGCGGCGTTGACCAGGTGCGCGTCCTCCCAGTCCCGGGCCGTCACCGGGCTGGCCCTCCACCGGTAATAGCCTTGCTTGCTGAACTTCAACACCCTGCAGGTCACCGCCACGGGAACACCGTCGGCGGCAAGATCCGTGACCAGCGGGTAGATCATTTTGGGTTGATGTCCCTCGCCAGATAAGCAGCAGCCCGGCGCAGAATCTCGTTCTCCTGCTCCAGCAGGCGGTTCCGCTTCTTCAACTCCCGCACCTCGGCCGACTCCGCCGCTGCCGGGCCGGCTCCGGATTCCTTACGTTCGGCGATGGCAATCCAGCGCTTGAGCGTCGTGACCGACAACCCGAAATCTTTCGCAATCTGCGCCAGCGGCGCCTCGCCCTTGCGGGCCACATCAATGACATCCTGGCGGAACTCCGCCCCATAAGCCGTGGGCATGGTCAACATCCTTCCACGAGCACCAGCTCGCTAGGTCAAGGAGTCAACAAAACCGGGGGCAGTCCCCTGAATGACCTTGGGGTCCTAGATCCTCAGAGCACGCAGCTATTCACGCACCCAAAACGCGTTCATCGCTTGGCGCAGATCACCGCCGATCCACCGAGCCTTGGTGAGCGGGTCCTACAAGGCGGACCGTACCGTCGAACGGCCGAATGGTGGTTCGGGTGAGCATCGTCCCAGTGAGGGATCCCCTTAAGGGCTGAAGGGTGACAAATAGCTCGCAGCGAGAACGATCCGATCTGGCCTTTCGACGATCATCTCCGCAGTCCATGCAGTTTGTCCGCTGGCTTCAAAGACCGTGATCACGTCTGCCAGATCACCTGGCCGCGCTTCGCGCAGGAGTAAACGCGCGTTGTCTCCGTCCATGGACTGACCCCACCAGACAGGACTGTCTTCCATCCGGAGCGGTGTCCCGGTGAAGGATTCCCTAACCGGCGGCGTGCCACATACCTCTGCTCGAACAAGGCCACATAGCGCTGCGGTTCACACCAAACCGAGTTAACTGTCGCACGTTTGGACTGGCAAAACTTGGAGCGGTTAGCCCCCGCGCCTTCGCGCTCGGGATAAGCGACTTCCAAATGCAGGGCTGACGACATCTAGATCCGCAGTCCTGTGTCCCGTGTCGAGTGGGACGGCTGGTTGGGGTCCACCGTTGCCGTGGCGGGGCTCATGCCGGTGGGGATAACAGGGGAGAGCTTCGTCTGGAGCCGTTGGCGTTGGTTTTGCATGTCAGGTTCGTCCCAGCTGACAGGGTTTCCGAGCGGGTTGGTGTTGTCGGTGATGGCCCAGCGGTCCCGATAGATAAGGATTTCCTGCAGCGCACGCCGTCGCCGGTCCTGGTCCGGGATGTTCTGGAGTTGCGAGGCAAGGTCCTGCACCCACGGTTCCTGGCTGGCGGGGATGCGTGCGGCCACGAGTTTGGCGCGGTTGCGGATGCGCTGTTCGACCTGGGTAATGAGGCTGCTCAGGTCCGGACGGTTGCCGGGGCACCGGACGAGCCCTTCGGGTGCTCCGACTCGGTTGGCGGCGGTGCGCAGCCGGTTGTGGATGATGGCCGTCAGGTCGCGGACTTCGCCGCGGGGCGTCATTGCGTTGAGCACTTCGTGCTCTGCCAGGTTCCGGTCATGCGCTGCCAGCCGCTTCCATACAGCGACGGCGGGGCCCCATGCCGGGGAGCGCCGCAGATCCCCGGCCGACCCCGAGGAGTTGGTGGTGAGGAAATCCGCGAGGTCCTCGTCGGCGGCGAGTTGGGTGAGGTAGTCGTGCTCGGCGGCGAGCTGGTGGAGGGTATCGGTGCTGTCCTGGAGTTCCTGCCGGGTTTCGTGTGCTGAGTGTTCGGCGCCCTCGGCGGCCAGGACCTGGCCGAGAATCTCCGTCCAGCCAGGCAGAGCTGTCGGATCAATCCGTTCGTCCGCATCTGTGTCGGGTTCGACGACGTAGGCGGTGTTCGTGGCCCGGCCGCGGGTCATGCCGACGTAGAACAGTTCGCGGGTGAGCCTGCCTTCGGTGACGAGGATGTGCCCGGTGTCCACGGTGATTCCCTGGGAGCGGTGCGCTGTGGTCGCGTACCCCAATTCTGTAAACCCGGACAGGTAGCTCCGGTCAAGGTTGATGGTGGCCCCGGTGTCTTGTCTGACGCAGGGCACGGTGCCGGCTTTGGTGGGGTGTGCGGTGATGGTCAGGAGGGTGCCGTTGCGGATGAACCCGCCCAGGCTGTCCCTGATCCGTCGGTCGTTGCGGCGGGCCAGGATCACGTCCCCGCAACCGGCTGTGAGACCGTCGGCCAGGGGCACGGTGTGCCGGGTGTCAACGGCTCCGGTGGCGGCCCGGTCGTCCTGGGCGCGCCGGTTGAGGACGGTCACGGTGTCATTGTCCGCGGCGATGAGGATGGAGGCCATCCCTGTTTCCTCGTCGGCGGCCCACCCCGCATAGGCCGACTCGATCATCCGATCGTCGTTTCCGGCCACGATCCGGCCGTGTCGCTGGTACTGAAGGATCCCGTCCCGGTTCCCTGCCCGCAGCTGGAGCGAGGCGGCGCTTTCCCAGGCGTGGGTGAAGCGGTGCAGCGACGTCAGCCGCACTGCACAGCCGGTGCGGTCGAGCCAGCCGAGCATCCCGCCGGCGTCGATGGAGTCCAGCTGGGCAGGGTCACCGACCAGCACGACTTTCGCCCCTGCCGCGGCCGCCATTCCGGTGAGGGCGGCGAGCTGGTAGGTGGGGACCATGGACGCTTCGTCGATGATGACGAGCTGGCCGGGGCGGAGCTGCCAGCGGGACTGTTCGGCGGCGACGGTGGCGAGGACCTGTGCCGCCTGCCGCCGCCACCTCTGCGCCGGACCGGTAGCCAGGGGGTGTTCCAGGGCGTGTTCGGCGAGGAGGTAGCGGCGGGCGCGGTTGGCTGCTCCGGGTCCGTTGGATTCGTAGAGCCATTTCGTCACGTTCTCCGCTCCGAGTCCCAACGCGTTGCCGAGGACGTCGGCGGACACGGCGGCCGGGGCGAGGGCGACCACGCTGCCGCGGCCGTGGACCTGTTGCCAGCCATCGCTCACGGCTTTCATCGTCGCGGTCTTCCCTGCCCCGGCAGGGCCGGTGAGCGCGTCCAGACGGCGCCGGCTGGTCAGGATCTGGATGGCGGCGTCCTGCTGGTCCGCGAACAGGACTGGCCCCGCACTGCCGGGCGTGACGGTGACGGCGGTGACGGCTTCCCAGGGCTCCAGCCCGGGGGCGTCGGTGGCGTGGCTGGCGGCCATGATGGCTTCCTCGTCGGCAAGGATACGGGCGTTGGTGAAGGCACGGTCGGTGGCCGGGTCGAAGACCGTGCGCCCGTCGGTGGCGAGATCGACCCGGGCGTTGTCAGGGGCGATGTACCGGTGGTCGTTGAGAGGGACGGAGCACGTCTGGGCACTGTCCGCGAGGGCCTCGATCATCGCTGCGCGTTCGGCGGGGCTGGCCATCCGGATGCCGGCGCAGACGCGTTCGGCCTCGGCGAGCAGATTCCACCGGTTCCAGGTGGCGCGTTTTCGGGCGACCAGGTCCATCACCAGCCGCCCGGTGACCTGCCGCCACTCCCGGGACAAATCTGCACCCGTGAGGGGCCGGGTGCAGGACCGGTCGACGGCGGCAATCAAGCGTTCCGGCGTGCAGCCAAGGCCTTCGGCCCGGCGACGCCAGGACGCAAGCCGCTCGGCCAGCGGAACGGGCTGTGCGTCCTTGGCCGCCCGCGTGGACAAGGTGGCCTGCTGCCGCAGCTTCAGGACAGTGGCGTCGGAGGGATCGGTCCCGTGTTCAAGGTTCCAGAGCCGGACCAGCCGGTCCTTCTCGAGTTCGATGATCCGTGCCCGGGCGGAGAACTCCGTGATCAGCCCGGGCTCGACCCCGGAGAGCTCGCGGCTGGGGTTCCGTTCGACCGAGGCCGGTGCCCGCAGCTCGGTCTCGGTTCCCAGGCTGCGCCGCAGCTCGTCGAAGAGCAGGCCGTTGTAGTGCTCACTGGCCGCGACCACCGCCTTGTACAGGGTCCGGGAATCGAGAGTGGTCCACGCCCCGTCGCTGGTCCGTTGGACGCGGTTGGCGATGACAAGGTGGGTGTGCAGTTGCGGGTCACCGGCCCGGGATTCCCAATGATCAAACGCGGCGGCGATGGCTCCGCGGACCGGGACGTGCGCCACGCCGTTGCGTCCGGTCCGGGTGCCGATGGCCCGGCCCTCGAGCCAGAACAGGGTGTCCTGCACGGCACGGTGATGCGCCGCCAACACCCGATCCCGGACGTCCCGGGTGCTGAGCGCCCACAGGACCGAGACCGACTTCGGCACACTGAACGTCAAGTCGAACCCAGCAACCGGGTAACGCGTGGATGTTCCGCTCTTCCGGCCCGGCGCCGCAGGGACGGTGGCCCGCTGCCCGTGTCGACGGCCCAGCGGCTCACCGGTGACCGGATGCACCGCTGCTTCGAAGACTGCCTTCGCTGAATCATCTGTCAGGACGGTGCCGGGGGCCAGGCCGATGCCGTCCAGGCCGCTGCCCAGCCAGGTCCCGGGCGGGTTACCGGATTTCGTGTAGTAGCCAGTCAGATCGCGCACGGCCGCATCACCATGGGCCGTGGTCTTCAGCAGGTACTTCACCCCGGCATCCGCAGACAGCCGGGCAATGGACATCGTCACCGCAATGCCCCGCGAACACCGACCGAATGCGGGCAGGAACCGCACACCGGACATGAGGAGGTGATGGTGTTTCGCCGTTGCTTCACGCCCCTTCATCGTCAGCAACGGGTTCAGGCACATGACCGGCGGCCTGTCACCTTTCCGTCGATAATGCCCGCTCCCCGCATCGATGCCAGACGTGTGGCTGATTCGGGAGCATCTTGCGCAGACCGGGGGACTCGCTAGCGAGAGGAGGAATGCGAGTTTGTCGGCAGGGTGCGGCAGGGCTGCGGGAGTGGAGCCGAAGTGCCGGGCGATGCATGACGAAGGTTTTCTCCCGGCGCATGAACACGCGGTAATTCTTGGCGCCCCTGGTGGATAGGCCGGTGCCCTATGCCTGCCACGGCTCAGATCAGCGCCTACCAGAAGCGTTGGAGTTATGGCCTCAGGCCTGGTTCTGCGCGGTCATCGATGGCGCACCTGAGCTCGGCACGCGTCACGACCGTGCCGATGAGGATCGACTCATTAAAGATGTCCCCTGCAGGTTGCGTGCCTGCCCCTTTGCCTATCAGTTTTTCAGTAGGCTACTGTTTACCTATTCTTCGGGGGACGATATGCACCATTTTCTATCCACAGAAACTATTGATGATTTGATGCACGAGGCTTTCACCCACGTTCTGAATGAGGGTTTGTGCATTGTGCCCACTAACGGTGAGGCCAAGGAACTGTTTGGGGTTTTAGTCGAACTTCGGAGTCCTCGCGCTCGGGTAAGCCGTAGCCAAAACCGTGAACGCGTCTTCAGTGCACTTGGTGAGCTTCTCTGGTACTTATCCGGATCTGACGATGCCGATCAGATCGGATATTATGTCTCCTACTACAACGAGGCTGACGTCTCAGTCGATGGGCACGTGATCGGTGCTTACGGTCCACGCTTGATGCGATTTGATGAGATCAACCAAGTTGAATCGGTCATCCAGATGCTGCGTAAGAACCCTGATTCACGCAATGCGGTTGTACAGCTTTTTGATCATCGCGATACAAAGCATGCGCCATGCACGCTCGCCCTCCAATTTGTAGTAAGGGAAAGCAAGCTCGTTATGATGACCAGTATGAGGTCGAATGACCTCTTCTGGGGCTTGCCACATGATTTGTTTGCTTTCACAATGATTCAAGAAATCATTGCTCGATCCATCGGAATCGACATTGGCTACTACTACCATTCCGTGTGAAGCCTTCATCTATACAAAGAGCATGAAGATGCGGCATGTGAATATCTCAATGAAGGGTGGCACGATGCTGTGACCATGCCCCCCATGCCAGAGGGTGATCCTTGGGATCAGATTCACAACTTGTTAGCGCTAGAGAAATTCATACGTCTTGGTGCCGGACTAGACACACAAGATTTGCAACTACCCGATCAACCTTACTGGCGCGACCTTGCCTTGTTGCTTTTTGCATACAAGCTCACACGCGAGGGGCGCACGGATGCCTTAGTCCTGACGGCCAGTAAGATTGAGAGTCGGTACTTCCGGTCCATTGTCCAAGAACGCGCAGACCGGCAGAGCTCGCGAAAGGTAAGCCATGAAGGTAACAGGTGAAGCGTACCGACCGAGATATCAGCAGCGCTTTCTCGAACTGGTCCGCAAGATCGCGCAATTTGAATCTACTGTGGCTCCACTTCCCGGAATCGTGGGTGATCAGGAGCGTGTCGTACTGGTAAATCAGCTCATCGACAGCGAGAGAAGAAATATGTATTTCGAACATATGCTGCAGCGAGATGTGGCACCGGAAATGATAGATCCACATAACCTTCAGTTTGATCCGTTGAAGGCTGCGATCCACCACTGGAAGTCTGGTGCTAAAGACGAAGCCCTCTGGCTCGTCTTTCAGTTCGTGCACTTCGGGAAGCACCCTGTAGCCGGCTGGCGCTTTGCGCGCGAAGTCTACGGACGCTTGGGCAAAGATCCCATCTGGTCTTGGGAAGAAATCTCTAGCAACACGCCGGAGTTCAGGATTTGGCTAGGTGAAAACCAGTCCGAGCTGCTGCGGAAGGACCAACGACGCGGTTTCGGCAACCACCGAAAATACTCCAGCCTCAGTCATGAAAGCGAACGCGGCACGGCGGCGGTATTCGAGAGTTATGTGGAGTGGGTCATGGGGTATGGGAGTCATGCTGCACTTTTTGCCGCTTACTCTCATCTCACGTCACCTAGTGAAAAATTTGAAGAACTTTACCACGCCATGGATGTGGTCATCGACTTTGGTCGAATTGCTAAATTTGACTACCTTATGACGATTTCACGGCTTAGATTTTTGGATATAAAGCCAGGCCACACCTATCTGCAGAAAGCCACCGGTCCGCTTCGGGGTGCTCGGCTGCTGCTCGATGGACCTGGATCAACGGCCCGGGCACAGGATCTAGGACCTGAGCTCGAGAAATTTTCAACGATTGTTGGGGTGACGCCAGACGTCATTGAGGACGCCATCTGCAACTGGCAAAAGAGTCCTGGTCAGTTCCAGAAATTCGTGCTTTAGAGGGCTACTTTTTCAGTAGAAGCTTTGATCCATCTCGCTTATATCTGCGCTTCAGATTGTTGCACTCGGAATGATCCAAGACGCCACTGCTCTGCAACTGGCCAGTTATAATGCCGGGACTAGTCCCAGCCTTGAACGCCAACCGGATAATATCTCGCCTAGAAGGTTTTCTGGCGAATTCTGCAGTTGGCCTATTTTCGAAGGGCCAGAGCACGTCGGCCGAGAAAGAGTTCGCTTCAGACTCTGCCTTGTCCGCTTCGAAGGCAGCGGGGTCTCCGTCCACATGGAGAGGGGCTTCCTTGTGAAGAAGGAGATGAGCCACTTCGTGAAAGAACGAGAACCAAAACTGGTCGTCCGAGAGATACCGTCCGCTAAGTTGAATGAGCGCAGATCTGTCCGACAAGACTCTACTAGCTCCGCTTGCGGCGCAGCCTTCTGGAACCGGAACGATGACGCACGCCACGCCGCACTGCGCAGCTAACGTTTGCAATTTCGGGATGAACTCGTCGGGATCGGGAATACGCGTGAGCTTTCGGAACTCGGGAAGCGCCGACATTAGAGCACCTGGATCGAAGGCGCCGCCCGTGAACCCTTCGCGCGCAATCTCACCTGCTCGAAGCCAGCTGGAAACTGATGACACTTGGTTTGGGTAGGACGGCGAAGTCCTGAAGCGGACGGTCTGTAATTGGTTCGCATAGGAATGCTGCCAGGCGTCGAGGCTGGCGATACCGAAAAAGTCTAAACATGCATCAATCCGTGCTCGCCAGTCCCTTGGTACCTCGAGCCAAGCGAGCTTTTTCATTGAATTGAGCGGTAACGACTGAACCCATAAATCCGCCTCGACTATTGCCTTCGACTCCCGGAAGCGTTCCTCTCGGCGAATCCAGAAAGAAGTGGAACCGCCGAGACTACGGGACAAAGATTCGGCGATTTTACGTGTAAGCGGAAGGGCCCCTTGAAGCAAGCTGTCGAACTCTTCCCCGCGTAGTCCACACGCTTCTGCAACCTCGGCTTTACTGGCGCTCTTTTTGATCAGCAGGTCTTGAATAGTGGCGCCAGGAGAGGATGCCCACCGGGGCATGAATTCTTGTGTGGTAGTCATCTCGGCATCTCCTCGATGTGAGTCAACTTTATTCGACTGACCCTATCCCAAGGAGTCCCCAAAGTATCAGAACCGTAGACTTTCGCGTGGTCAGCACGTCCGATCAGGTAGTGACTATTGAGAATGTGTATCGGGATATGGGCAAGGGTTGAACGTGTCAGATCGACCCCAAGTGGCAGGTCGGTAAGGTGGTCAGCCGCGTCGAGGTCTGCAAGGCGAGCTTGGAGTGAGTTCCCTACCTCAGCGCCCAGCTTCCTGACCGCATAGTCGGTATCTACGCATATCCGCCGCAGGTCCGGTGTCATGAAACTAAGTTTCAAACTTTGGCCTTCTGTATTCTTCCAGTGCCCACCATATAGGCCGAGCGGCTTCATCCTATCGCCGTCGCCATTGTTGACCTTGCAGCGTTGACCGTGTCCTGCTCGGCTGTGGATAAAAATGCCACGAAATCCAACCCTTCGCCACTTCGTTCCCGTTAGGTGAAGGTTTTGGTCAGGTTGTCGACTCCGGTTCGACCCAGTCGAGGTCGGACGCAGGGTGCCGTTCGTTGGGAATTGCCTGCTGCTCGGCAGATCGGAGCTTGTCCTACGTGTACGCGACAACGGCCATCGTTGACGTGGAACATCCAATGCTGTATCGGACGCTGCGGTCACTATTGGTGCCGCAGATCAGGATGCCTACCGTTTCGTTGTAGGCAGCCGCGGGCCACTGAGCATAGCCGCTGCGGGGAACCACAGCACGGACAACGGGCAAGGACGAGCTGCGCATCCGGAGCTGTCTTTCGTTCTCGGTTGTCGGTCCTGCCCACTAAACTCTCTTGGGTGATCACAGGTGAAATTAAGTCCCAAGTAGACAAGGTCTGGAATACGTTCTGGAGCGGCGGTATTTCCAACCCCCTGGAAGTCATCGAACAGATCACGTATCTGCTGTTCCTGAAGCGGCTCGATGAACAGCAGACGCTGGCCGAGAAGAAAGCCAACCTTCTTGGACAACCCATCGAAAACCCTGTCTTCCCGATCGGGAACGACCCGAAAGCCCGGCCCTACGTCAACCTGCGCTGGAGCCGCTTCAAAGGGTTCGGCCGCGATGAGATGTTCACGGTGTTCTCCGAATCGATCTTCCCGTTCCTGCGTAATGAACTCCCCAAGCTGAGCAACGGCGAGGAGTCCACCTACAGCCACCATATGCGGGATGCGCAGTTCAAGATCCCGAATCCGGGGGTGCTGCAGCAGGTGGTGGACATCATCGACAGCATCAACATGGACGGCCGAGACACCAAGGGCGACCTATACGAGTACATGCTCTCCAAGCTCGCCTCGGCCGGCACCAACGGGCAGTTCCGCACCCCCCGCCACATCATTGACCTTATGGTCGCGATGATTGCGCCTAAGCCGCTCGAAGCCATCTGCGATCCCGCATCGGGCACATGCGGCTTCCTCGTCCAGGCCGGTGAATACCTCCGCGAAAACAACGCAAACCTGCTTACTAACGGAGAGAACAGCAAGTTCTTCCACAACCAGCAGTTCCACGGCTTCGACTTCGACAACACGATGCTGCGCATCGGGTCCATGAACATGCTGCTGCATGGCGTCGAAAACCCGGACATCGCCTACCGCGACTCCCTCGCGGACCTGCATAGCACCGAGGAGGAGAAGTACGACGTCATCCTCGCCAATCCGCCGTTTGCCGGCAGCCTGGATTACGACAACGTGGCGAAGGACCTTCTGACCCTGGTCAAGACGAGGAAGACCGAGCTGCTGTTCCTGGCGCTGTTCATCCGCCTACTAAAGCCGGGCGGTCGCGCGGCCGTCATCGTTCCCGACGGGGTTCTGTTCGGGTCCACTAAGGCGCACAAGGAACTGCGGAAGACCCTCGTGGAAGGCCACAAGCTCGACGCAGTAGTGAAACTTCCATCCGGCGTGTTCAAGCCCTACGCCGGAGTGTCAACGGCCATCCTGTTCTTCACGAAGACCAACTCGGGCGGCACCGACAACGTCTGGTTCTACGACGTCCGCTCGGACGGCTTCTCCCTGGACGACAAGCGCACGCCGCTCGGCGCCTCCGACCTCCCCAATATCCTCGCCCGCTGGAAGGAACGGACGACGGCGGAACTCACTCGGGCGCGGACGGAGCAGTCGTTCTTTGTGCCGCTTGCAGAGATCGCGGCGAACAACTACGACCTCTCGCTAAACCGGTACCGGGAAGTCGCGCACGAGGACATCGAGCACGCGGAGCCCGCGGACATACTTACAGCATTGGGTCAGCTCGAAGTCGAGATCTCACAGGGTATGGCTGAGCTGCGGGAGCTGTTGAAGTGACGATTGCCAAGTTAGGCGAATTGATCCAACCTGCGAAGGTTAAGCGCGCGGGAGACGGCGACTTTCCGTTGCTCTCGATGACTATGCGCAACGGACTTGTTCCTCAGGGTGAAAAGTTCAAAAAGCGTGTTGCCGGAGCTGATCTATCGCAATACAAGGTTGTCCAACATAATCAGCTAGTTGTTGGATTTCCTATCGACGAGGCCGTGCTGGCATTCCAACGATCCATTCCAGCCGGGATAGTAAGCCCCGCATACGGAGTTTGGGACCTCGCGGATAAGGTGGCGTCAGACGCCCCATACCTCGAACGTTTCCTCCGATCACCCCGAGCGATTGCTTACTACAAGGCTAAGCTCCAAGGTTCGACTGCCCGTCGGCGGTCCCTGCCAAACCCAGTCTTTCTCGACATGGAGGTTCCCCTCCCACCCCTTGTCGAGCAGCGGCGGATCACGGCGATTCTGGACAAGGCCGACAAGATCCGCGCCAAGCGCCGTGAAGCCCTTGCCCGCCTCGACACCCTCACGCAGTCAATCTTCCATTCGATGTTCAGTGGACAGCCTGCACACACGCCTCTTTCGGATGCTATCGCTGGCTTGACGGGCGGCAGGAATCTCGTTGGCGCCGAAGACGGGTCCAATCCCTTCCGGGTATTGAAAATCAGCGCCGTCACTTCGGGACGCTATCTGGAGTCAGAATCCAAGGCACTGCCTGACGGTTATATTCCGCCCAAGGACCATATAGTGAGGCAAGGCGACGTCCTCATAAGTCGTGCGAACACGACTGAACTTGTAGGAGCCAGTGCTTTAGTCGAGAGCACGACCGGAACTTCGGCGCTCCCGGATAAGCTTTGGAGGGCAATCCCTGCTGTCGGCGTGGACCCACGATTTCTGATAGCGACTCTTCAATCGGCTGCCACGCGGGCCGAGATTAGTCGACGTGCAACCGGCAGCGGTGGCTCAATGAAGAACATCTCAAAACCGAAGCTATTAGCGATTCCCATTTCCCTCCCGCCCTTCGAGCTCCAGCAGACCTTCGCCACCCGAGTTGCCGCCGTTGAGCGTTTTAAGGAAACGCATCGCAAGCACCTCGCCGAGCTGGATGCCCTTTTTGCTTCGCTGCAACACCGCGCCTTCAACGGAGAGTTGTGATGTCCCAAGCCCAGCCCGAGGTCCTCGCTACGGAAGTTCCGATCTGGCCGGCACTGATCGTTCCCATTCTGACGGCGTTGGCCAACGGCGAGACGCTCAGCCACCTCACGAGGGCCAACTGGATCGACCGACCTACCAAAGGCCACTACGTCGTCACAGACACAGGACGAAACTGGCTCCAAAAGAATCCCGACGGCATCAACTACAGCGAGGCGCACGAGATTTTCGCGCGGTACTGGCCCAAAACCCAGAGTGCCGAGAGTCCACAACAGTCGGAGACAGGTCCTGAGCATGTGGAAGAACTGGAGCCGGTGGAGCAGATTGAATACGGCATCAACCGCATCCATGAGGAGGTGGGCGCCGCGCTGCTGAAGCGACTTCGTGAAGGTCATCCGGACTTTTTCGAAGACGCCGTCGTGAAGTTGCTGCTGACTATGGGTTACGGCGGTGCTGAGCAGCGTGGCCGCCGTATCGGCGGCTCCGGCGATGGTGGCGTGGACGGTGTAATCGACCAAGACGCCCTGGGCCTCGACCGCGTTTATATCCAGGCCAAGCGCTATGGTGCAGACAACACGGTGGGCCGGGAAGCCATCCAGGCATTCGTGGGCGCCCTTCACGGAGTCTCGGCGTCCAAGGGTGTGTTCATCACGACGAGCAAATTCTCGCAAGGTGCCAAGGACTACGCAGCCAACATCCCCACCCGCACTATCCTCATCGACGGAATGCGGCTCGTAAGCCTCATGATCAAATACCGCGTCGGGGTTCAGGTGAAGCAGAGCTACGACGTGGTGGAACTGGACGAGGACTTCTTCGAGTAACGGGCGCGATTTGTCGGTCCACCGTGATTGACTAGTCCCAACTATGTCGGGTAGGTGATCGGAGACAACTGCGTGGGGGCAGCAACCAGCAACTTCAGCTTCCTGGTGCTGGAGTGGCCCGACTTCGCGCAGCACGCGCGCAAAGCTGAGCAGTTCGCGCGAATCGACCCGCGCGCGTCCATGTTCTACGGCCGCTATACCGTCGAGCGGATCGTGGAGTGGTTATACAAGGTGGAGCCCCAGCTCACCCACCCTTACAAGGACGACCTCAATGCCCTCATCAGCGAGCCAGCCTTTAAGAATCTCGTGGGCGGTGCCATCGGCAGCAAGCTTACGATCATCCGTAAGGCCGGAAACAACGCCGTTCACAACGCGGTGAATCCCACGGTCCAAGGTGCTGAGATCGTGCTGCGGGAACTCCACCATGTCTGCTACTGGCTCGCCCGGAACTATGCCAAAGACGGCAGCCAGCTGCCGCCGTCGTTGGCGTTCGACGCCGGCCACCTCACCCCCGCGCCGAAAGCGCCCATCAGCCAGAAGTCCCCTGAACAGCTCCAGAAGCTGGAGGCCGAGCTCAAAGGCAAGGAAGATGCCCTGGCCGAAGCTGCCAGGCAGAATGCTGATCTGGAGCAGCAGCTCAAGGTACTGCAGGATGCCGTCGCCGAGGCCAAGAAGCAGAACCAGGCGGTACCGGACCACCACGACTATGACGAGGCACTGACCCGCCGCCACCTGATCGACCTCGAGCTCCACGAAGCCGGCTGGCCGCTGGCCAATCCCGAGGACCGCGAATTCAAGGTGGACACCATGCCCACGGCCTCCGGTTCCCTCACCGGCGACGGCGCCGTGGACTACGTCCTGTGGGGGGCGGACGGGCTGCCGCTCGCCGTCGTCGAAGCCAAGAGGACCACCAAGGATCCCCACGTGGGCAAGCAGCAGGCAAAGCTGTACGCCGACTGCCTGGAGCGCCGCTACGGCCGCCGCCCCGTCATTTACTACACCTCAGGCTACGAAACCTGGATCTGGGACGACACCATGTACGTCGAACGCCAAGTCCAGGGCTTTCACACGCGGGACCAGCTGCAGTTGCTGGTCGATCGCCGCAGCATCCGCAAACCGCTCGCACAGCAGCAGATCGACGACGCAATCGTAGAGCGCCCTTACCAGCACAACGCCATCCGCGCTGTCACCCAGGCGTTCGAAGACCACCATGAACGCAAGGCCCTGGTGGTGATGGCGACAGGCACCGGTAAAACCCGGACGGTGGTGGCTCTCGCTAGGATCCTCCAGGAAGCCAACTGGGCCAAGCGCGTCCTCTTCCTTGCCGACCGCATTGCCCTGGTGAAGCAGGCAGCGAACGCGTTCAAGACGCATCTGCCCGGCTCCGGCCCGGTGGTCCTCAGCTCGGGCGAAGAGGCGGACAGCCGGATCCATGTTGCCACGTACCCGACCATGATGAACCTGATCAACAAGACCGAGGGCGCCCTGGCTCAACGGCGCTTCGGGATCGGCCACTATGACCTCATCGTTGTGGATGAGGCGCACCGCTCCATCTACCAGAAATACCGGGCCATTTTCCGGTACTTCGACTCGCTTCTCGTCGGCCTCACGGCCACACCGCAATCCGAAGTCGACAGGAACACCTACAGCCTCTTCGACATCGAGGACAACGTTCCCACCTTCGCCTACGAACTCAACGAAGCCATCGAAGCCGGCTACCTCGTGCCGCCCCGCGTGGTTCCCGTGCCGTTGAAGTTCCCGTACGAAGGCATCAGGTACGACGACCTGCCCGAGAAGGAGAAAGAGCAGTGGGACGAACTCGAATGGAATGAAGACGGTGAGATTCCCGAAGAGGTGGACGCCGCCGTCGTAAACTCCTGGCTGTTCAATACCGACACCGTTGACAAGGCGCTCGAAGTCCTCATGACCAGAGGGCACAAAGTGGCCGGCGGTGACCGCCTGGGCAAGACCATCATCTTCGCGAAGAACAGCCAGCACGCGGACTTTATTGCGCGCCGTTTCGACCACGCCTATCCGCATTTCAAAGGTCACTTTGCCAGGGTCATCACCTATCAGGTGAACTACGCTCAGACCCTCATCGACGATTTTTCTCGCCGGGACAAGGACCCGCACATCGCGATCTCCGTGGATATGCTGGATACCGGCGTGGACGTGCCGGAAGCAGTGAACCTGGTCTTCTTCAAGATGGTCCGTTCGAAGACAAAGTTCTGGCAAATGGTAGGGCGCGGCACAAGGCTATGCCCCGATCTCTTCGGCCCTGGCGAGGACAAGACCGACTTCTTCATCTTCGACCTCTGCCGGAACGCTGAATACTTCAACGCCGGAATGCCCGGCAACGAAGGCTCGTTGGGGAAGTCCCTTGCGGAAAACACCTTCGCCACTCGCGCCCAGATCCTGCGCCAAGCAACCATGCCGGCCTGGACCTCATCAGTGGACTATGCCGCAGGCATCCGTGATTCCCTGCGGTACATGGTCGAGCGGCTGCCGCATGACAATTTCCTGGTGAAGCCCGCCCGCCGATGGGTGGACCACTTCTCGGACGAGGCGACCTGGACGTCACTGGCCGACACCGACTTTGACGTCCTGGAAACCGAAATAGCCCGGCTGGCTTCCATCGGTGCGCTGCCGGACACCGAAGAAGCCAAGCGCTTCGACTACCTGGTGCTTCAGGCTGAGCTCGCCACACTGACCGGAAAGCCCCTGGAGTCCTTCCGCAAGAAGATCCAGGCGGTTGCGACGGCACTGCAGGACCAGCCCAACGTCCCGGCCATCGCTGCGGAACTACCCCTGATCCAGACAGTGCTCGACGACGCCGAATGGGAATCCGTTTCACCGGAGTGGCTGGAGGGTATCCGCACGCGCCTTCGCAAACTGGTCCATCTAATTGAGAAACGGAAGCGGACGGTGGTGTACACAGCCTTCGAAGACGCCTTGGGCGAGTTGGAGGAAGTGTATCTAGCCGGAGCATCGAACGGCTATGTCGACCTGGCACGCTACCGGGAGAAGACCAAGCTGTATCTCAGCCAGTATCAGGACCACGCAACCATCCAGCGCCTGCGGCGCAACAAACAGCTGACAGTCCTAGACCTCTCAGAGCTGGAGAAAATCCTGCTCGAAAGCGGCCTGGGCTCAGCGGAAGACTTGGAGCGTGCGGCTGGCGACGGACTTGGCCTTTTTGTCCGGTCCCTTGTGGGGCTGGACCGGGAAGCTGTGGAAGAAGCGCTGGGCGAGTTCGTGGCTGAGACCACGCTGACAGCCCAGCAGCTCGATTTCCTGCAGGTTCTCACTAACCACCTCGTGGAAAACGGGACAGTTCCACCCGCGGCGCTGTTTGATTCCCCCTACAACGAACTGGCGCCTTCAGGACCCGATGTTCTCTTTGGCGAGGAAAGCGTCGTTAAGCTATTCAGTGTCTTGCGGACTATTGAGGGGCACGCGCGCGTTAGCTAACAGGATGCACAGCCTTCGTGCCGTGGAGGCCCTGCAGGGGTCGGGATTCCCGCCCCCTTCTTCGCGGCCGATGCGGACGGAGTAACTGGAAGGCTGCCCTCGACGGTCAGAAACTGGCCTGTGTGACCCGTCATGCACCGGACTTCCTCTCAGTCTCCTCAGCCATAAAGTCAACTTACGTCACACCAGCTTGCACTTATTTCACTTAGGGGTCATTATTGAAGCAAGTGAAAAGGAGAGCGTCATGAGTACCTCTACTACCGTGCAGAACGTTCAGACCATCGACGTCACGTCGTCGCAAAGTGCTGAAGCGCAAGAAGTCACTAGGCATTTCAACGAGATTCCAGCGAGTGATTTGAGGATTCGTATCGAATCATCCTCTGGCGATACCGTTACCGTACCCGAATCCCTCAGTGACCTTTTACAAGCTGTGCTGCGCCTTGCAGCTACTGGGGAGACAGTGGGCATAACACGCTTGTCGAGGGCATTGACCAGTGTCGAAGCGGCCAAGTTCCTCGGAATGTCGCGACCAACCCTCATGAAATTGGCTTCGAGCGGGGTAATCCCTTCCCATAAGGTGGGTTCACATACCCGCTTCAATAGATCTGATCTGCAATCCTTTGCTGAGCAGCGGATTCAGAGGCAGCGTGAGTCTTTCGATGACCTGCGCTCATTCGAAGACGCGAGCGGTTTCGTGGAGTAATTCCGGGATGTGTGGTCCCTGGTTACCTATGCTGAAAGCATGCAACCAGGGGCCACTCTCATTTTCTTAGATGCCAACGTGCTCTTCTCGCGCACGCTACGAGACTGGTTCTGCATCATCTGCCAAGAGTCGGGTCCTGAAGGTATTGCACCTCGGTGGAGTGAAGACGTCATGACCGAGTACCAATACCACGTCCGCAAGAAGAACCCGGGCTGGTCTGATGAACAGGTAGGTGGTTGGCGTCGGCGCCTAACTGAAACCTTCCCCCAAGCCATGATCGTTGGCTATGAAATCAATGAAGCGTACCTGGCCCCGGAGCATGACGCCTTCGATGCGCACGTCATCGCCGCGGCAGAACATGGAAAAGTGGACTATCTCGTAACGTCGAACTACTCGGACTTCGAGCCTGTCGTGGACGATGTTGAGTTCGAGATCTATACGCCCGACGATATGCTGTGCCTCATAGAGGAACGCAGATCCGACGCCGTTAACGCTGCAACCCGACGCCAGATGGATTACTGGGCCAAACGATCCGGCAAGAACCTCCACGAAGCGCTAACTGACGCTGGGGCACCTGAGTTCGCTCAGCGCATAAAGCGTCGCATGTCACACTGGGCACTCACAGGAAAATATTGATTTTGGGCGCAAAGACTGGTCAACGAATGCGCTGGCCGTTCCTGTGCAATCTGACCGGCCAAAGTCGGAGACAATGGTCAGTGCTCTGAGTTGGAAGCAAAGCAGTTAAGGTACCGCACTAAGCGCAACTCCTGCATGTAAACGCCGATAACAGCGCGTATGTCCGAAAGTATTTAGTTTCTGTTTCAACTAAATTGTCATGCTGAGTGTCAGTGCGAGATTCCTCTTCGACCTTGGCCGCATCGCCGTGGTCATTGGTTTTCGGCGTCATTCTGATAGGGGATCCACCGCTGGGTGTGAGGGGCCGGAGCGCAACTTGGGGAACCGTGAGCAGTCCAAAAGTTCGCGAGGAAATAAGCGACGCAGGAGCGCCGATCGAAGTTTTGGGTTGCGAGCGGCGCTCAGCGCCCTGGTTGCGCGAGGACCCGCCCAGCGACGATCGGATATCGGAATGACAAACAGCAAAGATGCAACTGGTCATTCATGGTCGGGATCGGTCCGTGCGCATGACCGGCCGCGCAACTCCAGCATCCGGCGGCAGGCAACGGTACGGGACGTGCGCAGGAATGCACATCGAGGGCCAGTTCGGCTGGTTCGGCGTCGGCTCGGTCGCGGGCGTCGAGCCGCACTGTGGCACTGGACTCGTCACCAAGTTATCCGGTTACCCAGAAGCCCGGCCACCTGCCGTGGGATAGGTCATGCCGCCCATGAGGTGAACAGCAATGAAAGGGTACCTACCTCAACAGAACTGCGGCTTGCCAGTCGCTATCGGGAAGCGAAAACCATGAGCGTTGAACCAATTCAAGATGTGGTCTTCGAACCACTCGCCGTCGACACTGACACCGCGGCTAGACTCTTGGGACTTAGCGTCTCCACGGTGCGAGAACATGTGCGTCGCGGCGATCTTGTCCCGCATTATTCCGGGACAAAGCCCATTTTCCAGGTCGACGAACTCAAATCGTTTCTCGCTTCGCTACCGAATGAGCCACGCCACCTGTAAGGCGTGGAAGAAGCCGTCGGTGGCTGGACCTATTTGCCGACCAGGACTCCTTCCTGTAGGCGGCAGCTCGGTGACCGATTAGGACTTGCCTGCTTCGAGTAGGCGGGACATTTTCAGCATGGCATCTTCCAACTGCTTCCGGTTGCCGCGGGACTTATAGCCTCTGGTTATCGACCGGGTCGTATGGCCGACGATCTCCATGATGACCGCCTCGGGCACTCCTGCCTCGTAGAGCAGATCAACGGTCGTATGTCGAGAGCCGTGCAGCACCACATCATCGGGCAGACCGGCCTCGATCAGGAGTGCCCTCCAAGCACTCGTTGCATCGTCTGGATCCCAGGGGCGGCCACCGTTGAGGAATACCAGCCCTTGTCGCTGCCCTGCCATGTGTAGCGAAAGGATCGACTTTAGTGGATCGACCAGCGGGATGACGCGCCAGCCCGCTCGCGACTTGGGCCGTGTCAGGTAGAGCCCGTTGCCAAGCTCGCGCATTTCGAAGTCAGCCGGCACTTTCGAAACGTCCTTGAATCGCTGCAGCTGCCACGAGAGGTCGATCTGGTCGGTGACTCGCTCGGCTTCAAGCCCGAGGATCTCACCGCGTCTGGCCCCGGTGAGCAGATACGTTGCCCAGAGTGCGCCGTCTGCCCTCAACGTAAGGTGTGCCAGGAGCTGGATTGCTTGCTGGACGTCGAGTGCCTTCTGATCGGTGACGCGTGTGCGTGGCCGGTCCACCATTTTGCACACGTTGATCGGTATTCTGCCTTCGCGGTGCGCCACCTTGAGCGCGGCCGACAAAGCGTTGTGCGCGTTGAGCGCGTAGGTACTTGAGAGCATTGGGTTATCCGGTGGCAGATCGTGTGGCGGGATGCCGCGCAACTTCCGGTTCTTCGGCGTGCTCATGATGCGCTTGTGGACTTGTCTGACGTGCTGTGCGGTCAGTTTCTCGAGCCGCACCTTACCGAGCTCCGGGATGATGTGCTGTGTGACCACGGAGCGGTAGCCGGCGAGCGTTTTCGGGCGGATCTGTTGGGACGCGACGTCATCGAGCCAGTGCGTCATCCACGCTTCGAGCGTTACCGAACTCGTGGCAAGGTCGCCGTGCTCGCGCAGCTGTTGCTGATAGCCGCGCATCATCTTGACTACCTCGGCCTTGCTCTTGCGTCTGACCACCTTGCGCCGCTGCCTGCCGCCGGGCCCAGGTGGGAGAGTGATCGCCGCAGCCCACAGCCCGTCGGCCTGTTTGTAGATCGAGCCCTCACCCTTGCCTCGCGCCATCACAGGATTCCTACTGTAGCTATTACTGTAGCTATTGCTATGAATTCATATGGTCTCATGTGGACTCAAAAGTGGCTAGAAACCGCGGAATTCCGCGGAATATTTCTCAGTTGGTAGAGCGTTCGACTGAAAATCGAAAGGTCACCGGATCGACGCCGGTCGGAGCCACCACTGGGAAGCGTCAGTTCTTCGGAACTGGCGCTTTTCTTCATTTAAGCTGCGATGGAAATGCCTGGGGTTATTCGATTTCTGCCTAAAAGGCGGACATTTCAGCGCGCGTGCCCCATTTACGGCAATGATCCAGCAGAATCTCATGACGACGGCCGGCTTGTCTCCGCCTTGTCTTGGCCAAGCGCTAGGGTGGTACTCAAGAGAAGGGGAGGGCTAAATGGACCAGCAGGAAAGCTACACCGCGCCTGAACCGGAAGCCGTTGGGGCTCCGGTATCCGAGGACCGGCAAACGGTGGCGGGAAGTGGCCGCACAGTGATCTCGGATTCCGCTGTCGCCAAGGTTGCCGGCATTGCCGCCAGGGCTGTTCCGGGCGTCTATTCCCTCGGCTCGGCTCCTTCCCGCGCCCTCGGAGCCATCCGCGATGCCGTTGGCAGCCAGGACCACGCCGCAGGCGTCCGCGCCGAGGTCGGAGAAACCCAAGTGGCCGTGGACCTCAATCTTGTGGCCGTCTACGGATACCCTTTGCATGATGTCGCCAACCAGGTCCGCGCGGCCGTCTATCGTGCCGTCGAATCGTTGGTGGGCCTGGAGGTCATTGAGGTCAACGTTGAGATCAACGACGTCTACGTTGCTCCGCCCGTCAAAGCCGGAACAAGAGGCGCATTATCGGAAAGGGAGCCACTCCAGTGAACTTGACCGTTGTCGGAATCGGGATCGGCGCCTTCGTTGCGTTCATGGCCTTCCAATTCGGGCTGTGGGGTTTCATCATCGCGCTTCTCTTCATGGGCATCGGTGCGCTTCTGGGCCGCGCCGCGGACGGAAAGCTTGACCTGCGCAGCGTGCTGGATGCCCTCACCGGCCGCCGCTCGTCGTCATGAGTTCCACGGCTGAGGCTGTGCAGCCCGCCGTGAATCTGGCTGGCCACAACCGAATCAGCACCCAGGCGCTCACCACCTTGGCCCAGGCAGCCGCCGCGGAAGCGCTTGGAGTCTCGTCGCAGGATGTTCGCGCCGAATGGTCGGACGACGACGGCCTGCTGGCACTCTCGATTGTCGCCCCGATCAGTGTGCCCTCGCTGACGGACGTCCTCAGGGACCCCCTGCGGGTAGCAGGATACGGTGGAACGGTCTGGGACCGTGCCGTAGCTGCCAAGACGGCCATTCTTGAGCGTGTCACCCAGCTCAGCGGTTCCACCTTGAGCCGCGTGGATATCCGGATCAGCGGCGCACGCGTCAGCGAAGGAGTCCGCGTCCGATGAGCCACGCCCAGACCCCGCACGTCCGGCGCAGCCACCCGGACACTGCGCCGACTCAGACGGCCGAAGGCGACACCCCCGGTGTCTACACGCCCGGGACCCCAGGCAACGGCGACCGGATCGACGTCGGACTCCAGCGCATCCTCAAGCGTGAGACCCGCTCGTCCCGCGCTGGAATGGCGGCGCTGGCCGCGGCGCTCGTGATCGCGGCCTGTCTCTATGCCCTCCTCGAATCCGCGCTGCGTGCCATTGGTCAACCACCGTGGCTCATCGATCCGCAAACAGCGGCCGAACGGCTGACGGCCCTTCCCGGAGGGATTTCCCCCTTGCTGCTTGGTGCCCTGGGCGGGGTCGTGGCCATGGTGGGCCTGATGTTCTTCTTGAACGCAGTCCTGCCCGGCCGAAAGTCCCGTCACTTGCTTGAGGATCCCCGGGCCGGAGTGGTGGTGGACGACGAGGTCATCGCTTCGGCGCTGGCCAGGGCCGCCCGGACGGCAGCGAACGTCACCCAGGAGCAGGTCATGGTGGTGGTTTCGCAGAGGCTGGTTGTGGTCAACGTCCGGCCAACCTCGGGCGTGCCGTTGCACGAGGAACGGATCCTTGCCGCCGTCGAGGATGAACTTCAAAGGATGGCCCCTTCGCCCATGCCTTCAGTCCGGGTCAATGTCGCCGCTTCCGGGGTGATCGGGGCATGAACGGTACTCCGCACGCCCTCAACCGCATCCTGATCGGCATCCTTGGCCTGAAACTATTGGCCATCGGCATTCTCCTGATACTGCTCGCCACTGTCCCCGCCGTCGGAAGTTGGTGGCAAAGCTGGTCCACCGGGCTCTGGGAACACGCCAAGTACCTCTCTGAGCAGACCCGCATTCCAGGGCGTGAGGAAAGCTGGCTTTGGGTGGCCGCAGCTGCGGTGCTTGTTGTGCTGATCGTGCTCATGGTGTCCTGGGTGTCGCAGCAAGGCAAGGGCCGCGCCAACCTCATCGTGTCGGAGTACGACGACGCTCAGACTGCCGGGGACGTCAACATCGGCGGGAACCTTGCCGAGCAGGCGCTCAAGGCGGCCCTTGCGGAACGTACGGATCTTGCGGGCGTGACGGTGGCAACCTACGAGGTCAACGGTCGTCCCGGGCTCCGGGTCAGGGTCCAGCCCCGTCAAGGCGTTTCCCCGCACGCACTCGCCGCGGATGTCTCCCGGCTCGTGGAGGCGCTGGACATTGTGGTGGGACGCCGGACTCCCGTCTTGATCCATATCGGGGCCGGCGCACGGACCAGGTTCAGCAAGGCCGAGCGCGTTCGTTGAACTGACACGCGACCGTTGTTAATCGGATGGCTATGTTACCTCGCAGGCGTTTTGCGTTGCAGAGGTATCTGCAGGGCCATAGTTTGAAGGGTAGGGGGAACTCTTCCCTTTGGTTGGGCTTGCCCGGCCGGCACTGGACCTTGGGTCCGTAGTCAAGCCGATGGACCAAAACACTTGGGCCAGGAACAAGGAGAAAACCATGAGCGAAGAAGTCAACAACATCAAGCAAAGCGCCGAAGCCGCGGCTGAACAGGCCAAGCACGTCGCAGGTGACGCCGCGGAGCACGTCAAGGAATTTGCCGGTGAGGCGGTCGGGAACGCGAAGGAATTTGCCGGTGACGCCGCGGAGCACGTCAAGGAGTTCCTGTCGGGTGACGTGGCTGAGAAGGCCAAGGACCTCGCGGGGGATGTTGCCGGGAACGCCAAGGAAATCGTGGGCGACGTGGCTGAGAACGCCAAGGGCCTCGGCTCGAAGATCGCCGGTTTCTTCAAGGGCGGCAAGTAGGCTCCACGCCAAGACGACGCCTTCCTGACCTTCTTTGGTTAGAGAACGGGGCCGACACGCACAACTTGCTGCGTGTCGGCCCCGTTTCCGTGCCAAAGAAGGTCAGGAAGGGAAGGGGCCCTACTTCGCCACGAGGTATGCCCCGCTGTTCGGGGCAATCGAGGCCCCGCCCGAGCCGCCATCGCTGGAGAGTTCCACCCTGAGCCCGGCCGGCACGGGGAGGGCGGCAGTACCCATGTTGACTACAACCAGCACGTCGCGGTTGTGGAAGGCCAGAACTCCGTTGGCGGGATCGTGCTCCTCGGCCCACTGGAACGTGCCTGAGCCCAGGCGATGCGTGCGGCGGAAAGCCAGGACGGAGCGGTACAGCTCCAAGGTGGAGCCCCCGACGCCGGCCTGGACGTCCGCCGCCAGCTCGCCGAACGCTTCGGGCTGGGGCAGCCAGGGCGCAGCAGGCGCTCCGCCGGCAGCCGCGGCGCCCGCGGTACCGGACGACGCCCCCTCCGAGAACCCGAAGCCGGGCGCCCCGGACTTCCAGGGCAGTGGTACGCGGCACCCATCGCGGCCGCGCTCCACGCCCTTGGTACGGAAGAATGACGGATCCTGGCGAGCGTCTGCCGGAAGGGAGGTGTGTTCCGGCAGGCCGAGTTCCTCACCCTGGTACAAATAGGCCGAGCCCGGCAGGGCGAAAGACACCATGGAGGCCGCCCGTGCCCGGGCCAGGCCCAGGACGGCGTCGGGTTGTTCGTCTTCCGCCGCGATTCCCTTGGGGAACGTGGTGGGATCTGCCAGCCCGAAGCGGCTGGGGTGCCGGACGGTGTCGTGGTTGCTCAGGACCCAGGTGGAGGGCGCTTCGACGGATCCCGCCGCGTCGAGGGAAGACTCGATTGCCACTGCCATGCGCTCCGCGTCCCAGCCCGCCAGGAGAAAATCGAAGTTGAAGGCCTGCTGCATTTCATCCTTGCGGACGTACCGGGCCAATCGCTCCGCGGGCTCTACCCAGGCCTCGGCAACCAGCATGCGGTCCCCGTCGTACTCGGCGAGGACTCTGTGCCATTCGCGGTAGATCTCGTGGACCCCGTCCTGGTCGAAGAAGGGCGACGGCGGGTCCAGCGGCGGCTTGACCTTGTGCTCGACGGCGGTCGCGACGGGCCCCGCAGCGGGCACGGCTCCGGCAGCGATGTGGGGGTGTGCGGTGTGCGGTTCGACGGCTTCGCTGTGGGCGCCCGGTGCGGACAGGCCACCTTCGACCATGGCGGCAGAGCCTTCCCAGTCCGGCAAGCCGGCTTCTTTGACCAGGCCGTGGGCAACGTCCACCCGGAAGCCGTCAACTCCGCGGTCCAGCCAGAAGCGCAGCACCGAGCGCATCTCCTCGTGGACTTCTGGGTTCTCCCAGTTGAGGTCGGGCTGCTTCGTGTCGAAAAGGTGTAGGTACCACTCGCCGGGAGTACCGTCGTCGTTCGTCAGGCGCGTCCACGCGGGGCCGCCGAAGATGGATTTCCAATTGTTCGGGGCCAGGGCCCCATCCCCGGAGCCCGCTTTGGAGTCTTTGCCCGGGTGGAACATGTAACGCTCACGCTCGGGGGAGCCGGGGGCTGCGGCGAGGGCTTCGCGGAACCAGGCGTGCTCGTCCGAGGTGTGGTTGGGCACGAGGTCGACGATCACCTTGATGCCCAGGCTGTGTGCTTTCTCCAGCATTGCGTCGAAGTCGTCCAGCGTGCCGAAAAGGGGGTCCACTGCCCGGTAGTCCGCTACGTCGTATCCCGCATCAGCCTGCGGTGACTTGTAGAACGGGGAGAGCCACACGGCATCAACGCCCAATTCTTGCAGATAGGGCAGTTTCGCGGTGACCCCGGCAAGGTCGCCCATTCCGTCGCCGTTGGCATCGGCGAACGAGCGCGGATAAATCTGGTAGACGACGGCGCTTGCCCACCACGCGGAATTGTTGGAACCGGGGGTTGGGATCGGGGAGTGCGGCACTGGATTCCTCTCGATGACATATTTTTGTGTAAACGCTTGCATTACTACCCGGAAGCTTACTAATGTGAGGCTCACCACATCAACCGCACAGCGGAAATACCTGGTCCACTCACTGAGGAGTTCCCAGCATGAACACACGCAAGTACCTTTTGCCGGCCGCTGTTGCCGGCGTGCTAGCCATGTCCCTGTCCGCCTGTGGTGGCGGCGGTGGCGGCGGCACAGCCTCAAGCGGCGGAGATGCCGCAGCGAACCTCGACGGACGCGGTCCAATCACCTACGTCCAGGGCAAAGACAACAGCAACGTTGTCCGCCCGCTCGTCGATAAGTGGAATGCGGCGCACCCGGACCAGAAGGTCACTTTCAAGGAGCAATCCGACCAGGCGGACCAGCAACACGACGATTTGGTCCAGAACTTCCAGGCAAAGAACGTCAATTACGACGTCGTTGACGTGGACGTCATCTGGACCGCCGAGTTTGCAGCGAAGGGTTGGCTGCAGCCGCTCACGGACAAGATGAGCATCGATACCTCAAAGATGCTTCCCGCCACGGTCAAGACGGCGACCTACAACAACACGCTCTTCGCGGCACCCCAGACCTCGGACGGCGGCATCCTCTACTACCGCAAGGACCTGGTGCCCACCCCGCCCAAGACCTGGGACGAGATGATGAGCATGTGCTCCATCGCGAAGTCGAACGGCATCGACTGCTACGCAGGACAGTTCGCCAAGTATGAAGGCCTCACCGTGAACGCGGCTGAAGCCATCAACTCGGCCGGCGGCACGATCGTTGGCGACGACGGCAAGTCCACCGTGACCTCGGCGGCGGCGAAGGCCGGCCTCAACAACCTGGTCACCGCCTACAAGAGCGGAAACATCCCCACGCAGGGCGTGACCTACCAGGAAGAACAGGGCCGGCAGTCCTTCGAAGACGGCAAGCTCCTCTTCCTGCGCAACTGGCCCTACGTCTACAACCTCGCCAAGACGGACGGTTCGTCCAAGGTGAAGGACACCTTCGGCATGGCTCCGCTCCCGGGTAAGAGCGGCCCCGGCGCCTCTTCCCTCGGTGGACACAACCTCGCCGTCAGCGTCTACTCGGCGCACAAGGCAACGGCCAAGGACTTCCTGACCTTCATGACCAGTGAAGAGACTGAAAAGTTCTACGCAACGCAGGGCTCGCTGGCCCCGGTGCTCGCTTCCTTGTACGACGACCCGACCCTGGTCCAGCAGCTGCCGTACCTTCCGGTGCTGAAGACCTCGATCTCGAATGCCGTGCCGCGCCCGGTCACGCCGTTCTACCCGGCTGTCACCAAAGCCATCCAGGACAACGCCTACGCTGCCATCAAGGGTGACAAGTCCGTCGATCAAGCAATGACGGATATGGACACGGCCATCAACTCGGCCAGCCAATAGCGACACCTCCAGTGAACCCCGGGCGGCCGGCGCTTTACGCGTACGGCCGCCCGGGGGCACGCCATCAATTTCCGGAAGGAGGGGAAATGTCCACCCTTGCGCAACCTAAGCGGGCGCCAGAGACACCAAGCCCCAAAACCAAAAAAGTTCAAAAAGAAGTAGGACAGGACCGGGCGGCCACGTCTCAAGGCCGCTGGGCGTTCTGGTTGATTTCCCCCGCCCTGGTATTGCTTGCCGTTGTCATCGTGTACCCGGTGGTCAACGCGATTATCATGGCGTTCCAGAAGGACCAGGGCCTTGACCCGGTCACCAAGGTCTTCGTCCAGGGCGGACCCGCGGGCTTCGATAACTTTGTCCACTGGTTGGCCCAGCAATGTGGCTCTGCTGCCTGTGCTCCTGGCACCCTCGGCGCCCAATTCTGGAGCGCGGTCGGAACGACGTTCTTCTTCACGGCGGTCACCGTTGTCCTGGAGACTGTCCTCGGGTTCTGGATGGCCGTCATCATGGCCCGGACGTTCCGCGGCCGCAGCGCCCTTCGTGCTGCAGTCCTGGTTCCGTGGGCCATTCCAACGGCCGTGACCGCGAAACTGTGGTTCTTCATCTTCGCTTTCGACGGAATCGCCAACAAGCTCTTTGGTACCGCAATCCTGTGGACAGGTAGCGAATGGCCTGCCCGCTGGGCGATCATCATTTCAGACGTTTGGAAGACGACGCCGTTCATGGCCCTGCTGATCTTGGCTGGCCTGCAGATCATCCCGGCCGAAGTGTACGAAGCCGCGAAGGTGGACGGCGCCTCGGCTTGGCAGCGCTTCACCCAGATCACCCTGCCGCTGGTGAAGCCGGCACTCATGGTGGCTGTCCTATTCCGTGTCCTTGACGCACTGCGCATGTATGACCTCCCGGCCATCATGACCCAAGGCTCGAACGGCACAACAACGTTGTCCATTTTGGTTGTTGACCAGATCCGTCAGGGATTCAACTCAGCAGCGGCGTTGTCAACTATCACGTTCTTGATCATCTTCCTCGTTGCGTTCATCTTCGTTCGTTTCCTGGGAGCCAACGCAGTCGCCTCAGCCACACCCAAGACCACCAAGGGGCAGGACAAATGACCGCCGTGAGCATTGACTCCGCGCCTAAGACAGCTGCCCGACGGCGGGAACGCTGGGCGAGCGGGCGCACGTACATCAGCGCAGGGCTCATCTTCATCTGGTGCCTGATTCCCTTTTACTGGATGATCGTGACCGCGTTCCGCGACGTTGGATATACCTTCGATTCGACGCCTTTCTTCACCCACGTCACCTGGGACAACTTCAACACGGTGTTCTCCGAAAGCCTGGGCAACCACTTCGGCCGGAACCTGTTGAACTCGCTCTTCGTGGCAGGGGTAACCACCGTTGTCGCCCTGCTTTTCGGGGTTTTCGCGGCGTATGCCTTGTCCAGGCTTGAATTCCGCTTCAAGTTCCTGGTCCTCGGCTTTGTCCTCGGGGCCTCGATGTTCCCGGGTGTGGCCTTGGTGACTCCGTTGTTCCAGCTGTTCACGAACATCGGCTGGTACGGCACATATCAGGCGCTGATCATTCCGAACATCTCGTTTGTTCTCCCCCTGACGGTTTACACCCTGACGTCCTTTTTCCGGGAAATGCCGTGGGAGCTGGAGGAATCAGCCCGGATTGATGGCTGCACGCAGGGCCAGGCATTCCGCAAGGTGATCATGCCGCTCGCTGCGCCGGCTGTTTTCACCACCGCCATCCTGGCGTTCATCGCTTCGTGGAACGAGTTCCTCATCGCGAGCCAGCTGTCCAATGACCAGACGAAGACCGTCACGGTCGCAATCGCCTACTTCGCCGGTGCCCAGGCCCACCAGGAGCCGTACACCGCCGTCATGGCAGCCGGAACGGTTGTGACGATTCCACTGGTGATCCTTGTGCTGGTCTTCCAGCGCAAGATCGTGGCGGGCCTGACAGCCGGCGCCGTCAAATGACGCAAACTCCCGATTCGGCCGGGCCGTCCATCGGCGGCCCGGCCAAGGAGCAGCACTCGCGGGTGAAATCGGCGGAAGATTTCGACCTCGTGATAGGTTTTCTCGGCTTCTGGGCCTTGGTCCTGCTGGTCATCACTGTGGCCGCCGAACTCACGGCCCAGCCCGCACTGGGCTGGGCCCTGGGCCTCCTGGCAGTGCTGCTGGCCTTGTGGGGGATGCTTCGGCTTCGCCGGCGGCTCCCGGCACGGACATCCAGGCGCATCACGTGAGCAGCGAGCCGAAATAAGTAGCGCGGAATCGGCGGAGGACAGCCAGGCGGAATACGCTGGTTATCTGCCGTCTGGGAAGGAACCCCCGGCTTCCGCACGGATTCCTTGAGGGGGCTTGAGTGGCGAAAACGAGTGAACGGTCCCAGCGTGGCGGCCACGCAGGAGCCAGCATTGAGGATGTCGCACAGGCCGCTGGCGTTTCCACCGCCACCGTTTCCCGCGCAGTGCGCGGCCTTCCCCGGGTATCTCCTGCTACCCGGGAGAAGATCCTCAGGGTCGCGGGAGAACTTGGGTATGTGGCGTCGTCGTCTGCTTCGGGACTGGCCACGGGACGTACCAGGACGATCGGTGTCCTGGCCCCCTACGTGGACCGTTGGTTCTTCTTCAAGGCCATCGAGGGCGTGGACCGTGAGCTCCACGCCCGCGGTTACAACCTGTCCCTGTTCAACTTGGGCGGCCAGCGCGGAGCGCGGGAACGGCTCTTCAGCAAGACGATGGTCTACAAGCAGATCGATGCGCTCCTGGTCCTTTGTATGTCCCTGACGCCTGAGGAAATTGCCGATCTCCAAAGGATCGAAATCCCCTTGGTCATTGTCGGCGGTCCAGTGGAGGATTGCCCCAGCATCGGGATCGACGATTACGCCGCCTCGGTGGAAGCCACCATGCATCTGTTGAACCTCGGGCATCGGGAGATCGCGCTGCTCCACGGCCAGGACGATTCCGACCTGAACTTCACCGTGCCGCGGCTGCGCGTTGACGGCTTCACGGATGCCATGACGAGCGCGGGCTTCTCGATGCCGCCGGAATGGGACATCTTCGGAAACTTCACTGTGGGCAGTGGCCAGGAAGCCTTCGACGAGCTCTGGAGCAAACCTGGACCCAAGCCGACAGCGATCTTCTGTGCCTCAGATGAAATGGCCATGGGGGCCATGTTGCAGGCACGCCGTCGTGGCGTCCGCGTACCGGAAGAATTGTCCATCATCGGCATCGACAACCATGAATTCGCCGAGGCCATGGGGCTGACAACCGTAGCCCAGGACCCCGTGGAACAAGGCCAATTGGGCACGCGCATGCTGTTGGACGAATTGGCCGGGGCCACAGGCTCCGTGCGGTCAATGAAAGCAGCCCACCGGCTGATCGTGCGGGAAACCACCGCCCCGCCGCGGCCCGAAAGCTAGGAACCCCAAAAGCTAGGAAGCCCGGGCCAACTGCCTGATGGGGATCCAGCGGGAAGCCAGCCTCCGATACGCCGCGGCCGCTCCCGTCATGTCCCCCTCGGCCAGGCATTCGATGCCGAGCCTGACGTCCATGGGCGACTCGTCCGGGTACACCTTGTCCGCCACTGCACCGTAGTCCAGTTCGACCATTGACTGCACATGGAACAACTCGAGCCATTCGGTGAGCTGGGTGAGGTCGTCCAGCATGTCCAGGTCCGGGGCTGCAAGGGCGAGGTTGGCTACTGCGAAGCGTGCCCGGTCCAAGGCATCGGTCAGTGAGGCCCAGACCCTGACCGTCAGGATGCGGCCGCCGGATTCCACGACATCCTTGCGGTCCGATTCCTGGAACAGCGAGAACCAGCTGAAGGGGATCCCCCACGTGGAGGCCCGCGTGTGCACCCGCTTCGCGTCATGACTGGCGTTGATGCGGTCGATGCGAGCCTGGTGCCGGTCGCGCTGGTCCACGGGGATGAGCAGGTCCGCGAGCGGTCCGTGGATACCTTCCATGAGGGCATTGGCCGCCAATCCTGCCCGGATGACCAGCTGGCTGGGGCAGTAAAGCAGCCGCCCGGCGTCGGGATCGTTCCGGTCTCCGGAAGGAACCCGAGTGATGCGCACCAGATCCGTGCTCCCGGTCGGGAAAGGGTCCCCGCCCTTGCGGGTGACCCGTCCGAGGGAAGCGAGCAGCTCGGCATTTTCGACGGCGGCCCGCGAGCCGCTGCGGGTACCGCTCGCCACGAGCTGCTGCCGCTGGTCCTCGGGGAACGCTTCGAGCGGTTCGTAGACGCGCAACGCCGAAGAGAAGGGCAGTCCTGCCTGGCTCCCGTATAGCTTTCCGCTCATCGCGGGCCCGCCTCCTCCGTCATTGTTGCTACTCAGTCCGTAAGCTCCACGATCACGGGAGCGTGGTCCGAGGCGCCCTTGCCCTTGCGTTCCTCGCGGTCGATCGACGCCCCGGTGACGCGGGCGGCCAGCGCGGGGGAGGCCATGACGAAGTCGATGCGCATGCCCTCCTTCTTGGGGAACCGCAGCTGTGTGTAGTCCCAGTAGGTGTAGACGCCGGGACCTGGTGTGTAGGCGCGGGCGACGTCGGTGAAACCGGCCGTTTCGAACGCCCGGAATGCCTCGCGCTCGGGTTCGCTGACGTGGGTGAGTGCGTTCGCCCTGAAGTAATCGATGTCCCAGACATCCTCGTCAAGCGGCGCGATGTTCCAGTCGCCCATGAGCGCCACCTGGGTCTCGGGGTTCTGCGTGATCCAGCCGGCGGCGTGGCCCTTCAGGGTGTCCAGCCACTTGAGCTTGTACGGCATGTGTTCGTCGTCCAGGGATCGGCCGTTGGGAACGTACAGGCTCCACACCCGTACCCCGCCACACGTTGCCGCAATGGCGCGGGCTTCCTGGACAGGGTCCTTGCCGGCCTTTCCGAAGGCGGGCTGGTCAACAAAGGTGCGTTCGACGTCGTCGAGCCCTACGCGCGAGGCGATCGCAACGCCGTTCCATTGGCTCAGGCCGAAGTGGGCAACCTCGTAGCCCATGCGCTCGAAGAGCTCCCACGGGAAGTTGTCGTCCTTGCACTTGGTTTCCTGCATGGCGAGGACGTCGCAGTCACTGCGCTGCAGCCAGGCCTCGACGCGGTCGGCACGTGCGCGGAGCGAATTTACATTCCAGGTAGCTATCTTCACAGCCACTAACTTACCGAACTTGGGACCTTGCGCATCCCCTCGCAGCAGATTGCTGCCGCAAGCCTAATGGGCGAGCATTACCGAAGAGGAGGCGCGCCTGCGGAGCTTGATGCCGGAGGCGATCAACAAAACGCCGCTGACCGCGGAGTATGTCGCGAGGAGTGCCACTACGCCCAGGAATCCCGCGCCCGGATTGACCAGCACAAAGAGCCCAAACAAAGTTGTGACCAACGCCGTCAACATCCAAATCCACCAAGCCCTGACCGTCGTCCTGGTGTCCATGGCAAGGATGATCTGCGAAACCCCGAGGACCAAGGCCCATGCTCCTATGAGGACGCCTAGTGCCGCGGCGGTAATTCCCGGCCACGAAACGGCAACGATGCCGGTCGCGACCGAGATGAAGCCGCCGATCAGGCTCCAGCGGGAGTGCCGTGCAGGATCGTAGAAGTAGTGGGCCATGTTGGTGAGCCCGTCGGTCATGGCGTACACGCCAAACACGTAGACGAGGGCAAACACCGTGGCGACCGGCAGGGAAGCGACCAGGAAGGCCAAGAGAAGGGCCAAAGCTCCCCGGAAGATCAGCGCCGTTCCTGAATGCTGAAACAACTTGCGTCCTGCGGTGTCGGACATAGGGTCAGTTTAGACCCGGCGCGGTAGCTGGGGAATGGGCCGGCACGCGTGAGGCCACCCCTTTCGTTATCGGCGGGTGTAGTGGGCGATGATGACGCCCTTGGTGGTGGTGACGGAGCCGGTGAGCTCGAACTCGGTCAGCGGGGCTGGGCCTTCGAACAGCCGCGTCCCGGTACCCAGGGTGAGCGGGTGGATCAGCAGCGTGAAGTTGTCGATGAGGCCTTCGGCGTGCAGGGAGCGGACAAGCGACGCACTGCCGATGATCGTCAGATCGTTGCCCGGCCCGGCCTTGAGTTTGGCCACCGTCTCGGCGGCCTCGCCGGAGAGCAGAATGGAGTTCTGCCAGGCGTCGGCGTTCTCCAGCGTCCTTGACACAACGTACTTCGATGCCGCGTTCATGTACACGGTGAACGGGTTGTCGTCGGCGCGGGTGCCCCAGGCGGTGATGAAATCGGTCCAGGTCCGGTGTCCGAACAGCATGTCCGCGGTTTTCGCCATGCCCTTGCCCATCTCACGGCCCATGACCTCGTCGTTGTACCTGCCGCCCCACCCACCGTGGGTGAAGCCACCGCGGGTGTCCTCGTCCGGACGGCCCAGGCCCTGGATGACTCCGTCGAGGGTGATGGACAACGTGGCATTTATCTGGCGCATGACATGCTCCCTTGCTCCTGCGGACCGCTCTCTGCGGCCCGGTCACCCCCTATACGAATGGCGACCGGCCAAATCGACACCGGCACCCGCATTTTTTCTTAACGCATCCCCTCGCGGCGGATGGCCACCGCAATCGCCGCGGCCCTTGTCTCTACGCCGAGCTTGGCGTAGATGTGCGCCAAATGCGTCTTGACCGTAGCCTCGGAGATGAACAGGCGTTTGCCGAGCTCGCGGTTGCTGAGGCCTTGAATGAGGAGGCTGAGCAGTTCGGCTTCCCGCGGGGTGAGGACCTCGTCCGGGTTGCGCAATTGCTGGAACAGCTTGCTGGCCACAGGCGCGCTCATGACGCTCTTGCCTTGGGCCGCGCCCCGGACCGCGGCGAAGATCTCCTCCGGCGCGGCGTCCTTGAGCACGTAGCCCATGGCACCTGCATCTACGGCCCTCACGATGTCGGCATCGGAATCATAGGTGGTGAACACCAATACCGCTTGCTGCTTGCTCGCTTGGAGCAATCGCTTGATCGCCTCGATTCCGTCCATGCCCTGGCCCATGGCGAGGTCCATCATGACGACGTTGGCCGGGTGTTGTTGCGCAATGAGGAGGGCTTCCTCGCCCGATGCGGCTTCGGCGACGACGGTGATGTCCGGCTGGGTGCCGAGCAACGCCTTGAGTCCGCTGCGGACCACCAAATGGTCATCGACGAGCAGGACCGAAATGGGGTTCATGGGGCGTCTTTCTTGATGGGCGACTGGTGTGCTTGATCCGGTTCTGTAACCGGCAGCGGTAGTTGCGCGGCTACGACGGTTCCCTCTCCGGGGGAGCTCTCCACCGAAAATACCCCGCCGAGTTGTTCCACCCGTTGGCGCATGGCACGCAGACCGTAGCCGCCCTTTTCCGACGGCGGAGGTACCGCAACGGGATCAAAGCCGCGGCCGTCGTCGAACACGTCCAGGGTGACGGCCCCGGGCAGGAATCCAAGCGTCAAACTGGCCTGTTGAGAGTGGGCGTGGAGCTTGATGTTGGCCGCCGCGCTTTGCGTCACGCGCATCAGGGCGTGGCGAACTTCGGCCGGTACCGGGCGGGGATCCCCGGTGACGTGGACGATCACGGAGTCGAGGTATTGGCGGGCGGCCTGTTCGAGGGCCTGGGGCAGTGGTCCGCTCTCCAGGCCAGGGGCGGAAAGTTCGTGGACCAGGCTGCGGGTGTCGGCCAGGTTCTGCCGCAGGAGGGTCCCGGCCTTCTGCACTTCCGCTTTCGCGCCCTCTTCAGGCCACGAGCGCTGCGCGGCTTCGAGCAGGAGCAGGCTGCTGGCAAGGCCTTGAGTGACGGTGTCGTGGATTTCCCTCGAGACACGTTCGCGCTCCGCGGCGATCCCGGCTGCGCGTTCGCTCGCCGCGAGGCGTTCCTGCGCTTGGGACACGTCGGCGTGGAGTTGGCGTTGCAGCGCGGCGTCGTCCTCAATGCGGTCGTAGATCAACGTGAGCAGAACCGCTGCGGCGATGGGCCCGAGCAGCATGGCGACGTCGGTGTCGCCGCTGAGGCGGAACAGCCCGATGGCCGTGGCACTTGCCGTCAAACCCGCGGCCAGATAGGCGATCCAACCGCTGAAGGCCGCGCGGGACAGGAAAAACAAAGCGAAGGAGCACCAAGCGAAACTCGGTGCGGCAATGACCAGTACGGCCCAGGCGAGCACGAGCGCCACCATCCACAACAGCCACGGTTGGTGCCGCTTGGCCAGCACCGCCACCACTGCATAGAGAACGCAGACCGCGGCCGCCAGGGCCACAGTCCAGAGATTGTCGGCCGGGCTGTGCCGCAGGACGTAGCGCACGCCGGATGCCACCATGAGCACGGCGAAGCTGAGGTGGACCACTGCATCGATCGGGCCCCGGGTGGGGCGGAAGGCAGCGGGACGGGAGGCCGTCCTGTTCGGAGATTCCGGCATTCTTCCCATGCTAGGGGCGTTCAGGTCGCTGGTCTCTCCGCCTTTTGGCTGATACCGGGAACGGAAGGGATGAGGCCGGGCACGACGAGCGCCGGATGTGGTGAGGGAGCCCTGCGGGAAGCATGGAACTGTACCCGTTGCCGACCTCCCGGAGGACCACCATGAAGAAGTCCAACAAGATCTTTGCCGCCGCTGCCGTTGGAGCCTTGCTCCTGACCGGAGGGGCAACCGCCGTCGCGAACGCCGTGACGCCGGCCGCGGCCAAAACCGCGACGGCCGCCGTTGACGTCAGTCCCTCCGCGGAAAACGTGGTCCCCCAGAACCGCATCACCGTCGGTGCATCCAGCCAGGCAGTCAACGCCGCTTTGGCGAAGTGCCAGGCCGACAAGCTTCCTTTCGTCACGGTTGCGCTCGTGGACCGCTTCGGGACAGTCCAAGCCTTGCTCCGCGGCGACAATGCGGCCGAACACACCATCGAGGCCGCCAAGCAGAAGGCCTACACCGCAGCCGCCTTCGGTGCGCCCACCAGCGAACTCGCCAAGCGAATCAACGGCAACGGACCGTCGATCGCCGACCTCCCGGGCACACTCTTCCTGCCCGGCGGAGTGCCGCTCAAGGTGAACGGCGTGTCCGTGGCGGGGATCGGCGTCGGCGGCGCACCGGACGGCGCCCTGGACGAAGCCTGCGCGGCAGCTGGTGCGGCGGTGCTAGCGGCGAAGTAGGGCCGCGCCTGCACCTCCGGGTGCCCAACTGACTTGCAGTTGTTGTCGTTATGCGGGCTGAAAACGACAACAACTGCGAGTCAGTTGGGGTGGCCGCCGAGGCTAGACTGCTTCTAGGACGCTCACGTAGTTCGCGATGCCTACGCCGCCCATGTTCTGTACGGCGCCGCGGCGGGCGTTGGGCAGTTGCATCGCGCCCGCGGTTCCCGTGAGCTGCATGGCCGCGATGACGTGCTGCGATACCCCGGTGGCGCCCACGGGGTGGCCCTTGGCCTTGAGCCCGCCGGACACATTGATGGGCAGCTTGCCGTCCTTGTAGACCCAGCCTTCCTGCACCGCGCGGGAACCTTCGCCGCGCGGCGTCAGCCCCATGGCCTCGTACATGATCAGTTCGGCGATCGTGAAGCAATCGTGCACTTCGGCGAAGTCCAGCCCGTCGATCCCGACGCCGGCCATCCCCAGCGCGCGCTCCCAGGACACCCGCGTGGCCGCGAACTCCGTAGGGTCGCGGCGTTCTGCCGGGAAGAAGTCGTTTGCGTGCCCGAAGCCCGCCAGCCGCACGGGTTCAGTAGCAGCGCCCGACGCCGGGCCGAGGGAGAGCACGACGGCGGCGGCGCCGTCGGACACGGGGGAGCAGTCGGTGCGGCGGAGCGGTTCGGCCACCATGGGATTCTTCTCGGAAACCGTCCGGCAGAACTCCTCGCCGAAGTCCCGGTGCATCTGCGCGTAGGGGTTGTCCATGCCGTTGTGGTGGTTCTTGGCGGCGATGGAACCAAGGATGTCGCCCAGACACGCTCCGCCCAGGCCCGCTCCGTAGCGCTTCTCGTAGTGCTTGGCCACCTCGGCGAAGAGCCCCGTGAAGCCGGTGGTGGAGGTCTTGCCTGCCATCTCGTAGGACGCGCCAAGGAGTGCGGCTCCCACCACGTCGGCCCCGGCGTCGGTCATCTTTTCGGCACCGATCACCAGCACGTTGCGGGCCGTCCCGGCCAAGACAGCCTTCACGCCCTGCTGGAATGCGGCGGAACCGGAGGCGCAGGCGTTTTCGGTCCTGGTTGCGGGCACATTGGCGAGGTCTTCGGACAGCTGCAGGGCCAAGGAGGACGTGAAGCCCAGGGGCTGCATGCCCGAGTTGAACTGGCCGAGGTAGATCTCATCGATGTCCCGCGGCTCAAGGCCCGAGTTCCGGATGGCCTCCGCGGACACCTGAACGATCAGGGACTCCAGCGTCTCGTCCGTGAGTTTGCCGAACTTGCTGTGTCCCCAGCCCGTGAGGAGGACGTCTTTGCCGAACTGGTGTTGCAGGCTCATGCTGTGGCTCCTTCGAGGGCGGCTTCTTCCAAGGAGACCGTGAACGCGGCCCCCGTCTTGCTTCGGATCTCCTCGACGGTGACCCCGGGCGCGAGGCGGGTCAGCGCCAGCTGCCGCCCGTCGTCGTCGTTCTTGAACAAATCGAACACCGCGAGGTCACTGACAATGCGGTCCACCACCTGGAGGCCCGTCAACGGCAGGGTGCATTCCCGGACGATCTTGGCGCTCCCGTCCTTGGCGTTGTGCTCGGTGAGGACCACGACGCGCGGTGTCCCGGCCACCAGGTCCATGGCGCCGCCCATGCCCTTGACCATCTTTCCCGGAATGGTCCAGTTGGCGAGGTCGCCGTTGCCCGAAACCTGCATGGCGCCGAGGATGGCAACCTTGACGTGTCCGCCGCGGATCATGCCGAACGACGTCGCGGAGTCGAAGATGCTGCCGCCGGGCAGGACCGTGACGGTCTGCTTACCGGCGTTGATGAGGTCAGCGTCTTCCTCGCCTTCATAGGGGAAAGGCCCCATCCCGAGGAGGCCGTTCTCGCTCTGCAGCACGACCCGTACGCCGTCGGGCAGGTTGTTGGCAACGAGGGTGGGAATGCCGATGCCGAGGTTGACGTAGTCGCCGTCGTTGAGTTCCTGGGCCGCAATGGCGGCCATCTCGTCGCGGGTCCATGCCATGGTGGTACTCCTTCGCTTGGTGGTGTTCAGACGGCCAGGGCTTCAGTGCGGGGCCGGACGGTACGCTGCTCAATGTCCTTGGCCCGGCCGCTCGCCTGGACCAGCCGTTGGACGTAGACGCCGGGTGTCACGACGTGGTTCGGATCCAATTCGCCGGGCTCCACGATCACTTCGGCCTCCGCGATGGTCACGATTCCCGCCGTCGCCACCACCGGGTTGAAGTTCCGGGCCGTGTAGCGGTAGATCAGGTTGCCGTCCGTGTCCGCGGTATGGGCGTGGACCAGCGCGACGTCGGCGACGATCCCGCGTTCGCGGACGTACGTGACGCCGTCGAACTCTTCGAGCGGTTTGCCCTCGGCAACCAGGGTTCCGACGCCGGTCCGCGTGTAGAAAGCCGGGATGCCTGCCCCGCCGGCGCGGAGGCGTTCGGCGAGGGTGCCCTGCGGGGCGAACTCGACCTCAAGCTGGCCGGAGAGGTACTGCTCGGCGAAGAGCTTATTCTCGCCCACGTACGAGGCGATGACCTTGCGGACCTGGCCGGCTTCGATGAGGACGCCGAGCCCCTTGCCGTCGATGCCCATGTTGTTGGAAACCACCGTCAGGTCCTTGACGCCCGAGTCGCGGACGGCGTCGATCAGGTCGGCGGGGATGCCGCTGAGGCCGAAGCCCCCGACGGCGATCGTCTGGCCGTCGCGCAGGACGTCTTGCATTGCAACGGCGGCGCTGGAGTGGATTTTGGCCATGGCGTTGTCCTCGTCTTTGAGTAGGGTCGCCCAGCGTCTATCCACTTTGTGGACACTGGGCTGAGTTAGCGGTCTGAAAAGGAGCATAGGGCGGTTCTGCGCGGAGGGTCAACGGCGTTCCTTGGCCAGCAAGGCTGAACTTGCACAGTGTGGACGCTACTCTTTGAAGTGTCCACATTGTGGAGGAAATCTTTGGAGAGGGGTAACGTTGCCAACTCAGCAGCCGCAAACCAAGCCGGTCCAGGGCGCCCAAGTGGTAGGCCGGGTCGCTGCGCTCCTCCGGCTCGTGGGACGCAAGCCGGAGGGCATGTCCATCGCTGGCCTGGTCCGCGAGTCGGGCTTGACCCGCCCCACGGTGCACCGCTTGCTCGCGTCCCTCGCCGCTGAAGGCCTGCTGGACCACGATCAGCGGACCGGTAACTGGATCTTGGGGCCGGAGATCTTCCTCCTGGGCTCGGTGGCGGCGGCCCGGTTCCCGGTTGAGGACCTGGCGCGGCCCAGCCTCCGCCGCCTCGCCGAGGAGAGCGGCGAAAGCGCCTTCTATTCGATCCGTCGTGGCCACGAAACCGTGTGCGTGCTTCGCGAGGAAGGCAGCTTCCCGGTGCGGTCATTCGTCTTGCACGAGGGCGTCAGGTTCCCGCTCGGCGTCGCGTCGGCGGGCACAGCGATCATGGCCTTCCTGGCGGACGAGGAGCAGGAAACGATCTTGTCCGGCTGGGAACGGCACGCCGGGGACTTCGCCGCTGGCCACACCGAGAGCGTGGTGCGCCGGAACCTTGAGCAGACCCGGATGGCCGGGTACTCGGTGAATCCCGGTTTGGTGCTGGAGGGCAGTTGGGGGATGGCCGCCGCCGTCTTCGACCAGCTGGGCCGGCCAATCGGCGCTTTGTCCCTCACAGGGATCGAACCGCGGTTCCGTCCTGAACGCCAGGAATTCCTCGGCAAGTTGCTCATGGAAGAAGCCCACCGCATGAGCTCCGCTTAACCCCTTTCAAATTAAGTTTTGAAACTCACCCATCCCTGTGGCCCGCACCTCCGAATAGCTGGCATAAGGACTTAGCCCGCAAGGGTGAAGTGCTTTCACGCCGGAATCAACCGGCACCGAATGTCAGTCCGTTTGAAGGAGAAATGTCATGCTTGCTACAAAGCGCACGTCTTTTGCGATCGCCGGCCTCGCCGCTTCCGCCCTGCTGGGCCTCACTGCATGTGGCGGCTCCGCTACCACGGCTTCACCCTCATCGGCGGCTCCGAGCCCGTCGTCCACCATGGCAGCGACCCCCTCAGCGTCGGCAAGTGCCGCGATGGACCCGAGCAAAGACCTGGTTGGCCCGGGCTGTGCAGCTTACGCCTCCCAGGTTCCCAGCGGTGCAGGTTCCGTTGCTGGCATGGCGCTCGACCCCGTAGCCGTGGCCGCTTCCAACAACCCGTTGCTCAAGACCCTCACGGCCGCTGTGTCCGGCAAGCTGAACCCCAAGGTCAACCTGGTGGACACGCTTAATGGCAGCCAGTTCACTGTCTTCGCTCCCGTGGACAGCGCTTTCGCCAAGATCCCCGCCGCCACCATCGACGGCCTCAAGACCGACGACGCTACATTGAGCAAGATCCTCACCTACCACGTCATCCCCGGCCAGCTGACCCCGGACCAGATCGTGGGAACCCACAAGACGGTTGAGGGCGACTCCGTGACCGTTACGGGAACCAAGGACGCACTCAAGGTTGACGGAGGTTCCGCCGTGATCTGCGGCGGCGTCCACACTGCCAACGCCACGGTGTACCTGGTTGACTCCGTCCTGATGCCTAAGTAAATCTCAACACAGATCATGCCCCTTAGGATTCGTCCTAGGGGGCATGGCCTTTGCGCGAAATCCGAGGGGAAATAGTGAAGCCGTCGATCGTGTGGTTCCGGGACGACCTCCGGGCCACGGACAACCCGGCGCTGCGGGCGGCAGCCGAGGACGGCGCCGCCGTCGCGCTCTATGTAATCGACGAGGAATCGCCGGGCATCAGGCCGCTTGGCGGAGCCTCCCGATGGTGGCTGCATCATTCCCTGCTTGCCCTTCGCGAAGACCTCGCCGCCCTGGGCGTGCCGCTCTTGCTGCGCCGCGGACGGGCGGCGGAGATCGTCCGGCAGACCGCGACGGCGATGGGTTCCGGATCGCTGTACTGGAACCGCCGTTACGGCGAGGCAGAGCGAACGCTCGACGCCGGCATCAAGGCCTGGGCGCGCGAGTCCGGAATGCACTCGGAGAGTTTCCAGGCATCGTTGCTGCATGAACCGTGGGCCGTCACCACGAAGCAAGGGGGGCCGTTCAAGGTCTTCACGCCCTTTTGGCGGGCTGTGTCCGGCTTGGATTTCCGTGAACCGCTGGAGGCTCCGGAACCCGGCCGCGGATTCTCCGGCCAGCTCCCCGAATCCGAGGAATTGGACTCTTGGGGATTGTTGCCGCGGAACCCCGACTGGTCTGCCGGACTGGCCGAAAGCTGGCAGCCGGGTTCGGCCCAGGCGCATGAGCTACTTGATGACTTCCTGGAGCACGGGCTGGCGGACTATTCGGTGAACCGGGATCGGCCGGACCTGCCGGGCAGCAGCCGGTTGTCGCCCTTCTTGCGGTGGGGACAGCTCAGCCCGTTCGAGGTGTGGCATGCCCAGCAGGGCCGGCGCCGGGAACCGGGCGACGGTGCGGCCGTTTTCGCCTCGGAACTCGGTTGGCGTGAATTCTGCTGGCACCAATACTTCCATCATCCGGACCTGGCAACGGCCAATTTGCGGCCCGGTTTCGACCACTACCGGTGGGCTTGGCCGGTTGGTCAGGGTGCAGGCCCGCTTGGGGAAGTCACGGAGGCCGCCGACCTCCTTCGCGCATGGCAGGAGGGCCGCACCGGGTTCCCCATGGTGGACGCCGGCCAGCGGCAATTGTGGCACACGGGATGGATGCACAACCGGGTCCGCATGGTTTCCGCCAGCCTCCTGGTGAAGAACCTGGGCATCCATTGGCAAGTGGGCGAGCAATGGTTCTGGGACACCTTGGTGGACGCCGATCCTGCGTCCAATCCTGCGAACTGGCAGTGGGTAGCCGGTTCCGGCGCGGACGCCTCGCCTTTCTTCAGGATCTTCAATCCGGAGACCCAGGCAGCGAAATTCGATCCCGATGGCAGATACGTTGGCCAGTGGATCCCTGAGCTGTCCACGGCGGACTATCCGGAGCCGGTGGTGGACCTTAAGGCCTCGCGGCGGGAGGCCCTGGATGCCTACGGCTCGCTTCCTCGTTGAGCCAGGCCACCTGGGCACGAGCTGACGTCCTCTAGAAATTAGTAGGAAGTCCGAGTATATTCGGGATCAAAGACGTCCGGGAGCGCAGTTGGACTTGCGCTTTCGAGGCCGATGGCGGGCATTCCCCCTATGCAAAGGAGCATTCCATGGTGCGCGAACTTTCCCACTACATTGACGGCCAGAGGGTCGATGGCACCTCCACGCGCTTTGGCGATGTCTACAATCCTTGTACCGGCGAGGTCCAGGCCCGGCTTCCCTTGGCCAGCGCTGATGAGGTCAGGAACGCCATTGCGAGCGCGGAGAAAGGCCAGCTCGAATGGGGCGCCATGAACCCGCAGCGCCGCGGCCGGATCCTGCTGAAGTTCGTGGACTTGGTCAACGAGCACATGGACGAACTCGCCACGCTCCTTTCGTCCGAGCACGGCAAGACCTTCCCCGACGCCAAGGGTGATATCCAGCGCGGCATCGAGGTGGTGGAGTTCGCCGCCGGGGCACCGCACCTGCTCAAGGGCGAATTTTCGGACAACGCCGGCACCGGCATCGACGTCCACTCGCTGCGCCAGCCGCTCGGCGTCGTCGCGGGCATCACGCCTTTCAACTTCCCGGCCATGATTCCGCTCTGGAAGTCCGGCCCCGCGCTGGCGGCCGGCAACGCCTTCATCCTCAAGCCTTCGGAGCGCGACCCTTCGGTGCCGCTGCGCCTGGCGGAACTTTTCACCGAGGCGGGGTTGCCGGAAGGCGTCTTCAACGTCATCAACGGCGACAAGGAAGCCGTGGATACCCTCCTCGAGGATCCGCGGGTGAAGGCTATCGGCTTCGTCGGATCCACGCCGATTGCCCAGTACATTTACGCCACGGCAGCGGCCCACGGGAAGCGCGCCCAGTGTTTCGGCGGCGCCAAGAACCACATGGTGATCATGCCCGACGCCGATCTCGACATGGCAGCGGATGCCCTCATCGGTGCCGGCTTCGGTTCCGCCGGCGAGCGTTGTATGGCGATTTCGGTGGCCGTGCCGGTTGGCCAGAAGACGGCGGACCAGCTCGTCTCGAAGCTGCAGGACCGCATCAAGGGCCTGAAGGTGGGCCCGAGCCTGGCTGCGGATTCGGACTTCGGACCTGTCGTGGCCGCCTCGGCGAAACACCGTATCGAGGGGTACATCCAGGCCGGTGTCGACCAGGGTGCCACGCTCGTCACCGATGGGCGCGACCTGAAGGTGGACGGCTACGCCGGAGGTTTCTGGGTGGGCCCCACCCTCTTCGACAACGTCACGAAGGACATGTCCATCTACAAGGAGGAGATCTTCGGCCCGGTCCTGAGCGTCCTCCGCGCAGCCGACTACGAAGAAGCGCTGCGGCTCTGCTCCGAGCATGAGTTCGGCAACGGCGTCGCGATCTTCACCCGCGACGGCGATGCAGCCCGCGACTTCGCGAGCCGCGTCGAAGTGGGCATGGTGGGCATCAACGTTCCCATTCCCGTCCCGATTGCGTACTACACGTTCGGCGGATGGAAGGCCTCGGGCTTCGGCGACCTCAACCAGCACGGCGCGGACGCGTTCCGCTTCTACACCAAGACCAAGACGGTCACCACCCGTTGGCCCTCCGGCATCCGCCAGGGCGCCAGCTTCGTGATGCCGGCCGGCAGCTGATGGCCGAGGTCCTGTTCGAGAAGCGCGGCCACCTCGGCGTCATCACCCTGAACCGGCCACAGGCCGTCAACGCCCTCACCGCCGGCATGGTGCACGCCATGCTGGAGCAGCTCACCGCGTGGGCGGAGGACGACGCCATCAAGACCGTTCTGGTGCACGGCGCCGGGGACCGCGGACTATGCGCGGGTGGAGACATCGTGGCGATCTACGACGACATCCTGCGCCGCGGAGACCGTACCGCGGATTTCTGGGCTGCGGAATACCGCTTGAACTCACTCATTGCCCGGTACCCGAAGCCCTACGTGGCCTTCATGGATGGACTGGTCCTCGGCGGCGGGGTCGGGATATCGGCCCATGGCTCAGTCCGTGTGGTCACAGAGAGGACCCGCACGGGCATGCCGGAAACTACTATTGGTTTTGTGCCCGACGTCGGCGGGACCCTTCTGCTCTCCCGCTCGCCGGGGGAGTCCGGTACCCACGCCGCCCTCACGGGTGCCCATTTAAGCGGAGCTGACGCCCTCTTCCTGGGGCTCGCGGACCACTTCGTCCCGTCCGAAAGCCTGCCCGCGCTCGCGGAAGCGCTGGAAAGCTCGACGGCGGAGGCCGCCGTCGGGCGCTTCGCGCAGGAACCGCCGGCCTCGGCGTTGTCCGGCCAGCGCAAGTGGATCGACGACGCCTACGCTTCGGATGACGCCGAGGAAATCGTCGCGAGGCTGCGCAACGCCGGCGGGGAAGCCGCTTCAGCCGCCGAGACGATCGGGGCAAAGTCGCCTACAGCCGTGAAGGTCACCCTGGAATCGCTGCGGCGGGTCAAGGGGCTCTCCCTCGACGAGGCCTTGGAGCAGGAATACCGCGTTGGCGTGCGGTGCCTGGCCGGGCCTGATTTTCGCGAGGGGATCCGTGCCCAGGTGGTGGACAAGGACCGCAACCCGCAATGGAAGCCGGCTTCCCTGGCGGAGGTGTCGCCGGCCGCCGTCGAGGGCTTCTTCGCGCCGCTCGGCGATCGTGAACTCAAACTTCATTCAAAGGAGTCCGACCATGTCTGACGCAGTTTCCGGCACCATCGCTTTCCTCGGCCTTGGCCACATGGGCGGCCCCATGGCCGTGAACCTTGTCAAAGCAGGGCATCACGTCGTCGCGTACGATCCCGTGCCGGCAGCACTCGAGGCGGCCCGTGAACACGGTATTGCCACGGTGGACACCGCCCCGGAAGCGGTCGGGGGGGCCTCCGTTGTCCTGACCATGTTGCCCAGCGGCAAGCACGTCCTGGACGCCTACCGGGGAGTGGACGGAGCGCCGGGCCTGCTCTCGGTAGCTGCGCCGGACACGCTGTTCCTCGACTGCTCCACGATCAACGTAGACGAGGCCCGCGAGGCAGCGGCCATTGCGCTGGAGGCTGGCCACCGCTCGGTGGACGCGCCGGTTTCCGGAGGCGTGGTGGGTGCCGAAGCCGGGACCCTGACCTTCATGGTGGGGGCACTGCCCGAGGACTTCGAAACGGTGAAGCCGATCCTGGAACTCATGGGCCGGAGGATCGTGCACTGCGGCGACCACGGAGCCGGGCAGGCCGCCAAAGTCTGCAACAACATGATCCTGGGCGTTTCCATGATTGCCGTCAGCGAGGCGTTCGTGCTGGGCGAGAAGCTGGGCCTCACTCACCAGGCGTTGTTCGACGTCGCCTCCAACGCCTCGGGGCAGTGCTGGGCGCTGACCACTAACTGCCCGGTTCCCGGACCGGTTCCCACGAGCCCGGCCAACCGCGACTACCAGCCCGGATTCGCCGGAGCGCTCATGGCCAAGGACCTGCGGCTCGCGGTCAACGCGCTTGAGAGCACCGGAGTGGACGGGCAAATGGGACACCTCGCCTCGAGGATTTACGACGCTTTCGCCGCCGAAGGCGGAGCCGGGCGCGACTTCTCCGGCATCATCACGGACATCCGGGACAAGTCCGCCAAGTAGCCTTGGCGGGTAGGTCATTTCCGGGGGCCCACAACGTGGGCAACCGACACAACTGAGCAACCGACAAAAGGGGCACGGCTTGGCGCAGCAGTACGAAAACATCCTGGTGGAACTCCGTGGACGGGTGGGCTTGGTGACCCTGAACCGGCCGAAGGCGCTCAACGCGTTGAACCAGGCCACAATGAATGAGATCGTGGCCGCCTTGTCGGACATGGATGCGGATCCCGGGGTGGGCGCCGTGGTGATCACCGGCTCGGAGAAGGCCTTCGCGGCCGGCGCCGACATCAAGGAGATGGCCTCCAAGGGGTACATGGAAATGTACGCCGCCGACTGGTTCCGCGCCTGGGAAAACCTCACGCGCCTGCGCATTCCCGTGATTGCCGCGGTGTCCGGTTTCGCCCTCGGCGGGGGCTGCGAACTTGCCATGATGTGCGATTTCATCATTGCCGGGGACAACGCCAAGTTCGGCCAGCCGGAAATCAACCTCGGCGTCATTCCGGGCATGGGCGGCTCGCAACGGTTGACCCATGCCGTGGGCAAGGCCAAAGCGATGGACATGATCCTCACAGGGCGGTTCATGGACGCCAATGAAGCCGAGCGGGCGGGACTCGTTTCCCGCGTCGTGCCCGCCGCATCCGTGGTGGAGGAGGCCCTGGAGGCCGCCAAAGTGATCGCGTCCAAGTCCAAACCGGTTGCCATGGTGGCCAAGGAAGCCGTCAACGCAGCCTTCGAAACCGGCCTCTCCCAGGGTGTCCTGTTCGAGCGCAGGATCTTCCACTCATTGTTTGCCACCGAGGACCAAAAAGAAGGCATGGCGGCGTTCACCGAGAAGCGCCAGCCGGAGTTCAAGCACCGCTAGTCCCGAGCTCGACCGGGAGTTCTAGCGCGTGGCCGTATTGGGACCACCCGCCCGTGAAGAGCCGCCCGTGTCCGAGGCCGGCGTGCTCCAGGGCTAAAAGATTGTGGCAGGCCGTCACCCCGGACCCGCAATAGCTGATCACGTTCTCGGCCGATGTGATGCCCGCCGTGGCGAATATGCGCAGCAACTCGGCCTTGCTGCGCAGTTTCCCGGCGGGGTCCAGGTTCTCCCTGCACGGGACGTTCCGCGCGCCGGGCACATGCCCGGGCCTTGGATCAATGGGGTCCTGCCTGCCCTCGAATCGGTCGCGGTTGCGTGCGTCCACCGCGAGGTTCCCCTTGATTGAGAGTTCATGGATCTCCGCGAGCCGGTTCCTGGGCCACGGTTGTGCGGTGAAATCACCTGCGCGCCTCGAAGGATGTTCGGTTTCCAAGGGCCCTTCGTAGCTCGCCAACCCGCCATCCAGAATGGCGGAGCTGTGGCCTGTGGCGCGCAGCATCCAAACCAAGCGTGCGGCGATGACTCCGCCGGCGTCGTCGTATGCCACCACGATGTCGTCGTCGCTGATTCCCACTTCCCGCATCCCAAGGGCAAAATCTTCCGGCGGGGGGAGCGGGTTTCTTCCCTTGAGAGGCGATCCCTCAGCCGAGAGCCATCGATCCAGGTCGACAAAAACGGCACCGGGGATGTGCCCGCCGTCGTACGCCGCCCGGCCCGAGCGCCCGTCGAGGTACCAGCGCACATCGGCCAGTACCACGCGGCGACCGTTTTGAGATAACCATTCGACGTCGACAAAGGGTTCCACGGCTGAGCTCATGGCCACAATGCTACGTGTGAGTCTCACTATTTGATATATGAATCTCGCAATGTGGTCAGGGGGTCAGTCCGTGAAGTCGCCCGCGGCCTTGCGGAAGTCTCCGAGCACGCGGATCAGGTGCTCGACGTCTTCGTCCCCGAAACCGGACTGGCCGAACACCTCGTTGTTGAGCGCCGTCGTCGCGCGCTTCGCGAGGGTGCGGCCCTCCGCGGTGAGTTCGATCAGCGTGGTGCGCCCGTCAGTGGGGTGCGGGGAGCGGACCACGAGGGCTGCCTTTTCCAGACGGTCGACGGCGTTGGTCACCGACGTCGGATGCACCTGGAGCAGCGCGCTGGCCTTGTTCATGGGCAGCGCGCCGCTGCGGGCGAAACTCAGTAGCGCCAGGAGCTCGTAGCGCGCGAAGGTCAGGCCGAATGGTTTCAAGACCCCCTCGATCCGCGCCAACAGGATCTGCTGCGTGCGCATGATCGCGGTGATGGCCGCCATGGGCGCGGCGACGTCGCCCCAGCCGTGGCGTTCCCAGTTTCGCTGGGCGTCGGCGATGGGGTCGCGGGGGAGTGGGCTGCCCACGGTACCTCCTGACATTGCTTGGCTGCCTATTCTTTCAGACTCGGGAACTCGTCCTCGGTGTACTCCACACCCAGGCCGGCCGGCAGCGGACCATCGCCATGGCGGGCCACCTCCGTGCCCCGAAGTTCGACGCGCCTGATCTTGCCGGAAATCGTCTTGGGCAGTTCGCCGAATTCGAGCCGCCGGATGCGCTTGAATGGCGCCAAATGCTGCCGGCAGTATCTGAGGATGTCCTCCGCCACAGCCGGGCCGGGCTCGTAGCCGGCGGCGAGCACCACGAACGCTTTGGGCACCGAAAGCTTCACCGGATCCGGAGAGGGCACGACGGCGGCCTCCGCCACCGCGGGGTGTTCGATCAGGACGCTTTCGAGTTCGAAAGGGGACAAGCGGTAGTCCGATGACTTGAAGACATCGTCCCCGCGGCCCACGTAGGTAATGACGCCGTTCCCGTCCCGGCTGGCCATGTCGCCCGTGTGGTAATAACCGTCGCGGAAAGCCTCGGCCGTCTTTTCCGGGTCGCCGAAGTAGGACTTCATGAGCCCCACGGGGCGGGGGTCCAGGCGCAAGCACAGCTCGCCGTCGTCGGCCTCTTCGCCAGTGGCAGGGTCAACGAGCACGACGTCGTAGCCCGGCAGCGGCCGTCCCATGGAGCCTGTCTTGACCGGCTGCCCCGGAGTGTTCGCGACCTGGACTGTTGACTCTGTCTGGCCGAAGCCGTCGCGGATGGTTTGGCCCCAGGCCCTCTCCACCTGCCCGATCACCTCGGCGTTGAGCGGTTCGCCCGCTGAAACCACCTTGGTGGGCGGGGTTTTGAGCAGGGTCAGGTCGGCCTGGATGAGCATGCGCCATACTGTGGGCGGGGCGCAGAAACTCGTGACTCCTTCGCGGCCCATCTGTTCCATGAGGGCCTTGGCATCGAAGCGGTCGTAGTTGTAGACGAAGACGCAGGCCTCGGCGATCCAGGGCGTGAAAACGTTGGACCACGCGTGCTTGGCCCAACCGGGGGACGCCACGTTGAGGTGGACGTCTCCAGGCTCCAGGCCGATCCAATACATTGTGGAGAGGTGCCCGACCGGATACGAGGTGTGGGTGTGCTCCACCAGCTTCGCCCGCGACGTAGTGCCCGAGGTGAAGTAGAGGAGCATGGTTTCGTCGGCGACGGTGGGGGCGTCCGGGACGAACGTCGTCTCTGCGGAACCCGATTCGACATACTGAAGGGCACCGGGGGTCTGGCCGTCGCCCACTTCAATGAGCGTGTAATCGCCCGGGACCTCGGCGAACTTGGCGATATTGGCGCTTCCGACGGCGGCCCAGCGGGCGCCGCCGCGTTCCACGCGATCCGCGATGTCGCGTGGGCCCATGAGCGTGGTGGTGGGGATCAGGACCACACCGAGTTTGATCCCGGCGAGCATGAGTTCCCACAGTTCCACCTGGTTGCCGAGCATGATGATCATGCGGTCTCCCCGACGGACGCCCTTGGTTCGGAGCCAGTTGGCGAGTTGCGAGGACCGTGCGGAGAGCTCGGCGAAGCTGCGGCGGGTGGAGCTACCGTCCTGCTCGACGATGACGAGCGCAGGGTTGTTGGCCGTGGCGAGATTGGCTGCGATCTGGTCGAACCAGTCGAGCGCGAAGTTGAACTCGCTGAAGCGGGGCCACTGAAATTCGCTGTGTGCGCGGGAGTAGTCGGTGCGCAGCTCAAGGAGCCGGTCGCGGGCTGCACGGAAGTCGTCGGTGACTGTCATTGTCTGCCTTTCGCCCTGCGTGGAATGGGTAAACGCGGACCGGGAAGGGACTGCCCGTGTGATCCGCCTCACCTGCAATATACTAGGACATCCAAGGGTTTGGAAGAGGCAGCCGAGCGGTGCTGCGTCCAGTCACGCTGGGCAGGCTTTTGTGGAATGACGACGGTGGCGCCCCCCGCTACGGCGCGGCAGACCGCCGTCGTGCGCTGCAAAAAGTCGCTCGGCGTGACGGCGGCGCGCCGGTTCAGGCGATTGCTATTTCCACCACGTGTCGAAAATCGTGACCGGAACGGTGCGCTTGTGCCGCGTGCGCAGGTACTTCTGTTCGATGGTCTCCGCGACCTCGTCGGAGACGTCCCGGCCTTCGAGGTAGTCGTCGATCTGGTCGTACTTGATGCCGAGCTCGTCCTCGTCGGTGCGGCCGGGCGTGCCGTCCAGGAGGTCGGCCGTGGGGACCTTGTCCCAAATGCGCGACGGGGCGCCCAGCTCGGCGAGGAGTGCACGGTTCTGCCGTTTGTTGAGGCCGAAGAGCGGCAGGATGTCCGCGCCGCCGTCGCCGAACTTGGTGAAGAACCCGGTGACGGATTCGGCTCCATGGTCCGTGCCGATCACCAGGTAGTTGTGCTCGCCGGCGAGGGCGTACTGGGCGGTCATGCGGGCCCGGGCCTTCGTGTTTCCCTTGTGGAAATCCGAGATGCGCGCGCCCGTGGTCTTTTCGAACTCATCCTCGAAACCGTCCACTGCGCGCGAGATGTTGAATGTCCATTCGGTCTTGGCCTGGATGAAGTCGAGCGCGGCCTGGGCGTCGTCCTCATCGTGCTGGGTGCCGTAAGGGAGTCGGACGGCCACGAAGTTCGCCTCGACGCCCTCAGCCTCAAGCTCTTGGACGGCCAGCTGGGCAAGCCGGCCGGCAAGGGAGGAGTCGAGTCCGCCGGAAATGCCCAGGACAAAGCCCTTGGTGTGTGTGGCCTTGAGGTATTCCTTCAGGAACGTGACGCGTTTGCGGACCTCCTCGGCAGGGTCGATCCGGGGCTGGACGCCCATTTCCGCAATGATCGTGGCCTGGAGTGTGCGCATGTCCCCAACACTAGTAACCAGTACTTGAAACACTCAACTGTGTCACCTCAAGTGTCACGCCAATCGAGGAACGCTCGCTCAGATATGGGCGCCAATCGAGGAACGCTCGCTCATGATGTGAGCGAGGGTCGCGCCAAAACGCACTATAAGTGAGCGAGCGTCGGTGGGGATTACGACGGCGCGGTGCCCGTCGATGCCCGGACCGTGAGGTGCGTGGGCATGACCGCCAGGCGCCGGCTGGTGCCGCCATATTGGGGATTGAGCCTGGACAACAGCATGGAGACGGCCACTCGCCCGGCCTGTTCAATGGGCGACGCCATGGTGGTCAGGGGAGGGTTGCAGAAATCGGCTCCGAAGATGTCGTCGCAGCCCACAATGCTCATGTCATCGGGCACCCGAATACCGCGTTCGCGCAGGCGCTGCAGCATTCCGATGGCCAGCAGGTCGTTGAAGACGATGCACGCAGTGGCCCCAGTGTGCACTGCGGCGTCCGCTGCGGCCGCTCCGGAGGTGGTCTTGGGCGCGAACGGCCCCACGCTGAACGTGGTCAGCTTCCGCTCGGTGGTTTCGTCCTGGAATGCCTGCCACCGCTTGGCATTGGACCAGGACGTGGCCGGGCCTCCAACGAAGCAAATACGTGTGTGCCCCAGCGAGACCAGATGTTCCAGCGCCTGGATGATGGCTGACGGCGTATCGATCACCACGGTGGGTGCGATAGCCGGAGCCCGGTTGATGGTGACCAAAGGCTGCTGTGCCGCCGCCTCGGCCAGCTGCGCATCCGTCAGGCGGGACGCGGCAAGGATGAATCCGTCTGCCGAGCGGCGCATTTTCTGCAGGGCATCTGCTTCCATCTCCGCTGATTCCTCGGTGTCTACGAGCAATTGCGTGTAGCCGGCGGCCTTCAACTGGTGCTGCGTCCCACGGATGATGTCGAAGTAGAACGGATTGGTGATGTCCGGAACCAGGACGGCAACTGTCTGGGTGCGTCCGGAGCTGAGCCCGCGGGCCTGGGAGCTTGGAATGTAATTCAGTTGCGCGGCCGCTTCTTCGATCCGCTCGCGCGTTACCCGGTTCACTCGGCCGGGATTGCTCAGGGCCCTCGAGACTGTTGATGTTGCCACTCCCGCAAGCTCCGCCACATCGCGGATAGTGGGCTGCCTGCCTGGTGACTGGAGCTGGAGTTCTGCCATCGCCTAGGTGTTCCTCATCTGCCGCAGCCGCTCTTCAACGAGTGACTTGTCCCACAATTGCAGCACCGATGACAATTTTTGGCAATCGCTTGTCATCGCTGTTGCGCTTCCCTAGACTCGGAGAAATCACCCGATGTGACGCGCACCACGCCAATGAGGCCATCGGGTCTCCAGGGAGGAAAACAATGAAGTTTGCATCGTCCGCCAAATTTGCCGCTGTTGTCGTAACAGCCGCCCTAGCTCTGACCGCCTGTGGAGGCGGAAGCACCAGCTCCGGGGGGAGCGTCGGGCCCGTCGACGGGAAGGGCAAGAAGCTGAGCGTCCTGGTCAACTCCAACGCAAACTATCCGGCACAGCAGAAGCAGTGGTTCACGGATATTGCCGCCAAGTTCAAGGCACAGACCGGTGCCGACGTCGAATTCGAAACGTTCGCGTCGGGAAATGACGAACTCACACGGATCCAGACCTCCGTGGTGTCGGGTCAAGGCCCGGACGTCTATAGCCTCGGTACCACCTTCACCCCCACGGCCTATGCAACCAAGGCCTTTGTGACCTTGTCCGATGACGACTGGAAGAAGGTGGGCGGTAAGGACCGGTTCAACCAGGCAGCCCTGGGCATCTCTGGCCCGGACGCCCAGCACCAAGCGGGGATTCCGTTCGTCAGCCGGCCGTTCGTGATGGCCTACAACAAGGACATCCTGAAGGCGGCGGGGATCGATAAGCCCGCCACCAGCTGGGACGAGCTCGCAGCCCAGGCCAAGAAGATGACCAACCCGGCCACCGGAACTTTTGGGCTCGCTACCGGGTACAAGGACAACTTTGATCCGTGGAAATTCATCTGGGCCATGTCCGTCCAGGCAGGCAACCCGCTCGTGGACGGCAAGACTCTCAAGCTCGACGACCCGACGGTCAAGAAGGCTTACGAAACGTACTTCGGATGGCTCACCAAAGACAAAGTTGTCGATCCGGCGTCTGTTGGCTGGAGTAACAGCAACGCCCTGGCGGCATTTGCGAGTGGCAAGGCCGGTTATCTGATGATGACGACCTCGAGTTCCGTCCCGACGCTTGAGAAGTCCGCTGTCGCCGGTAAGTACGCTTACACGGCCATGCCGACGACGGCCCCGGGCCAGACGTCTCCGCAGGGCGACGCCGCGAATGCGGCGAGCATCCTCTCCGGTGACAACGTGGTTGTCGCCGATTACTCGAAGCAAAAGGACCTGGCCTTCGCTTACATCAACCTCATCACGTCCAAGGACGAGCAGCTGAACTACCAGAAGATCTTCGGAGATCTGCCCGCCAATGCCGAGGCGCTGAAGTCTCTGAATAACCCGATACTCCAACCGGTTGCCGATACCGCCGCCAAGTCCAAGGCAACGCCCTTCACCGGCGCTTGGGGCGACATTCAGTTGGCCCTCGTCAACGTAGTGGTCCAGTCGATCCCTGATCTCTCCAAGGGTTCCGTGGACGACTCGAGCCTCCAGACGCGCCTCAAGGACGCACAAACCAAGGGCCAGGCCTCACTCGACCGGGCATCGAAGTAAGTAGGAACTGACATGTCCACCGATTCACTGACTGCGGGCAAGTCCACGCGCCGCAAGTCGTCCCGCGCTGCCAAGCCGGACCCGCAGTCACCGAATGACACTTCCCGGCGCCGCAAGGGGCTGAGCGAACGCAACCGCCCCTTGTGGATGCTGATTCCAGGCGGCCTGCTGATGACAATCATCATCGTAGTGCCGCTCCTGCTCGGAATCTTCATGTCGGGGCTGGACCTGGACCAGTATTCGCTGCGCAAGTGGGTCAGCGCTCCGTTCATCGGAGTCCAGAACTTCGTCGAAGCGCTGACCGCATCGCCTTTGCTGCACGCCATCTGGCTCAGCGTCAGCTACTCCTTGCTCGCCATGGTGGTCACTATCCCGCTCGGCATCGCCGGGGCAGTCGCCACCCAGAACGCGTTCAAGGGCCGGGCAGTGATCCGTTCCATCTTCCTGATCCCCTACGTCCTCCCTTCTTTCGTGGTGGCGACGGTGTGGCGGACCATGTTCCAGCCGGGCAGCGTCATCGACTCCATGCTGCATTCGGTGGGCATCGACCCCGGACTGTGGCTCAACGGTCCCCAGTCGTATTGGACGCTCATCCTTGTCCAGATCTGGGCGTCGTGGCCGTTTGTCTACCTGCTGGCTTTGTCCGGGCTCCAGTCCGTGGACCATGAGGTCCACGAGGCCTCGGCCCTTGACGGCGCCCTGTGGTGGAACAAGCTCCGCTACGTGGTGTTCCCTTACCTGAAGGGTCCGCTCTCCTTGGCATTCCTGATCGGCATGCTGCACCACATCAACAACTTCACCTTGCCGTTCGTCCTGTTCGGGGTACCTGCTCCGTCCGATGTGGAACTGCTCCCGATCCTCACCTACGTCACCAGCTTCCAGAGCTTCCGGTTCGGGCTCAGCGCGGCCATGGCGTTCATCTCGCTGATCCTGATCGCGATTCCCTTGTTCGTCTATCTGCGTGCCGTCAAACTCGACGACGCCGAAACTCCCGGAGGCAAAAAGTGAGCACCGCAACTACCGCCGTCGGACGCAAATCGAAGGAGGACTTCCGTCCGGGCTCCAAGCGCCAGCATGAAGTCACCCGGCTCATGCCAGGGCCGATGCTCGCCATCATCCTGACTCTGTTGTGTGCCCTGGTGCTGATTCCGGTGGCGTACATCTTCCTCGCGTCCGTGAACTCGGACATCGGCGTGGCCAGGGGCGAGTTCTTCCCGTCCAGTTTCTCCTTTGAGAACTACTCGACCATCTGGACGAGCGTTGGACTGGCCACCGGCTTGGCCAACAGCGTGCTTGTGGCCGGTTCCACCGCCGTGGTCTCCGCGCTCATGTCGATCGCCACCGCCTACGTCCTGGTCCGCTACCAGTTCCGCGGCCGCTTGACGATCCTTCGCGGGCTGCTGGGACTCCAGTCGGTTCCCGGCACCCTCATGGTCCTTCCGGTCTTCGTCCTGTTCTCTTCGTCCGCCACCTATCTGGGCATCCAGGTCATCGGCACGCAGTGGGGCTTGTTCATCACCTATCTGACGTTCGCGATGCCGTTCTCCACCTGGGTGATGGTCACCTATCTGCGCGGCCTGCCGCGCGAACTCGAAGAAGCGGCAAGGATCGACGGTGCCAGCAACCTGGGCGTGCTGGTGCGGATCATCCTCCCGCTGAGCTGGCCCGGCGTCGTCGTTTCCGGCATTTTCGCCTTCCTGCTCGGCTGGAACGACGTCCTGTTCGCCTCAGTCATGACGCGGCCGGAAAGCCAGACCGCCGCCGTCGCGCTCCAGGTCTTCGGCGCCTCGCAGGAAGGCGGCGCGATTCCCTTCTACGGCCAGATGATGGCAGCTTCCCTTGTGTGTGCTGCCCCGGTGGTCATCCTGTACCTGATTTTCCAGCGTTACCTAGTGGGCGGCCTGACCGCCGGAGGAGTCAAGTAACTATGAGCACGCCAGCTGTTGAATGGGAGCTCTCGGGCTTCGGCGACGAGATCGACGACGACCCCAAGATCCAGATTGCCGTGATGCAGGCATTGGGAGCCAAGCACATTGAGGTCCGCAGCGCCTGGGGCACCAACATCGTGGACCTGGATGACGCACAGCTTCGTGAATTGAAGTCCTTGCTGGATGCCGCGGACATGAAGGTTTCCGCGATCGCCTCGCCGATCGGGAAAGTGGACGTTTCCCTCCCCGTCGAGCACGAGGTGGAAAGGCTCCGCCGGGCAGTCAACGCCGCACAGGTCCTGGAATCCCGCTACATCCGGATCTTCTCCTTCTACTACGGCGAGGACGTGGCGGTGGAGAGCATCCGGGAGGCGGTCATCGAACGCATGCGTGCCCTCGCGGACGTGGCGGAAGAGTCCGGCGTCGTTCTTCTGCACGAGAACGAGAAGGACATCTACGGAGACATCCCCGAACGGGTCCTGGACATCATCGAAACCGTGGCCTCTCCCGCGCTGAAAGTGGCCTGGGATGCCGCGAATTTCGTCCAGGTGGGCGTCAAGCCTTTCGAGGACGCCTATGCCAAGCTCCGCCCGCACCTTGAGTACCTCCAGGTGAAGGATGCCTTGTTCTCGAACGCCCACGTGGTCCCGGCGGGCGAGGGCGACGGCGATGTGCTCCGCACTGTCGAGGCCTTGAAGGCCGACGGCTACACGGGTTTCGCGAGCCTTGAGCCGCACTTGGCCGGCGCCCACGGACTGGGCGGTTTCTCCGGCCCGACGGCGTTCGGGATCGCAGCGAGGGCGTTCGCGAAAGTCCTCAATGAAGCAGGAGTGGAGACGAAGTGAGCGAGGCCTCAAACGCTTCCGGCGCTTCCGGCGCGGAGATCCGGGCCGCAATCGTAGGGTGCGGCGTGATCGGCCGCACCCACTCGGCCGCGGTCCGCGAATTCCCGGAGATCGTCATCACGGCGCTGGTGGATGTGGTTTCCGAGGCTTCCGAGGCGCTCGCCACCAAGATCGAAGCCCAGGGCGACCCGAGGCCGGCAGTCTTCCCGACGCTCGCCGAGGCGCTCGCCGCTGTACCCGTGGACCTGGTCATCGTCTCGACGCCCAGCGGGCTGCATATCCAGCAAGCGCTGGAAGCGCTCGACGCCGGCAAGCACGTGGTGATCGAAAAGCCCCTTGATGTTGACTTGGGCAAGGCGGACGAGATCCTGGCTGCGGCCAAGGCCGCCGAGGCCAAGGGCTTGGTGGCCACGGTGATCAGCCAGCACCGCTTCGATCCGGCCAGCCGGGTGGTGGACGAGGCCCGCCGAGCCGGACGCTTCGGTACACTGACCTCGGCCGTCGCCTCGGTCAGCTGGTGGCGGAGCCAGGGCTACTACGATTCGGGCGCATGGCGCGGAACCTGGGCCATGGACGGCGGAGGCGCCATCATGAACCAGGGCGTGCACACCGTGGACCTGCTCTTGTGGTTCCTCGGCCGGCCCCTTGAGATCAGCGCCAAGACCGCCCTTCTCGCCCACGAAGGTGTTGAAGTGGAGGACACCGCCGTAGCTACCGTCACCTTCGAGTCCGGGGCCCTTGCCGTGCTGCACGCGACGACGGCGGCGTACCCTGGCTTGACGGTCCGCCTCCAGGTGATGGGCAGCAAGGGTTCCGCAGTGATCGACAACGACGACCTCGCGTACTTCCACGCATCAGACGCCGCCGATCCTTCGGAGAGCAGTGCGATGGGCATCCTCGGCGGCGGGAACCAGGCCGCCGTCGAGCTCGCCAAATACCCTGACGACACCGTCGAAGCACTGGATCCCACGGTGTACCCGGCCGGACATGTCCGGCAGTACCGCGACATCGTCGCGGCGATCCGGGAAGGACGCCCCGCGGGCGTTACCGTCCGGGACGCCGTGACCGCCTTGGCCACGGTGCGCGCCCTGTATGTCTCGGCAACCCTGGGCCAGCCGGTGCTGATCGACGATGTCATAGCGGGCAAGTACAACAACGTGGAGGTCCGTACCGGCGCGGCCGCTTCCCACCCGGACGCCCGCGAGGAGGTATCGGCATGAAGTTCTCCGTCTTCACCGCATCCACGCCCGAATGGTCGCCGCAGGAAGCCGCCACCAAGCTCGCCGCCCAAGGGTGGGACGGCATCGAATGGCGGGTCACGGACCAGGCAGAGGCAGCAGAACCGGGCTTCTGGGCAGGGAACCGTGCCACCTGGCCCATGACGGGCCTGGAAGATTCGATCCCGGAGATTGCCCGGCTCACCGCCGATTCAGGGTTGGAATTCTCCGGCCTCGGCGGCTACGCCCGCTGCGACAACCACGACGACGTCGATCGGGTCCTCGCAGCGACAGCGGCCTTGGGTGCCGGGCAGGTCCGGGTGAACGTGCTGCCGCTGGGCAACTCGAATATGGGCGGCCCGGAACCCACAGGCCTGCCCTACCCGGAACTCTTTGCAGCCACGCGGGAACACTACGAGTGGGTTGCTTCCCGTGCAGCACACCACGGCGTCAAAGCCCTCGTGGAACTGCACCATGGAACCGTGACGGCGTCGGCTTCCTCGGCCCGTCGATTGTTGGAAGGCCTGGATCCGCGGCATGTCGGCGTTATCCACGACCTCGGCAATCTGCTGATCGAGGGCTGGGAATCACCTTTGCCTGCCCTCCAGCTCCTCGGCCCCTATTTGGCACATGTCCATGTGAAGAACGCCCGCTGGGTCCGCACCGACTCGAAAGACGAATCGGGTGCGGCCGTGTGGGTCAACGAATGGGCCCCTCTTGCCGAGGGCCAGGCGAGTGTCCTCGCCTACTTCCGGGCGCTCGCTGACGTCGGCTACGACTCCTGGGTAACACTGGAGGACTTTTCCACCGAGCTTCCGTTGGAGGAACGGACGGCGTCCAACTTGGCTTATGTCCGGAAGGCAGCCGCCTTGGCGGGGTTCGCCGTCGTCGATCCCGCTTCTGCATCCTGACCGGTCCGGGCGTCCACGATTAAAGCACAGCAGCCGCTTGCCTTTCGGAGGCAAGCGGCTGCTGTGTTGTTTGGAGGTTGCTCAGATGGTGCGCGGTGCCTTCGCCAGGTTGTCCTTGAGTTCGGCAGCGTTCTGCCGCACCACGTAGGCCGGGCGGTCACGCTCCACGCGCCAGCTCTCATCGAGCGGGCCGATGTTGACGGTGTCGAAACCGAACTCGTCGTAGAGCTTCGCCACGAGTTCCGCCGCCTCGGGGTAGTCGCTGGCGGTGGCCAATGCGCGGCGGTTCTCGGCGCCTGACGGGGAGCCGTCAGTGCCGATCTCCTTCGCCATGATGTGGTTGAAGCCCTTGGCCACCTTGGACGTGGGCAGGTGCTTCTGCAGCAGGCCCGACGTGGTGGCCTCGCCCTTGTCGAGCTCCGGGATGCGCCCGTCCCGCTCCCAGTAGTAGTTGTTCGTGTCGATCACAATCTTGCCCGCGAGCGGTTCCACGGGAATGTCCTGGTAGCTCCTGAGGGGAACGGTCACGACGGCGAAATCGCCCGCCGCTGCTGCCTCGGCCGGTGTTGCGGCCCGGGCATGTTCGCCAAGCTCCGCCACCAGTTCCGCCAGGGTTTCCGGTCCCCGCGAGTTGCTGATCACTACGTCATAGCCAAGCTCGACTGCTTTGCGGGCGACTTGGCTGCCAATGTGTCCTGCACCGATGATTCCGATTGTTGTCATATGTGCGGGAACACCGCCTCCCGCGCAGATATTTCACAGGTTACGGCGGGTGACGTGCCGGCGCCGTGGACAGTGCATGACGCTCGCCATTCCCTTGCGTCGAACGGCTTTACGTAGAATGGGCACCATGACTCCCGCTGTTGACACTGCCGCTGCCCGTGCCCGCCTCCTCGAATTGATCAAAGAACTGGCGGTTGTCCGCGGCAAGGTGATCCTTTCCAGTGGTGCCGAGGCGGACTACTACATCGACTTGCGGCGCATCACCCTCCACCACGAGGCTTCGAAGCTTGTTGGCCAGGTGATGCTCTCCATGATCGACGACGCCGGAATCGCCGTTGAGTGCGCCGGTGGCCTGACGATGGGTGCGGACCCGGTCGGGACCGCCGTGATGCACGCCGCGGCCGACGCCGGCCGCGCGGTTGACGCCTTCGTGGTGCGCAAGGCCCAGAAGTCCTACGGCATGGGCCGCCAGGTTGAGGGTCCCTCAGTGGAAGGCCGGAACGTCGTGGTTCTCGAGGACACCTCCACCACCGGCGGCTCGGCACTGACCGCCGTCGAGGGCGTCCGCAAGGCCGGTGGCAACGTGGTGGCCGTGGCCGTCATCGTGGACCGCAACACTGGCGCCAAGGAAAAGATCGAGGCCGAAACCGGCGTGCCGTACCTCTTCGCCTTCGGCAAGGACGAGCTGGGACTCGACTAACTCTGCCAAGGCCGGGCGGGTTTGGGGGGACCGTGTGCCCGTCCGCCGAAGCGCCTAAGCTGGCTGCGTGAACTATCGGGCGGGGAAATTCCCTCGGAGGCAGCAGCGCTGGCAGGACCCGGGCTCCCTTGCCCGGGTGCTCCGCCAAGCCGCCGAGCTGAAGAGCTTTTCCCGCCGTTCCTTCCTGATTGGAGCCGGTGCTTCCACGGCCCTCGCAGCGGACATGCTGTTCACCCGCCAGGTCCAGGCGGAACGCCGCACCACCAAGATCCTCCCGGTCGGGGACGATTTCGCGGAGTCGTACTACCCCAACTCGAGTTGGATCCTCTTTCCCGGCTATAAGACGAGCTGGGAAGAGGCCCAATGGATCCTCAACTCGATCCGCGGTTCGCTCCGGCAGCGCGGCCAGATGGCCGCCGTCGGATACTCCAACCTGGGGATGGAAGTCACTGAGGTGGTGGACGCTGTGCTCGCCTATATCAATGAGCGCAAGCTGAACACCCTGTATTTCTACGGCCACAGTTTCGGCGGGATGTTGGCCACTGAGGTGGCCGCACGCCTGCGTGAACGCAACGTCAGCGTCAAGCTGATCCTGTTGGATTCCTCGCCGTTCAGTAAGTACGACATCCTCGACCAAAGCTGGTTCGACGGCGTCGTGTTCTTGTACGAGAGCGGCTTCCAGGTTCCGTCAGTCCTCCGCGGCGGCTATGAGCTGGGCGAGCGCGTGGTGAACAAGCACGAACGCACATGGGGGCAGATCTGGGACCAGACCTTGGAGCAGCTCTCGCCGATCGCGCCGTCGAGCGTGCTGATCCAGAGCGAATCGGACTACATCTACCACTTTGACGGCACACGGTTTGTCGACGGGCTGGGAGACACCCGCATGGCCTTCATCGGAAACCCGAACGATGACACCGTGAACTACGAAACCGCCCGGGCCGCGTGGGCCAAGGTATTCCCCCTCAACATCGCGTCCACGGGCCGCAGGACCGACGGCGCCCGCCCCGCCCATGCGAGCCCGCAGTGGAATCCCTTTATCTACAATCCGATCATTGAGGACCTGGAGAACGAGCTGTTTCCGCTGCCCCGGGCCGGCTCGCGGGTGGTGTTCTACTGACGGTGCCTCCCTACCTGCGCCGCAGTCCGTCCAGCTCGGAACCGCTGAGGCCGGCGACGCGCAAGTAATCCGCCGCGTCGCCGAACTCGTGCCCGAAACGGTCCAGGAAGTATTCCATCGCGGCTTCGGGGGATTGCAGCAGCATGAGCGAGGGACTGAATGCCTCCTCCGGAACCTCGGGGACAGCCAGCCGCCAAGCTGCTGACATGGTTTCCAGCATTGTGGGGAGGGCCGCGGTGCTTGCGGCGTAGTCCGCCACGACGGCCGCGCGGTCAGCGCCCGTCGCGAGGAGCGCCAGAGCGGATACGACGCCGGTGCGATCCTTGCCGAGCGAGCAGTGGATGAGCGTCCGCTTGCCCTGGGTCGCGGGACGCAGCGATTCGGCCACCCAATCCGGGCGGGCGCGAACCCACCCAAGGTACAGCTCGCCAAGGTCTTCGGCCGTGTGGATCGATTGGAGCCCAGCAGAAGCGGTACGCGGATCGAGGGGGTTCTCCACGAGCTCCACCGCGCCGTTGGCAAGTTGCCAGGGCACGATGGCGCGCTCGTACGCGCTCCGGAGATCCACGACGGCCTGGATGCCATGACGTTCCAGGAACGCGGCCGTCGCCGCGGTGTCCATGCCAAATGGCTGGCTGCCCCTCAGGATACGGCCACCGGCCAGGGACCGGAGGTTCAGCACAGCCATGGCACCGGCCCTTCTTCTTAGATCTGGTTTTTGAGGTCCGCTACCGAGTTCAGGACCTGGTTCGGCCGGAACGGGAAGGCCGCGATGTCCTCCCGCTGGGTGATGCCGCTGAGCACCAGGACCGTGTGCAGCCCGGCTTCCATGCCCGCGATGATGTCGGTGTCCATGCGGTCACCGATCATTGCCGTGGTCTCGGAGTGCGCGTCGATCTGGTTCATCGCGGAACGGAACATCATGGGGTTTGGCTTGCCCACAATGTAGGGCTCGCGGCCGGTCGCCTTGGAGATGAGCGCGGCGATGGCGCCGGTGGCGGGCATCGGCCCGTCCTTCGAGGGACCGGTGGCATCCGGGTTGGTGGCGATGAAACGCGCCCCCGCGAGGATCAGCCGGATGGCCATGGTGATCGCTTCGAAGGAGTAGGTGCGGGTTTCGCCGAGCACCACGAAGTCCGGGTTCTGGTCGGTGAGGATGAAGCCGGCCTCGTGCAGCGCCGTCGTGAGCCCTGCCTCACCGATGGTGTAGGCGCGGTTCCCGGACTCGGAGCCCTGCACCTGGTCCTTGAGGAACTGGGCCGTGGCCAGGGCCGATGTCCAGATGTTCTCTTCCGGGATTTCCAGGCCTGAGGAGCTCAACCGGGCTGCCAAGTCCCGCGGCGTGAAGATGGAGTTGTTCGTGAGGACGAGGAATCGCTTCGAGGTGTCCACCCAGCGCTGGATCAGTTCAGCCGCTCCGGGAACCGCTTGGTTTTCGTGGACAAGGACACCGTCCATGTCCGTGAGCCAGCATTCGATTTCGTGTCCGTTGCGGTAAAGGGCTGAGCTCTTGGGGGCCTCGGTTGCGTTCTCCATGCTTTTCCTCCGCGTAGTGGCTGCTTCTCGTCCCAAGTCTTTCATCTTTCGGTCTCCGAGACACCCGGGTGTCCTGCGTTACGGGGCCGGGTATCGGCGCCGCATGCGGCACTGGCCGGGCTAGGGTTGAGGAGTGACTGACCGGCCCCAGAACCCTGCCCCCACCGACTCCGCTGCTGTCCCGCCCATCCTCTCCTCTACCGAAGGGGAGTCCGAAGCGAAACCGGAGGTCGGCGTCGGGCCCTGGGAAGGCGACTGGCCGGAAGGCGAGCAGTGGGACCCGGACCTCCTGGCGGACGGCGACCGCCGCAATGTCGTGGACAAGTACCGGTACTGGAAGCACGAGGCGATCGTCGCGGACCTGGACGCCCACCGGCACGATTTCCACATTGCCATTGAGAACTGGCAGCACGACCTGAACATCGGCACCGTAGTGCGTACCGCCAACGCGTTCCTCGCCAAGGAGGTCCACATCATCGGACGACGCCGGTGGAACCGTCGCGGCGCCATGGTCACCGACCGCTACCAGCACGTCCGCCACCACCCCACCGTGGAGGATTTCGTGGAGTGGGCGCAGGGGGAGGGGCTGGCCATCATCGGCATCGACATCTTCCCCGATTCCGTGCCGCTGGAAACCTACGAACTTCCGCGCAACTGCGTCCTTGTGTTCGGGCAGGAGGGCCCCGGCCTGACTCCCGAGGTGCACGACGCCGCCGTCGCCACTTTGTCGATTGAGCAGTATGGTTCCACGCGGTCCATGAACGCGGCGTCGGCCGCGGCCATCGCGATGCACGCGTGGATCCGCCGGCACAACTTCGGCCAGCGCGTGTCTTGAGTCAGCCTGTCCTGAGAGGACCCGGCGGCAAAAGGTCCGCAAGTGTTACCCGTCTCCGTGACCGGAAACACGGTGTCGGATTCTTCAGTCGCTAGGATGGTGCCTAGCCGTATAGGTCTACTCCAGGGTCAACAAAACCCACAGACGAAAATCAGCATAGGAGTCAGCATGCCCATCGCAACCCCAGAGATTTACTCCGAGATGATCGACCGCGCGAAGGCCGGTGGATACGCGTTCCCGGCAGTGAACGTGACCTCGTCGCAGACCCTGAACGCCGCCATCCGCGGATTTGCCGAGGCCGAATCGGACGGCATCATCCAGGTCTCCACCGGTGGTGCTGCCTACTGGTCCGGCGCCTCCGTCAAGGACATGGTTGCCGGCTCCTTGGGTTTCGCGGCTTTCGCCCGCGAAGTCGCCAAGAACTACAACGTGAACATCGCCCTCCACACGGACCACTGCCCGCAGGACAAGCTGGCTGATTTCGTCCTGCCGCTGCTGGCCGCTTCCGAGGAAGCCGTCAAGGCCGGCAAGGACCCGATCTTCAACTCGCACATGTGGGACGGTTCGCACGAGACCCTGTCCGAGAACCTGCGGATCGGCCGCGAACTCCTGGAACGCGCAGCTGCGGCCAAGATCATCCTAGAGGTTGAAATCGGCACGGTCGGCGGCGAGGAAGACGGCGTCGAGAACGAGATCAACGAGAAGCTCTACACCACCACCGAAGACGCCCTCGCCACCATCGAGGCACTCGGCGCCGGCGAGAACGGCCGCTACCTGACCGCCCTGACCTTCGGCAACGTGCACGGCGTGTACAAGCCGGGCAACGTCAAGCTCCGCCCCGAACTGCTCAAGCAGATCCAGGCCGAGGTCGGTGCCAAGATCGGCAAGACCAACCCGTTCGACCTTGTCTTCCACGGCGGCTCCGGCTCCACCGAGCAGGAAATCGCTGACGCTGTTTCCTACGGCGTCATCAAGATGAACATCGACACCGACACCCAGTACGCGTTCACCCGCCCGGTTGCCGGACACATGTTCTCGAACTACGACGGCGTCCTGAAGGTCGACGGCGAAATGGGCAACAAGAAGACCTATGACCCCCGCGTCTGGGGAGCCTCCGCCGAAGCCGGCATGGCTGCCCGCATCGTGGAAGCCGCAAAGCAGCTCGGTTCGGTAGGCAAGACCTTCTAATGTCCGACGAATTCCGCAAGAACCTGATGGGCCCGGAGCCGACGCTTCTCCCTGCCGAGACCGAGGTGTACCAGCACCTTGCCTTGGGGCAGGAGGCCCTGGACCTCGTGGCCAAGTACCCCACGTCTTCGTTGCTGTGGGCGATCCTGGCCGAAGAAGCCTGGGCTGACGGCCGGACCATCGATTCCTATGCGTATTCCCGCGTGGGTTACCACCGCGGACTGGATTCGCTGCGGCGCAACGGTTGGCGCGGCGTCGGGCCCATCCCGTGGGAGCACGAGCCCAACAGGGGATTCCTGCGCGCCCTGTACTCCCTCGGCCGGGCGTCGGCTGCCATCGGCGAGGCTGAGGAACCGGAGCGGATCGAGAAATTCCTGAACGACTCCGATCCCGCCGCGAAGGCAGCGATCGAAGGCTAGGACAAGTGAATTAAACGCCGACGGCGGCCTCCCACTCAGGTGGGCGGCCGCCGTCGCGCTTTCCCCACCCAACTAACTCGCATTTGTTGTCGTTATGAGGCGTCATAACGACAACAAATGCGAGTCAGTTGGGTCGGGCGGGTCCTAGGAGACCGGGGTGAGGCCGGTCCGGGCCATGGCCTCGGCGTAGGCGCCATGAATGAGGTCCAGGTACTCCTGCTGGCGCGTGGGGGAGCCGGCGAAGGAACGCCCACCGAGCGAGCGGACCTTGAATGTCTTGAAGCCGCGGCGGTGGATGCTCTGCGGAGCAGCCTTCATCAGCTGGTCTGCCAATCGATGGGCTTCATTGCCGTGGGCTACCAGCACGGACGTGCGCGGCACGATCGCCAGCAGGCGCAGGAGCGGTTTGAGGCCTTCGGTGATGTTGGCAGGAGTCAGCTTGCCCGGTTCGCCGTCGGGCTCGATCCACGGGTAGACGTTCCACGGCATCATGAGTTCGGGACGAAGGCCCAACTGCCACTGCATGCCCACCATGCGGGTGGTGGCATCCGCGTCACCCGGGACGATGAAGCCCGAGCCCTCCGTGGTGCGGGTGTTGGAGAAAAGGCTGATGATGCGGCACTCGTCAACGCTGTGGACGGGGTCCACGTAGAGGACTTCGCTGCCCGGCTTCTGTTCTTTGAGGGAATCGCAAAGCCCCGTGACCTCGGCGATGTGGGGTTCGAAACGTCGGTTCCAGAGCTGCTCTTCGCGTGTTTCAGTCGCCAGGTCTTGCATATGGGCTTGGGTCTCCTACGTGTAGCGAGGCGCACTTATCCGGCCGGGAGCGGTTTGCCGCGACCGGTCAGATTGGGTGCAGTGTTGGGGGCTGGTTAACTCTACCGGAACGGCGGTGAGCTGTGGGGTGAATCGGGACTTCTGTGGTGGGACTCTCGACGGCGGGAGCCGGCTTCCGGGCATGGACCGGGCCGTGCGCTAGGCCGTACGTTAACGGAAACGGCACCATCCCGATGCATTCGGGACGGTGCCGTTTCGGAAGTACCTTGCTACTGCTTGTTCTCGTTCTGGTCGTCGCTTTCCTTGGTCCGGGAGACCACGGTGCCGTTCGATTCGTTGAGGATAAGCTTCACGTCCCGCGCGTTGTCAAAGTTGAACATCGCGTTGATGGAGCCGGCCTTGGCGTCCGCCGAGGAGTCGCCGATCTGGCCGGTGTGCCAGTTGTCCTCGATGAAGCGAAGGATGGATGACTGGTCCGTCTGGGTGTGGTCCACGAAGTTCTTCTTCGCGAAGGGCGAGATCACCACGAGCGGCTGGCGGGGGCCGGGGCCGCAACGGTCCGCATAGCCTCCGGCCATCGGGACACCCTTGTTGTACGCGTTGAGGCACCATGCGGCGTCGTCAGTGGTGTTGGAGGAGTTCTTCACGCCAGCCGCGACGTGGTCGTACCAGCCATCGGAGTCATCGTAGGCGAGGACGATTGCGGTGTTTTCCCAGTTCTTCGAGTTCTGGATGGCGTTCACCTGCTGCGTGATGAACTTCTGCTCGTCCAGGGGATCGGAGTAGCCGGCGTGGCCGTCCTGGTAGTTACCCGCCTTCAGGAAGGAGACGGCAGGCATGTTGTCCGAGTTGACCACCTTCGCGAAGTCCGTGGTGTCGTACTGGTGGTTGGCCTGGCCGTTGTGTCCGATTTCGTCCACGCTGGCCGGAGCAAGGTGGTGGGGGTTGGACGTTGACTTGTAGTACTGGAACGGCTGGTGGTGCGGGTTGTAGTCAGTCACCGTGGCACCCGCGATGTTGGTGTGGGTGGTCATGCAGGCTGCCGGGGTGGTGTCCGTGGCCGGCGTCGTCGGGGCGAAGCCGCCCTGGAACCAGCCCCAGCTGACGCCCTTGTCGTTGAGCAGGTCGCCGATGTTCTTGCCCTGCATGCCGGCGAGATTGTTCTTGCTTGCGTGGCTCTTGTTGGAACAGTCGTCGTAGACCGGATCCGGGTCTTCCGTCATGGTGCCGACGCCGTTCGCGTCAGGGAACTTGACCGTGTAGTCGCTGGTTGCCGGTTTGACGGGCTGTCCGGCGGCGGTGAATTCGGTGACGCCGTGGGTCTGGCCGGACACGAGGTTGAGCGCGCCGGGGCTGGACGGGCCGAAAACGGTGCTGAAGTGTGAGTCGCTCATGGCGAAGTTCTGGGCGTAGTTCCAGATCCCGGTGACGGTGTTGCCGTCGTAGTAGTCCATGGTGAGCCCGGGACGCCCGAACTGGCCACCCGAACAGGTGTCCATACTCGTGTTCTCGACGAACTTGTTCATCAAGCCACCGTTGTAGGCCTTCTGCTCCGCGGTGTATTCGTGGTCCTGGTCGCACGTGATTGCCTGGCCCGGAGTCAGCCGCTGGGGCTGGACCGAGTTGGGATTGTTAGGTGCCAAGAGCTTGTCGTTGGCGAGGGTGGCGATGTTCTTCGGCGTGTTCTTGGCCGCCGTGAACGCGGGAGCCGCTGCGCCGCTGCCTTGCTGGGTTTCGCCTGCCGTGTTGGCTGCCTGCGGATACGTCGCGAAGTAGTGGTCGAAGGAGACGTTCTCGCCGAAAATTACGACGACGTGCTTGATAGGCGTCGCGGTGTCCTTGTGGTCGTTATTGGCCGAGGCCGGCGTCATGCCGAACCCGATCAGGCCGGCAGCGATCGTGGATGCTGCGAGTGCGCTCACTCCTGCCGTGGACAAGAGCCGCTTGTTGCGAAAATTCATCGATTTCCCTTCAGATTCACGGAAGTGCCCGCTGGGGGTGAGGATTCACAAAGAATGTAGCCGCTCGCCTGGGGCCCGAGGGCCGTTTTGGAGGCTCGAAGCGGACTGTTTGGGAAGAGTTCACATTCTGCTCACGGGGAACTTGGAGGGCGCCCTCCCTGTTTTCATGTCGCCTTCCGACCGTGTGACAACAGGTCCAAGAGCCGCATCGGCTAAACTTGGCTGGTAAGAGCCCCGGAACTCTTGCTGATCCCGCCGATGAACTTTTGCGAAAGTCTGCGGGCAGGACCGAAAGATTCGGGGCGTTCTCATGTACGGCGCTGAGCCTTGGTGATCCCGCCAGGACCGGCCCGAAAGAATGGGGGAGGATCCCATGCCAGCTATCGTGATCGTCGGAGCCCAATGGGGCGACGAAGGCAAAGGCAAAGCAACCGACCTGCTCGGTGGCCGCGTTGACTACGTGGTCAAGCCCAACGGCGGCAACAACGCCGGGCACACCGTTGTGGTGGGCGGTGAGAAGTATGAGCTCAAGCTCCTTCCTGCCGGCATTCTGAGCCCCAACGCGATTCCGATCATCGGCAACGGCTGCGTGGTGAACCTTGAAGCGCTGTTCCAGGAGATCGATGGCCTGGAAGCCCGCGGCGCCGACACCTCCCGATTGCGTGTCTCCGCGAATGCCCACCTCGTGGCGCCGTACCACCAGGTGTTGGACAAGGTCACGGAGCGCTTCCTCGGCAGCCGCGCCATCGGCACCACAGGCCGGGGCATTGGCCCGGCCTACATGGACAAGGTGGCCCGCCTGGGTATCCGCGTGCAGGATGTCTTCGACGAATCGATCCTCCGCCAGAAAGTGGAAGGCTCGCTGCGCCAAAAGAACGAGCTCCTGGTCAAGGTCTACAACCGCCGCAATGTGGTGGTGGACGAGATCGTGGATTACTTCCTGTCCTACGCCGAGCGCCTGCGGCCGCTGGTCATTGACAGCACGCTGGTCCTCAACAACGCACTGGATGAGGGCAAGGTGGTCCTCATGGAGGGCGGCCAGGCCACGTTCCTGGACGTCGACCACGGCACCTACCCGTTCGTGACGTCGTCCAACCCGACCGCCGGCGGCGCGTCCGTTGGCTCGGGCATCGGACCCACCCGCATCTCCCGCTCCATCGGCATCATCAAGGCCTACACCACCCGTGTCGGCGCCGGCCCGTTCCCCACGGAACTCTTCGACGAGATGGGCATGTACCTGCAGAAGACCGGCGGCGAGTTCGGCGTGAACACCGGCCGCCCACGCCGCTGCGGTTGGTACGACGCCGTCCTGGCCCGCCACGCATCCCGCGTCAACGGCTTCACGGACTACTTCGTCACCAAGCTGGACGTCCTGACCGGCATCGAGCAGATCCCGGTCTGCGTGGCCTACGACGTCGACGGCGTCCGCCACGACGAAATGCCCATGACCCAGACCGAATTCCACCACGCAGTGCCGATCTTCGAGTACTTCGACGGCTGGACCGAGGACATCACCGGCGCCAAGACGCTCGAAGACCTCCCCGAGAACGCCCGCCGGTACGTGCTGGCCCTCGAGAAGCTCTCCGGCACGCGCTTCTCCGCGATCGGCGTCGGCCCGGACCGGGACCAGACGATCGTGGTGCACGACCTCATCGAGGACTAGTCACCAAAGCTAAATCACGACGTCGGCGGGTCGCCCTTTCAGGGGTGGCCCGCCGTCGTGCGTTCCGCGCCAAAAGGCACACAAAACGCCGTCGGAAAAAACTTTTGGAATCCGCGTAACCCTTTGGGGTGCCCCGACGATTACCTCTTTGAAAGGCCGAGCTGAAATTTGTCCCCCATCATGTTTCAGCTCGGCCCTTTTCATGTCTGAAGGGGTTTCGTGGATGTGCAAAAAGTCCGGGAGAGGCAGGTCCCCGGAACCGAAGGCTGGTCCTTGGGCATAGCGGGAGCAGCGGTTAAGCTAGGTGAGGTTGCCCGGCCCTGCCGCGTTTGGGCGGCACCGAGGATCTCGCATGGATCCGGACATTCGCTCCCCAACGAAAGCCACGCTTCAGTGACCGACGCCTTGACCGATGCAGCATTGCTGGCCCTTCGCGGCCGCGAAGCTGAACTGTTCAGCGCCGTCTACCAGGCCTTTGCGGGCCAGGTGCTCGGTTACCTGACGGCGAAAGGTGTCTCGGATCCCGAAGCTGTCACACAAGACGTTTTTCTTGCCGTCCTGCCTCGCGTCGAGACGATCACGGGCGGCGTCAGCGGTCTGCGGACGTTCGTGTTCTCGGTGGCCCATGCGCGGATGGTGGATGACCACCGCCGTCAAAGCAGGGCACCTGAGCATCACGAGTTTGAACCTGAACGTGACACGCGCCAGTCGAGTTCGGCAGAAGCCGAAGCGATGAACCGCGTGGCGCCCGGGGAAGTCATGGCGCTGCTGGACCTCCTTGGGGAAGATCAGCGGGAAGTCCTGACCCTTCGTATTGTTGCCGGTCTGACCGTTGACCAAGCAGCCGAAATCATGGGGAAAAGCCAAGGCGCAGTCAAACAACTGCAGCGCCGGGCGTTGAATTCACTCCGCGAGCACTCGGTAGTAAAGGAATACGTGGCACCATGATGCGTTGGGATTGCAAGGACATTGACCGCGACGCGGTCATCCTCGAGCTCATGCTTGAGGCTGGCCTCACGGACGCCCCTGAAGTCACGGATTCGTTGAAGGCACTGGAATCGTTTGCCTCCATGCCGGCGCCTGTCCCCGGGCCCGCGCTCGCGGCGATGTTGGCTGGCTCGGCTGTGGGCGAGACTCTTCCCCTCGACGAGCTCGGCAAGCGGCGTCAGTTGCGCAAGCATCGCCCCGCCGTTATTGGTGCTGCGGTCCTGACCGCCATGGGCCTGGGTGTTGGTGGCGTTGCGGCCGCGAGCGGCGGATTCAGCAAGGGAACGCCGGAATTCATGCAGACGCTGATCTCCGGCTGGGCGCCCGCTTGGACCACAGCTCCGCCGTCGCTGGTACCTCCGGCCCCCGCCCAGGACTCCCCGAAGGTTACGACGCACCCGGCGCCCGTTGACCTGCCGCCGGCGGCCCCGGTGGCGGGCCCCTCGGCGGATCCCGTGGTCACTGCTCCAGCTGGTACTGGCGAGGCGGCGCACGAGCCGGAAGCACCGGCGGCCGGTCGGGCTCCGGCAAGCCAGCCAACGCAGGAGCAAGCCCCGAAGGCAGCCCACACCGAGCCTAAGAACGATTCTCAGGGAATCCTTCCGCAGCCCAAAACTGCCATCCCATCAGCCCCCACGGCGAAGGACCTCCAAAACGGAGTGCAGCAAGCAGTCGAGAACACCCAGGACGACGTGTCCCTGAAGCCTGCCGGGCCCTCGCTGCGTTGGCTCCTTGGACTGCTGTCCCGCTAGTAGGCTGAAGCTATGACACATGTCAACGATCCGGCAGTCATAGACCGGCTGATGCGAACAAAGGGCCGCTGGGCCATCGTGGGACTCAGCACGAATGAATGGCGCTCCGCGTTCGAAGTAGCCCTCTATATTCGCGACACCATGGGCATGGAGATCATCCCGATCAACCAAAAGGGCGAAGACGTCCACGGCGAAACCGGGTACAAATTCCTTGCGGACGTGCCCCTCGAGAAACAGCCCATCGACGTCGTCGATTGCTTTGTGAACTCCTCGCGCGTCGGCGCGGTCGTGGACGAAGCGATTGCCGTGGGAGCGAAAGCTGTGTGGCTCCAGCTCGGAGTCATTGACGAGGACGCAGCGGAGCGGGCCAAAGCTGCGGGCCTGGACGTCGTCATGAACGCTTGCCCGGCCCAGATGGGCTGGCGGAGCGGCATCTAGCCGTCGTTTTCTGTTAACCGGCCGCTGGTATGTTTTGGAGGCAATCACCCTTTCGAGACCAGGGAATCCCCATGTGTGACCACCATCCCTCCACCGCCAGCCGACGCACAGCGCTCGGTTTCCTCGGGGCTTCCCTCGTGGCCGGGCTGGGGGCTTGCGCGGTCCCGGGAAACCAGTCCGCGGAAAGCCCGACGGCGGCGCCCCGCACGGTAGGCCTCTCGCCGTCGTCGTCCGCAAGCGCCGCGATGAGTCCCACGCCAAGCCCTGCGGGTCCCGGGCGGCTCCGGAACCCCTTCACCCCCGACTTCACGCTGCCGCCAATCCAAGGCGGACTGGCTCCCGTGATCACCAAAATCCCCACCAAACATCCCGTGGTGTTCCTCACGATCGACGACGGACTGGTCAAGTCCCCGGAAAGCGTCCGGCTCCTCGCGGAGAACGGCTACCCGGCCACGCTCTTCCTGACGAGCAACACGGTCCGCGACAACCCCGCCTTCTTCAAGGCATTCATGGCGCAGGGGAGCCTGGTTGAAAACCACACGGTCAGCCACAACGTCAACATGACCACTCAATGGGGTTACCAGCGGCAGCTTGACGACATCGCAGGAATGCAGGATTTCGCCCTCCAGCAGTACGGCCGCAAGCCCACACTGTTCAGGCCTCCGGGGGGTGCCTATTCGACCGCCATGCGGCAAGCCGTGGCCGCCGCCGGCTTGAAGGCGATCGTTACGTGGGAGGCCAAGGCCAATGCCGGGCGGATGGACTACCAGTACGGCAATTCCCTCCGGCCCGGCGACATCGTCTTGATGCACTTCCGCCCCGAATTCGCGGCGGACTTCGAGGCCTTCCGCTCGGCGCAAGTGGCTGCCGGGCTGGAAGTGGTGCTCCTCGAGGACTTCCTGGACGTTGCGTGAGGCGATCGGTCCGCTAGTCTCGCTACATGGACGCTGCGACACTCCGCCAAATCTGCCTTGGCTTCCCCGGGAGCTATGAAGACTTCCCGTTCGGCCCGGAAACCTCGGTTTTCAAGGTCCGGGCCGCCGTATCCGGCGGATCCAAGCAGGAAGGCAAGATGTTCGCCGCATCCGCCATGGACGACCAGAACCTGGCAGTAAGCCTCAAATGCGATCCCGCCTTGGCCGTGCAACTCCGCTCGGCCCATCCGGAAATCACCGGTGCCTGGCACATGAACAAGACGCACTGGAACGGCGTGCGCCTGGATGGCGCGCTCCCTGACTCCATGGTCCGGGACATGGTGGAGGATTCCTATGACCTGGTGGTTTCCTCGTTGAGCCGCAAGCAGCAGGAGCAACTGGGCTGGGCCCGGCTCGCCAAGGACTGACACGCGGACCCCGCCTGCCGCTTCGGCTAGATTGTGAGTGGACTGCACCTTCCATCGCCTCGAAGCAATCAGGAGGAGCCAGATGCTGGAACAAAAGACCCTCGATGAGCTGTGGAATTTTGAGGACCCCGCGTTGTCGGAAGCCCGATTCCGCGAAGCCATGGCCGATCCCGCCTACGATCCCTTTGAACGGGCCGAGCTCGCCACCCAATTGGGCCGGGCAATCGGCCTGCAGGGCCGCTTCGAGGAGGCGGACGCCCTCCTGGACGGGATCGACGCCGAAGAGGAGCCCACCATTGCGGTGCGGATCCTCCTGGAGCGCGGCCGCCTGCTCAACTCCGCCGGCCACCCTGCCATGGCCGTTCCGCTCTTTGAGCAGGCCGCCGAGATGGGCGACCTCCTGGGCGAAGATTTCCTCGCTGTGGATGCACTTCATATGCTGGCTATCGCGGACTCCGGCCACCAGGAATCGTGGACGCGCAGCGCGCTTGAGTACGCGTCCGCCGTCGAGGATGCACGCACCAAACGGTGGATGGTTTCCCTGCACAACAACCTCGGTTGGGCGATGTACGACGACGGTCGCCGCACCGAGGCGATGGTGGAGTTCCAGCTCGCCGAGCAATGGGCTGAGCGGGTAGGAACCGAGCAACAGCAGCAATGGGCGCGCGAGGCTATCGCCCAGTGCGCAAAATCCCTGAATTTACGGGGCTAAAACACCCAAACGACCCCTCCGGACGGCAGAATCGTCAGATCACATTTTGACAAAAGTTGATTGAAACTGCCCTCAAATATTGCTTTTCAATCACTCGTGGTGAAGTATGTCACACGAAGGGCGCGTCGCAGCGGCGGTGCCCTGACCGATCGACTGCCGGCCGAGGCGCCGTCAGCGTGAGGTACTACGAGTCTCTGGAGGGTTTTAGGATGAACGTTCAGCAGCAGTCTTTTGCACGCCGCGGTTTCCTCCGCGGCGCGCTTGCCGCGGCCGTGCTTGTGCCGTTGGCCGGCTCGATGGCGTCCTGCGCGGGGGGTGGCGGCGGAGGAACAACTGGTCCAACGGGGACCGTTTCGGACACCAATCCCTTCGGCATGGCAGACAAGTCCACCGTTGACGCAGTGATCTTCAAGGGCGGGTACGGAATCGACTATGTCGACTTCGCGGGCAAGGGCTTCGAAAGCGCACATTCAGGTTCCACTGCCAAGATTTCCCCGTCCACGGACATCGCACAGGAACTGCAGCCACGATTCGTCGGAGGCAACCCGCCGGACCTGATCGACAACTCGGGTGCCAAGGCAATCGGCTTCAGCACCATCCTGGCCCAGCTTGAAGACCTCACCAGCGTGGTCAACGCCAAGAACCTCGAAGGCAAGGTCATCAAGGACACCCTCTACGGCGGAGTGCTCGCCCCGGGTACCTTCGAGGGCAAGCTGGCGGCCTTGAACTACGTCCTCACCGTCTACGCGATGTGGTATTCGGATGCCCTGCTCAAGGACAACGGCTGGTCCGTTCCCAAGACCTGGGATGAGATGTACGCGCTCGGCGAGCAAGCCAAGGCCAAGGGCAAATACCTGTTCGTCTGGGGCAAGGAAGCCGCCACGTACTACCAGGAAATGGCGATCGCCTCCGCTATCAAGGAGGGTGGCCACGACGTTCGCCTCGGCCTTGAAAACCTGAAGGCAGACTGCTGGTCCCACCCTGCACTCCAGAGCGTCTTCACCGCCCTGGAAAAGATCGTCAAGGCAGGCCACTTCAAGCCAGGTGGCTCGGGCACGCAGTTCACGGCAGCACAGGCACAGTGGAGCAACGCCCAGGAAGCAGTGTTCTACCCGTCCGGTTCGTGGATCGAAAACGAGATGAAGGACCAGACCAAGGCCGGCTTCAAGATGACCGGTGCGCCCGTCCCCTCGGTGACCACCAGCTCCAAACTGCCCTACGCGGCACTGCACAGCGCAGCGGGCGAGCCCTTCGTGGTTCCATCACAGGGCAAGAACGTTCCCGGCGGCAAGGAATTGCTCCGCGTCATGCTCTCCAAGGACGCTGCGACCAACTTCGCCAAGACCAAGCTGGCCCCCACCATCGTCAAGGACACCGTTCCCTCCGATGGCTTCGGCTCCACGGCACTCGTCTCCCAGACGAAGCTGCTCAGCGACGCGGGCGACAACATCTACACCTGGAACTTCATTGACCTTTACGGCACCAACAAGGACCAGCTGGTTGTGTGGAACACGTTCCTCGATGGAAAGTCCGATGTCGCCACACTGACGTCGGACCTGCAGAAGATCACCGACAAGGTCCGTAACGACAGCTCGGTCAAGAAGATTGAAGTGAAGTGACTTCAGTGAAAGCAAAAACCCTCCGGGTCGACGGCGGCGCGTCCGCCGTCGTCGTTCCGGATACCGCACCACCCGTCTACAAGAGGCGGCGCAAGCCCCTGACGTTCGACAAGGTCAGTTTCTTCGTGGTCTTCCTGGGCCTGCCTCTGGCGATCTACCTCCTCTTTGTGATTTGGCCTTTCATCCAGGCGTTCGGCTACTCCCTGACTGACTGGAGCGGTTTCTCACCCGACCAGAACTTCATCGGACTCGAGAATTACCGGAAGCTCTTCACGGATGACATCTTCATGAAGGCCATGGGGAACAACATCCTGCTGGTCATCTGCCTGCCCATCATCACCATCATCCTCAGCCTGGTGCTGGCAACCTTGGTGACAGTGGGCGGCAGCAGCAAGGGCCAGATCAAAGGCCTGCGCAACTCCAGCTTCTACCGGGTTGTCTCTTTCTTCCCCTACACGATTCCGGCGATCGCCATCGGCATCATGTGGGGCCAGATCTACGATCCTTCCGGGGGTCTGTTGAACGGCATCCTCACTTCCCTCGGCATGGACCAATTCAAGTCCTACGCGTGGCTTGGAGATAAGAACACCGCCATGATCGCCACGATGTTCGTGATCGTGTGGGGCTTCATCGGCTTCTACATGGTGCTCTTCGTGGCGGGTATCAAAGGTATCCCCGCCGAACTGTTCGAGGCCGCCCGGATTGACGGCGCGGGGCGCTTCCGCACTGCCGTGTCCATCACCATCCCGCTGATCCGGGACAACATCCAGACGGCGTACATTTACATGGGCATTTTGGCGCTGGATGCCTTCGTCTACATGGCCGCCCTGAACTCCGGCGGTGGTCCGGACAACTCCACCCTGGTGATGTCGCAGCAGCTCTTCTTCACCGCCTTCACGAAGGGCCAGTTCGGACTGGCCAGCGCCATGGGCGTTGTGCTGGCCGTAGCCACCCTGATCTTCTCCGGCCTCGTGTTCCTGGTCAACAGGCTCACTGGTGGCGACAAGGATGTGTCCCTCTGATGACTACCAAAATAGCCAGCCAGGAAATGAAGTCGCTGCACTTCAACCCGCGCAAACCGGCCACGACACCAGGGGACAAGGTGGTGGGCGCCGTTTCGCACACTGCCTTGACCATCTGGTCGCTGATCGTGATCCTGCCCTTGTTGTGGACTTTCATGTCCTCCTTCAAGACCTCCAGCGAGATCTTCGCTTCGCCGTTCGCCCTGCCCTCCCTGTGGCGCTTCGACAACTACGTCAAGGCCTGGACCGAGGCCGGCATCGGAAGCTACTTCCTCAACTCCGTGATTGTGGTGGGCTGCGCCCTGGTCATCGTCATGGTCCTCGGGGCCATGTGCGCCTACGTCCTGGCGCGCTATGTCTTCTTCGGTAGCAAGGCGATCTACTACCTCATGCTGGCCGGCCTCACGTTCCCGATCTTCCTCGCCATGGTGCCTTTGTTCTTCGTCATGAAGAGACTCGGCCTCCTCAACACCCTCCCGGGTTTGACCTTGGTGTACGTCGGCTTCGCGCTGCCGTTCACGGTCTTCTTCCTGTTTTCCTTCTTCAAGTCGCTCCCTCACGAAATCACGGAAGCGGCTGCCTTAGATGGAGCAGGCGAGTGGCGGACGTTCTTCCAGGTCATGCTGCCGATGGCCAAGCCGGGACTCGCTTCCGTGGCAATCTTCAACTTCCTGGGTTTGTGGAACCAGTTCCTGATTCCGGTGGCCATCAACGCGGCCGGGCCGCGCGTGCTGTCCCAAGGACTGGCCGCTTTCGCCGGCCAAATGGGTTATGCGGTGGACTTCGGCGCCTTGTTCGCAGCAGTCACCGTCACGGTGGTTCCGGTTCTGATCGTCTACGTCATCTTCCAGCGCCAGTTGCAGGGTTCGGTGTCGCAAGGCACGTCCAAGTAGCACAACCTGGCTAAAAAAGCGCCCGACGGCGGTTCCCACCTTTGGTGGGGGCCGCCGTCGGGCGTTTCTGCCCACCACCCGAAGGTTGGGCCCGCTTTCAGAGCCGCTGGTAACGGGAACGGAACAAGGAGTAGACGCCGTAGGCCATCAGTCCGAGGCTGACGAACCCGAGCACCCATCCGCCAAAGGGCTGTTTCAGGAAGGCCTTGAGTGCGGAGTCGAGGCCCCCTTGTTGGGAGGGGTCGTGCTCCGCCGTGGCAATCAGGATGAGCAAGCCGACTGCGCCAAGCGCCACCCCTTTTGCGCAATAGCCCACTACTCCAAGCACCGTGAACGCATCTCCCAAGGCTCCCGACGGTTTTCCCCTCAGGTTCTTTTCGTACCTGCGTGTGATCCCCAGGAAGACGTAGGTGCCGGCAGCCGCCAGCAACGCCACTCCGATGATCACCAAGAGGACAGTTCCCGGAGTGCTGGACATGAGGTCTGCACTGGTCGAGCGGGATTTCTCGCTGCTGCTGCTCGGACGGCTGAGCGCGAAGCTTCCGAAGGTCACCGCGGCAACAGCGAAGACGATCGCCTGCCCGGCTGCCTTGAGCCGATTCATCCAGGGCTTCGAGCTGCCACCCCCGCTCCACCCCATCACGGCGTCGCTCGCCATGTACAGCGCGAGGACACCGCAGGCCACTAGTCCCGCCCATAACAGGACGACGCCGCCAGGCGTGGCAGCCAGCTGGCCGACCGCACCGCTTTGGTCGGCTTGGCCGGATGCGCCCAGCGCGATCCCCAAGGCGATGATCCCGATCAGGAGGTGTATCAGCCCTAAGGCGACGAACCCGGCCCGTGCCACTACCCTGACGGTGCGTGAATCCTTCGCATCGTCTACGGCGTCTCCCACCGAATCGGCACCCCGGGATACTGCGTTGCCGGCCTTGTTCGTATGATCGTCCGCGCCCATGGAGCTCCTTTAGTCTGCCCTTATCTTGCCACCGTGGGCTCCGAAGCGGGAGGGCGCGCGGACTACTGGATACGATGGGCGCATGTGGATCGCGTGGATTGAGTTCGACATCCTCCTCGGCGAGGTGCACAGCCTGAAGGAGAAACGTTCCCTCGTGCGTCCGCTGATCGCCGAGTTGAAACGGCGTTTCGAAGTCTCTGCCGCCGAGACCGGGCATTTGGACCAGCATCGCCGCGTACTCATCGGCGCGGGGGCAGTGGCAGCAGACCGGGCGCATCTCGTCGAGGTGCTCGACGCCGTCGAACGCTTCGTTGCAGCACGCCCGGAACTGGAGCTCCTGAGCGCCCGACGCCGGGACCTCCACAGCGAAGACTGAAAACACAACGCGGGGTCACCTACGGCCCATCCCGAGGGGATTCTTGGGCCGTAAGTGACCCCGCGTTGGGGGTCCCAGGGCTTAGCCGAAGTACTTCGGCAGGGTGGCCTCGTGGGCTTCGTTGAGAGCGTCCAAGGAGAGCTCGTCCACGCCGTTGATCTCCAGCTTGCCGCCGGCAGCGTCGACGACGCCGATCCGGAGGTGGGCGAAGCCGCGGGCCGTGCACATGTCCTTGAAGCGGATTTCCTCGGAGCGCGGAACGGACACGATGGCCCGGCCCTGGGACTCGGAGAACAACGCGGTGAACAGATCCACGCCGTCGCGCTCCACGAGTTCGTCCAGCGCAATCCGGGCGCCGACGCCGTAGCGCAGCGCGGACTCCACCAGCGCAGCGGCAAGGCCGCCCTCGGAGAGGTCATGCGCGGCGTCGATCATGCCGTCGCGCGAGGCGTTGATGAGGATCTCGCCGAGCTGGCGCTCGATGGACAGGTCAACCTTCGGCGGCAAACCGCCGAGGTGTCCGCGCAGGTTGGACCATTCGGAACCGTCCAGTTCCGCGGCCGTGGTGCCCAGGAGGTAGATGGCCTGGCCATCTTCCTTCCAGCCCGACGGCGTGCGGCGCGCGACGTCGTCGAGCTTGCCCAGCACGGCGACCACGGGGGAGGGGTGGATGGGCACGGTACCGGTCTGGTTGTACAGCGAGACGTTGCCGCCGGTGACCGGGACGCCCAGTTCCATGCACGCGTCCGACAGGCCACGAATGGACTCGGCCAGCTGCCACATGACGTCCGGGTCCTCGGGGGAACCGAAGTTCAGGCAGTCGCTGACGGCCATCGGGACGGCGCCGGAGGTGGCGACGTTCCGGTAGGCCTCGGCCAGTGCCAGCTGTGCGCCGTGGTACGGATCGAGGTAGGTGTAGCGGCCGTTGGCATCGGTGGCCAGGGCCACGCCCAAGCCGGTTTCCTCGTCCACGCGGACCACGCCGGCGTCGTCCGGGAACGCCATGGCGGTGTTGCCGCCGACGTACCGGTCGTACTGCTTGGTGATCCAGGCCTTGCTGCACATGTTCGGCGAAGCAATGAGCTCGGTGATGGCGGCAGCCAGTTCCCCGGAAGTGGACGGGCGGCCGGCGTCCTGCACGGAGCCCGTGAAGGTATCGGCCTGGACGGAATCCTGCCATGAGGGGCGGGCAAACGGGCGGTCGTAGACCGGACCGTCGTGGGCGACGGTGCGCGGGTCGACGTCGACAATGACTTCGCCTTCCCACGTGATGATGAGGCGGCCGGTGTCGGTCACTTCGCCCAGCCAGGAGTACTCCACGGCCCACTTGTCCATGACCGCTTCAAACGCGGTGATGTTCTCCGGCGTGACAACGGCCATCATGCGTTCCTGCGACTCGGACATCAGGATCTCGCCCGGGGTCAGAGTGGGGTCGCGGAGCAGCACGGAAGTCAGCTCAACCTGCATGCCGCCGTCGCCGTTGGAAGCGAGCTCGGACGTGGCGCAGGAGATACCTGCCGCGCCGAGGTCCTGGATACCCTCAACGAGAGAACCCTTGAACAGCTCCAGGCAGCACTCGATGAGCACCTTTTCGGCGAACGGGTCGCCTACCTGGACGGCGGGGCGCTTGGAAGGCTTGGTGTCGTCGAACGACTCCGAGGCCAGCACAGAGGCGCCGCCAATGCCGTCGCCGCCGGTGCGCGCACCGAACAGGACTACTTTGTTGCCCTTGCCGGACGCGTTGGCCAGGCGGATGTCTTCGTGGCGCATGACGCCGACTGCCAGCGCATTGACCAGCGGGTTGCCCTGGTACACGGAGTCGAACACCATTTCGCCGCCGATGTTCGGCAGGCCCAGCGAGTTGCCGTAGCCACCGATGCCGGCAACAGCACCGTGCATGACGCGGGCAGTGTCCGGGTGGTCGATGGCGCCGAAACGCAGCGGGTCCATCACGGCCACCGGGCGGGCGCCCATCGAGATGATGTCGCGGACAATGCCGCCGATGCCGGTCGCGGCACCCTGGTAGGGCTCCACGAACGACGGCGAGTTGTGGGACTCGATCTTGAACGTCACGGCCCAGCCGTCGCCCAAGTTGGTGACGCCGGCGTTTTCACCGATGCCCACGAGCATGTCCTTCTTCATCTCCTCGGTCACCTTTTCGCCGAACTGGCGCAGGTGGTTCTTCGAGGACTTGTAGGAGCAGTGCTCGCTCCACATCACGGAGTACATGGCGAGTTCGGCGCCCGTGGGGCGGCGGCCCAGGACCTTGACGACCTCGTCGAACTCGTTCTGCTTCAGTCCGAGCTCGGCCCAGGGGAGCTCGGTGTCCGGGGTCTTCGCGGCGTTCTCGACGGTGTCGATGTTGAACTTCTTGCCAACGGTTTCAGCTGAGGTGGTCACTGTGCGCCTCCCACGATCTTGTTCAGGACGGAAGTGAAGAAGCCCAAGCCATCCGTGCCGGCGTTGGACTCCGGACCGAATCCGGGCTCCACCGCGTGCTCGGGGTGAGGCATGAGGCCCACTACGTTGCCGGCGGCGTTGCTGATGCCGGCGATGTCGCGGCGTGAACCGTTCGGGTTCCAGCCGACGTAGCGGAACACGACGCGGCCTTCGGCCTCAAGGGCGTCCAGGGTCTTTTCGTCGGCGATGTACTGGCCATCCTGGTTCTTCAGCGGAACCGTGATTTCCTCGCCAGCCTCGTAATCCGAGGTCCACAAGGTCTTGTTGTTCTCGACGCGCAGCACCTGGTCGCGGCACAAGAACTTCAAGTGGTCGTTCTTGATCATGGAGCCCGGGAGCAGGTGCGACTCGGTCAGGATCTGGAAACCGTTGCAAATACCCAGCACGGGCAGCTTGGCGTCGCTGTTGGCGGCATCGATGATGCGGGACATCAGCGGAGCGAAGCGGGAAATCGCGCCGGCGCGCAGGTAGTCGCCATAGGAGAATCCGCCCGGGATGACCACGGCGTCCACGTCGGCCAGCTGTGTGTCCGCATGCCAAAGTGCGACGGCGGTGCCGCCTGCGAGGCGGACCGCACGGGCGGCGTCGCGGTCGTCAAGGGTGCCAGGGAAGGTGACGACGCCGATTTTGGCCCCGGCCAAATGGGGTTCGACGGCCACGGGGGCTCCGCCGATCAAAGGAAGTTCAGTCATGTCAGGCCTCGACGACCTCGACGTTGACGACGTCTTCGATCACCGGGTTGGACAGCAGGGTCTCGGCGGCCTCACGGGCTTGGGCGAGGATGGCATCGGTCACCTCGCCGTCAACGGTCAGTTCGAAGCGCTTGCCTTGGCGGACAGCGCTAAAGCTGGTGAAGCCGAGGCGGGGCAGTGCGCCCACGATGGCCTTCCCCTGAGGGTCCAGAATCTCGGGCTTGGGCATGACGTCGACGACGATCCGGGGCATCCGGTAACTCCTGTGCGTGAGCGTTGGTTAAACCTTGGTTAAAGGCTGCCGCGGAGTGGTGCCGTCTCACGCCGGAACTGCCTCCAAACAGTGTTCAGCAACAGTGTTTAACGGCAGGGTCTTACGGAATAAGGGGGGCGCTCCGCGAGCTTGCATGCCCATTCTACCGGCCAAATCGCTACATACCCTATTTGCGGGAGATCGGTGAAGAGGTGGCTACCAAGCAAAAGGTACGCGCCAATTGGCGGCGGCGCCCCGCCGTCGTCGGGGGTTTTGGATGAACGACGGCGGCTCTGGCCACCGAACGACGGCGGCTCTGGCCGGAGGTGGTTTGGCTCACTAGGATTGCGGCATGGCCGAGAACGCTAAGTCGATGGTTTTGCCCGTGGTCCTTGCCGCTGTATTTGCCGGCCTGGGGAGGATGGTTTTCCAAAGGATCATGGCGGACCGGGCGGCCCGGGAAAACCGCATTTCCGTCCCGCCGGATGCTTCGACGAGGGCCAAAATCAGCGACGCGTTGCGAGGGATCCATTCCTAGCGCGGCCTGCCCGCTGGCGCCACGTTGAGCGCAATAGGGTACGCGCAAATGCGCTAATCCTCCGGGTTAAAGGCGCGTATTCGGGAGTAGCTTGGAATTACTGTCCAGGAAATTCCCCGTCCACCAGGAGGAGCAATGACCGAACACGTCGCCGAAGTATCCGCCTGCAGCGTTGGCAGCTGTGGATTCAACCATCATGGCTGCACTGCCTTCGGGATCACCATTGGCGGAACCGCGGACCACGCATCCTGCGCCACCTTCATTGACACCACGCTCATGGGAGGACTCCCCAAAGTCCTGGCGCATGTCGGTGCCTGCCAGCGCTCGGAATGCACCCACAACAACAACCTCATGTGCGAGGCCCACGATGTCCGGATCGGCCCCGGTGCCGAAGCGGCTGATTGCTTGACGTACCAGCACGCCTGAGGCGCCTTTCAGTCCGTCTTCGCCTGAATATTTGAATATCCGCACAGCGGGCACGTCCCCTTCCGACGGGGGCGTGCCCGCTGCTGCGTGCGGATGTATTCTGATGCCGAATGACATGACAAAAAACGTGAAATGTGTCCTATGTCATATTCGACTATCGCTCTGTACTCTATGAATCGGCTGGGCTTTACCTGATTACAAGAACTGTCAATCGGTGCCCATCCTTTGTTGATTGATCTTGACATGACCGCCACGATCGCCCGGAAAGGTGCAATCACTCGTGAATTCACAAGGAAAGAGCTTCATTGGAAGCGGGGGGCTTCGAAAAGCTGCGGCGCTAGCCGTCGGATTACCGGTTCTGCTCTCCTCGGTGGCGTTGACACCCGCACAAGCAGCGCCCGCTTCCGGTTCAACGGTCCTCGGATCAACGGCCGTGGGAGTTGCCCGCAATGTCGACCCCAAGTCTTACCAGGATGGCCGTTACGTTGTGGTGCTGGCAGAGAAGCCAGCGGCAACTTACGACGGCGGAACCCCCGGCTATGTGCCCACCAAGCCGCAGGCGGGCAAGAAACTGGATGTCGGCAAGGCCGAAGTGAAGCAGTACCAGGCCCACTTGCAGCAGAAGCAGCAGGACGTGGCCAAGCAGCAGAGCGTAACCATCAACCGCGACTACACCACAGCCATCAACGGCTTTAGCGCCACGCTTTCCGCGAACCAGGCGGTCAATCTCGCGAAGAATCCCGATGTTCTCCTCGTGGCCCCGGACACGCAGTCTGCTCCTGACTACTCCACCACCGATTTCCTCAACCTCAGCGGACCGAATGGTGCTTGGAATACCCAGTTCGGCGGCCAGGACCAGGCCGGCAAAGGCACCGTGGTGGGCGTCATCGACACCGGCTACACGCCCACAAGCAAGTTCTTCGCCGGCGATCCCGTCCAGCCGCTGGTCGGGGACCCCCAGGTGGGCGTCCCGTACCGCACGGGTGACGGCAAGATCGCCATGCTGAAGGCCAACGGAGACACCTTCGTCGGCGAGTGCCAGAAAGGCACCGACACCGGAGCGGCCTTTGACGGAACTGCCTGCAATTCCAAAGTCCTCGCCGCCCACTACTTCGCAGATGCCTTCCTCCAGACGGTTCCGCCAGCCCAACGGGCACCCCAGGAACAAATCTCGCCCATCGACGTCGTGAGCCACGGTACGCACACGGCCAGCACCGCCGCCGGCAACCCTGGCGTGGAAACGTTCGTGGATGGCCGGAGCTTCGGCAAGACGAGCGGCGTGGCACCAGCTGCCAAGCTCTCCATCTACAAGGTGTGCTGGGAAGACACCGACCCCAATACGGGCGGTTGCTACAGTTCCGCGGCCATCGCCGCCATTGACCAGGCCATCGCCGACGGCGTGGACGTCCTGAATTACTCCATTTCAGGCGCCACGGACACCACCACCGACCCGGTTTCGCTCGCGTTCCTCTCTGCTGCGTCGGCCGGCATCTTTGTGGCGGCATCCGCGGGTAACTCGGGACCTCAGGCCAGCACCGTCAACCACGGCGCACCCTGGATGACCACGGTTGCGGCTACTTCCTTCTCCCAGGAACTCCAGGGAACGGTCGAATTCTCCGACGGCACCAAGTTCCGCGGAGCCAGCATCATGAACCACCAGGTGAGCGGGGCCGGCGTCGTGCTTTCCGCAAACGCCGCCTTAGGCGCCGGTAACGCGGCACTTTGCGCGCCTGGGTCCCTGGACCCGGCGAAAATCGCCGGCAAGGTAGTGGTGTGTGACCGTGGAGTGGTTGACCGCGTCGCGAAGAGCGCCGAGGTGCTCCGCGGTGGCGGCGTGGGCATGATCCTGGTGAACCTCACCAGTTCCTCGTTGGACACGGACAAGCACGCGGTGCCTACTGTCCACGTGAATCCTCCCGCCTCGCAGGCCATCAAGGACAAGGTCGCGGCCAACTCGGCACTTACTATTTCCCTGGTTGACCACGACACCACCGGTCTTCCGCTCGAGGCCCAGCCGCAGATCGCCGGATTCTCCTCCCGCGGCCCGCTCCTCGCCACCGATTCGGATCTCCTCAAGCCGGACGTCTCGGCTCCCGGCGTTGCGGTGCTCGCGGGTGTTTCGCCGATCGGCAGCAAAGGTGATGAGTACGGATTCATGTCCGGTACCTCCATGGCGTCCCCGCACATTGCAGGTTTCGGAGCCTTGATCCTGGCGAAGAATCCCGATTGGTCCCCTGCGACGGTCAAGTCGGCCATGATGACGACGGCGAGTGACGTCAAGCTGGCCGATGGAAGCAAGAACCAGGACGTCTTCGCCACCGGTGCGGGAGAAATGAACCCTGCCAGCGTGCTGGAACCGGGCCTGGTCTACGATGCCGGAACCGAGGACTACCTGAAGTTCATCCAGGGTACCGGCGTCGATCTCGGCAAGCCGGGGCTGGGCTCGACACTGCCCCGCGACATGAACCTCCCCTCGTTCGCCCTGGGTAACCTCGCGGGCAGGATCGAGGTCACCCGCACCGTCACCGCCCTGACTCCGGGACAATACCGGGCCACAGTCAATGTCCCCGGCGTTGACGTCAAGGTCACTCCGTCCGTGCTGAACTTCAACGAAGTCGGCCAGAAGAAGACCTTCAAGGTGACCTTCGAAAACAAGACGGCCGCACTGGGTACTTTCGCGATGGGATCCCTGAAGTGGGAAGGTGCCAACAAGTCGGTGGTCTCTCCAATTGCGGTCCGTCCGCAGTCGGTGCTGGCCTCCAAGAGCGTCGCCTTCACGTCCCAGGAGGCAAGCGGATCGGCGGACATCAACATCGTTTCCGGTTCCGACTCACCCACTGCTGTGACCATTGACGGTCTCTCCAAGGCTGATTCCTCGGCCGCGGAACTTGTTCCGGGTCCCGTGGCTGTTGCGAACAACGCCTCGAACTTCGTCAAGACCGCCACGGTTCCGCCCGGAGCGGCGTTCGCGAAGTTCTCGGTGATTTCCTCCGATCCCACGGCGGATTTCGATCTGTATGTCCTGTCGCCGTCGGGCCAGTTGTTCACGGCAGCGACACCGAGTGCCAGTGAGTCGCTCTCGCTCGACAACCCCCAGCCTGGAACGTACACCATCATCGCGAACCTATATGCAAGCCCTAACAACCGGCCCACCAAGGCCAGCGTTGACGCCGCGATCCTGGGCGCGAACCAAGGCAACGCCACGGTCACGCCCAACCCGATCAAGATGAAGAACGGCAAATCCGGGAAGCTCACTTTCGCGTGGAACAACCTGACTCCGGGTTCCTACATCGGCCGACTCACTTTTGACGGCACCAGCGCGCCGACGTTTGTGTCCGTCCTGGTCTCGGCAAGCGGCACCGTGTCCGTGGTGCCGAACGATGACCAGGAAGGCGAACACGGCAAGGGCAAACTGCAGAACGCGGGGGAGGACCAGTCAAACAACGCGCCGTAGCGCGGCATTAATGGTCTGACGGATATGCGAGGCAGCGGCCGGCGGGATATCCCGCCGGCCGCTTTCTTATCGTCCCCCCGGACGCTCGCTCACCTATATGTCCCTTTTGCCGGACGCTCGCTCACCTTAATGGCCAAACGGCGGAACCTTCTTGCAGATGAAGTGAGCGGGCGTCCGGCTGGGGGGCACTTGTTTGTGAGCGGGCGTCCGGCTCGGGACGGTTGTTTGTGAGCGGGCGTCCGGCTCGGGACGGTTGTTTGTGAGCGGGCGTTGGGTGGGGAGTTAGATGCTTCCCGTGGATCCTGCCACGCCGCCGAGGAGGGCGGCCATGGTGCGCCAACGGGCGATTTCGCAGCCGTCCGTCCGGCTGAAGCGGCTGCTGACCTCGCGCCCGCGGAACCGGCCGGTCACCAAGGCCACTTGCGGACCACCGTATTGCTGGGTGCATATGCGGTCCGGCCGGGGAACGGGAAAGAAGATCTCCTCGCCGAACTGCTCGACGGCGGCAAGCGCCGCCCGGGGGTCCGGAAGGGTCGAGCCTTCGGAGACTTCGCCGCCCGAGCCGAGCAGGACGAACTCGTAGTCCGCGGCGCCCGGTGCCTCCGTCAGCGTGATGGTGAGCTCGACGTCGTACTTTGTGCTTGAAGTCATCGCTGTCCTTCGTGAGACGGTGTTTGTACCAGGAGATCCAGGAGCGGCCGCACGTGGTCGAGGACCCGCGCACGGAGCGCTTGGGCCTCGGCAGCGAACGCCCTCTGATACTCAACGTACTCGGCCTTGCCTTGTGGTGTCTCGATCCTGATGGCCGGGTATCCCCACTCTTCAAGGTCGTAGGGCGAGGCCTGCATGTCCATGGCCCGGATCCGCCAGGACAGTTCGAAACAGTCCATCACCAACTCGCTCGGTAAGGCCGGCGTCAGTTTGTACGCCCATTTGTAGAGGTCCATGTTGGCGTGCAGGCAGCCCGGTTGCTCCATGGTGCGCTGGTTGTCCCGTGTCGGGGTGAGTTCGTTGAGCGGAATGGCGTCCGGCGTGTAGAAACGGAAGGCGTCGAAGTGCGAGCAGCGGATCCGGTTGTCTTCCACCACGGTGTCAGTGCCTTCGGAACCGAGGCGCAGCTTGAGGTATTCGTGGCGAAGATCGAACTTGTCCTGGCGGTAGACCATGGCCCACTCGTGGAGTCCGAAGCAACCAAACTGGGCGGGCCGCGCTACGGTTCCGGCAAGGATGATGCCGGCGAAGCGGATGGCTTCGGTGCGGTCGGCCACGAAGCGGCTGCGATCGAAGGTGACGGCAACGGTACCGGCGGGCAGCCCCGCGGCCGCCAGCGCGCCGTCGTCGAGCACTCGGTAGTACTTCCACCCGGCCCGCTCAGCGGCTTTGGGGCCGGAGAGGACGACGCCGTCGCCCGGGTGCCAGCGCAGCAGCTGGCCGGGCTTCTGGGTGTAGTACGTGAAGAGGAAGTCTTCGACGGGATGTTTCTCGCCTGCGGAGCGCCGGGCCAAGTAGGGCTTGGCATAGCGTTCGACGCGGGCGTGGTGGGCAGCCTCCAGCGCGAGCCATTCCTCTTGCGGGACGTGCTTGTACTTAAGCTCCGGCACCGCTTGAACCAAGGATGTCGGCGACGGCGGCCCACGCGGCAATTTCGCAGCCGTCCGTGAGCTTGTAGGAGGACTCGACGCCCACGCCATCAACGGCCCCGGTGACTATTGCCGTCTGGGGTCCGCCGTAACGCTGGTCGCAGACCTGGTCGCTGGAGCGCGGCGTGCGCGTGAGAAGGGCGGGGTTCTTTTTCAGGGCGGCGCATGCTGCGGCTGCGGTGGGGTGGTGGCTTTCCGCGGAGGGGACGCCGCCGGTGCAGACGAGCGTGTAGCTTTCAGGGGCTGCCGAAGCGGAGAGCTTGACGATGATGGAAAGCTCGGCCTCTGCGGAGCCGGGAGAGCCGGGCGCCGTGGGGGAGATCGAAGGAGTCGGTTTGCCGCTGGGAGACGCCGTTTCGTCGGGCAAAAGCCCGGTAGGGCTGCCCGACGGCGGGGATGACGTGCTGCTACCAGGCGCCGAACTGCTGGGCGAACCGCCCCCGGGGCCGGGCGTGCAGGCGGCAAGACCGGCGACGGCGACGACGGCCAACACAGACCGGACTATTCGCAGGCGCATGGGGTTCTCCTTGATTTATGCCAGTTTATCGCCCGCACCGGCAGTGGGGTGTTGCGTGGCCGCGATGAGCCCGGTCATTGCACGGTGCAGTTCCGCTACTTCGGCACGCGTGAGTTGGAGCCGCTCCATGATGGTTCCCGGCACGGCCGTCGCCTGTTGCCTGAGGGCGGAGCCGGCTTCCGTCAAGGTGATGGCAAGTGCCCGTTCGTTTCCGTGGATGCGGTTGCGGGTGACGAATCCTGCTTCTTCGAGCCGGCGCAGGATGGGCGAAAGGGTGGCAGGCTCGTGCAGGAGTGCCTCACTGATGTCCTTGAGCGTGCGCGGACTGCGTTCCCATAGGGCGAGCATCACGAGGTACTGGGGATGGGTCAGCCCCATCTTTTCAAGCACCGGCTTGTAGACGCCCACCACGCTCCGCGACGCCACGGTCAGGGCGAAGCACAATTGGCGCTCGAGTAGAAGGTCGTCTTCAGGCGGGGCGGCGGTTTCGGGGGCAATGGGTGCGGCCATGGCTTGCTCCGTTCCGTGTCGATGACCGGACTGCGCCGGCCAATAGTTAGTGCACTAATTGTTAGTGTACTCTTAACCACAACATCCTTTTGAGAGAGGGTAGACCCGGTGGCCAAAGAGACCATGACCCAGAGATTCATGCGCGCAACTGGCAAGCTTCGGATCATTTTCGGACCGGCGCACAGCAGTTCCCTGGATCATGAAATGACCGAGGAGAACAAGCGTCTCCTCGTGCGGCGCCAGGCCGAAGCGCAGCAATGGGAGACCGTCCGCCGGCCGGACGGCAGCACCTACGTGGTCCCCAAGAACCCGGACGACAAGTCCCTTCGCTAGGGGCTTCTCGCTCTCAGCGATCGACGCCGACCCCGGGCCTTTTGCCGGTTCCGGGCGTAAAATTGGCCTCACTGGAACCACTCAGCTCCAACCGTGCGGCTGGACCTCGCAGCGGGGAAGGAGGTGGGAATTGTGGGACATGCACTCGATAGTTTCATGAGGGTAACCGATCGACTGCGTTTCTGGTTCGGCCCGGCAACCCGGGGCGACATTGATGCGCCCGTAGTCCACAAGCATGACGACTTCGAGACGGCGTCGGAAGAAGACCTAGGGCATTTCGTCGTCGAAACGGACGACCAGGGCCACCACTACGGAGTCCGCAAGGAAGGCGCCTGAAGCCGCTCGCGGCTCCAAAGCCGCAGGAAAGCAAAAGAACCGGAGCACAAGCTCCGGTTCTTTCACGTTAAGTACTCCAGATTCCGACGGCGGGTGCCCGACGGCGGGCGCCCGGCGGCGGAGTTCGTCTAGCGGCCGCTGCCGCCATAGACGGTTGCCTCGGCGTCGCCGTCGAGCTCGAACGCCTTGTGGATGGCGCGCACTGCGTCATCCAGCAGATCGGCGTGCGTGACCACGGAGATGCGGATCTCCGAGGTGGAAATCATGTTGATGTTGATGCCTGCGTCGGAGAGCGCCTTGAAGAAGGTGGCGGAGACGCCCGGGTGCGAACGCATGCCGGCGCCGATCAGCGAAAGCTTGCCGACGTTCTCGTTGTATTCGATGCTCTCGAAGCCGATTTCAGGCTGCGCAGCACGGAGGGCGGTGAGGGCGTCGGCGCCTTCCACGATGGGCAGGGTGAAGGAAATATCCGTGCGGCCGGTACCGTGCGTGGACACGTTCTGGACGATCATGTCGATGTTCGAATGTGCTTTGGCGATGACCTGGAAAATCGCGGCGGCCTTGCCGGGGATGTCCGGGACGCCGACCACGGTGACCTTGGCTTCTGAACGGTCGTGTGCAACACCGGAGATGATTGGCTGCTCCAAGGCAACTCCCTCTTGAATCGTGATCTTGTCATCGGCGCTGGGCAGGACCCAGGTGCCTTCGTTCTGGCTGAATGAGGACCGGACGTGCAGGGGCACGCCGAATCGGCGGGCGTATTCCACGCAACGCAAGTGCAGGATCTTGGCGCCGGAAGCTGCCAGTTCCAGCATTTCCTCGCTGGAAATACGGTCGATCTTCGTGGCAGTGGAGACCACGCGGGGGTCCGCGGTGTAGATGCCGTCGACGTCCGTGTAGATTTCGCAGACGTCTGCTTCGAGCGCGGCTGCGAGGGCCACCGCAGTGGTGTCGGATCCGCCGCGGCCAAGGGTAGTGATCTCCCGCGTGCTCCGGGTCATACCCTGGAAGCCGGCCACGATGGCGATGTGTCCCTTGTCCAAAGCGGTGCGGATGCGGTGGGGGTCGACGTCGATGATGCGCGCCTTCCCGTGGATGCCGTCCGTGATCATGCCGGCCTGCGAGCCGGTGAACGACTGGGCGGAGGCACCGAACTTGTTGATGGCCATGGCGAGCAGGGCCATGGAGATGCGCTCGCCTGCGGAGAGGAGCATGTCCATCTCACGGGCGGGAGCAGAATCGGTGACTTGGGCGGCGAGGTCCAGGAGCTCGTCCGTGGTGTCTCCCATGGCGGAAACCACTACGACAACCTCGTTGCCGGCCTTTTGTGCGTCAACAACGCGGCGGGCAACACGCTTGATGCCTTCTGCATCGGACACCGAGGAGCCGCCGAACTTCTGCACGATCAGCTGCTTGGTCTTGGCAGGCTGCGCGGTCAGGTCTTCGGTTTTCACATCGGTAGTGGGCAAACTCATGCGCGCACCCTCACTGCTCAATTGGGGATCATACGTTGCGTGGCCAGGTAGCGGCACGGCTACGTGGCTTATGTGGCCAGTTTATCGCCGGGCGCGGCGGGCGGGGGAATTGTGACCAAATCTCGGCCCTTGGGTGCACGCCGAGCGGTTTCGGCTTGGCGTACGATCAAGAAATACGCAGCCTGCGGGCATGTGGGCTCACGGGAGTTGAAGCGTACTTGTTCTGTTTGGGGGAAACAGGTGAGTAGAGCATGTCCATAGCTGAAAGTTCAAGAGTCCCGGTTGGTGACGCCCCGGGAGTATCCGCGGAAGGCGTCTCACGCCGCTTTGGCACGGTTCACGCCGTCGAGCACATCGATTTCCACGCCCCGCCAGGGAAGGTCACGGCGCTCATTGGGCCCAATGGCGCAGGCAAAACGACGCTCCTTCTCATGCTTGCCTCGCTTCTGCGGCCCGACTCCGGGACCATTCGGATCAACGGCTTGGATCCCTTGCACCACAGCGCGGCCGCGCGGCTTCGGATCGGTTGGATGCCGGACACCCTGGGGGTGTGGGAGTCCTTGACTGCACGCGAAATCCTGGTCCAGATGGCGCGCTTCTACCGCCTGCCCAGGGCAGGCATCGCCCAGCGTGTTGCCGGCTTGCTCGAACTTGTCCGGCTGGACACCCTTGCCGACCAGCCCGCCCGGGTCCTCTCCAGGGGCCAGCAACAACGGCTCAGCCTGGCCCGGGCCCTCATCCACGACCCGTCCGTGCTTCTGCTCGACGAGCCAGCGTCCGGCCTCGACCCGGGATCCCGAGTGGAGCTCCGAAACCTGCTGCGCCGCCTGGCCGGGGAAGGGAAAGCCGTGGTGGTTTCCTCCCACGTACTCAGTGAGCTCGATGAAATCGCGGACGGAGCGGTGTTCGTCAGCCAGGGCCGGACCGTGAAACAGCAGACCCTTGAGGAGGCGGCCCTGCAGGGCCGGCGCTACGCGATCACAACCCTCGACAATGCGGCCCTCACCGCAAAGCTCAGCGAACTCGGACTGGAACACCGGGTGGAAGCGGGCCGCCGCCCGTCGGTCACCTTGCTTTTGACGCACGACGACGGCGCTGCCGCCCTCTTGGGCGAACTCGTCCGGTCCGGCATCAGAGTAGTTTCCTTCGCCCCCGCAGCCGGTGCGTTGGAAGAGACGTACATGAACCTGGATACGGAGAGGCCATGAGCGACGTGAGTGAATCCGTGCCTGTTTCAGCGGGACCTCCGGCGGGACCGCAGGGAGCTACGGGAGGCTGGAGCGCCGTCGTCGGCTACCTTGGGGGAATACGCGACGTCGTGGTCCTCGAGATGAAACAACGGTTGCGCTCCCGCGGCTGGTACATCATGTTGGGCATCTGGTTCTTTGTCATCGCGGTAGTGACGTGGCTGACGTGGCTCGCCTGGAACGCGAGCATGGAAGCGCGGCGTTCCACGATGCCGCCTTCGGCGCTGGCGCCCCAGGACGGAGCCGGGTCCATGATCTTCGAGGTCGTGCTGGCCTTCGTGCTCCTCTTTGCCCTGCTTGTGGCACCTGCGCTGTCCGCCAATGCCATCAATGGAGACCGGGCCGGGGGCACGCTCGCCATCCTGCAAATCACCTTGCTGACCCCTGGCCAGATTCTTTGGGGCAAGTTCTGCGCGGGATGGCTCGCGGCGCTCGCCTTCCTGGCGACAAGCGCCCCGTTCCTTGTGTTCGGCATGTTCCAGGGCGGGCTGACCCCTGGGCACGTGGCGGTTTCCTTGTTGATGCTGGCGGTAGAACTGGCCGTTGTGTGCGGGATCGGAGTGGGGATTTCGGCGCTTGCCGGGCGGCCACTGTTCTCGATCGTGGTGACCTACTTGGTAGTCGCGGCGCTGGTGGTCGGCTCGTTGATTTCCTTCGGACTGGGATCGCAACTGGCGCAGGGCACGGTATTGGCCAACTCTCCCGTTGGCCGTGGCGTTTTGTATGCGCCTGTGCAGCCGAATCAGCAGCCGACGGAACCAGCGCAGCCGGCATACACCTGCGAGGGGCCCTTGGTGGAGCACCCGGCCGTCCGGACCGAACGCGTTGCGTGGATGCTCGCGTTGAATCCCTACGTGGTGGTGGCCGACGCCATTCCGTATCCGGACCGGAGCGGGACGGCGTTCTACTCGGTCGGGATGATCGAGGGCATCAGCCAGGGTGCCAGGTCCGCGCTCGCCGGGCCGGAGCACTCTTACCTATGTGCAAACGGCGTGCCGCAGCCGCAGTACCTCAAGCAGACAACGCCTTTGTGGCCACTGGGACTCGGCCTGCAATTGGTCCTGGCGGGGCTGCTCATGTGGCTCGGTTGGCGTTCGCTGCGGACGCCAGCAGGCCGGCTGGCCAGCGGGACGCGGCTCGCTTAAACCGGGCGGCTCGCTTAGGGGTCCGCAACGGCGTCGGGGGTGTTCCTGGAAGCGAGCCGCCTACATGAGGGCGTTGCGGCGGCCCTCGAAGGCCCTACCGAGGGTGACTTCGTCCGCATACTCCAGGTCTCCGCCCACCGGGAGGCCGGAAGCAAGCCTGGTGACGGTGATGCCGATCGACTTCAGCATGCGGGCCAGGTAGGTGGCCGTCGCTTCGCCTTCGAGGTTGGGGTCGGTCGCGATGATGATTTCCTGGATGGCGCCGTCGTTGAGCCGTGTCAGCAGCTCGCGGATACGGAGCTGCTCAGGCCCGATACCTGCGATCGGATTGATGGCGCCGCCGAGGACGTGGTACCGGCCGCGGAAGGACCGCGTGCGTTCCACAGCCAGGACATCCTTGGATTCTTCGACCACGCAGATCACCGAGGGGTCGCGTCGCGGATCGCGGCAGATGTTGCACAGCTCCTGCTCGGTGACGTTGCCGCAGACGGTGCAGAACTTCACCCGTTCCTTGACGGTGGTGATGGCCGCGACCAACCGCTTCATGTCCTCGGGATCGGCCTCGAGGATGTGGAAGGCCAGGCGCTGCGCCGACTTCGGCCCGACGCCGGGGAGCCGGCCGAGCTCGTCGATCAGCTCTTGTACTGCGCCTTCGTACACAATGTCCTCGTTCGTTCGGTGTGGACGCCTTTGCCGTTCGGCGGCGTCGCGGTTTGGTGGCACCCTTTGTGGCGCCGGCGGGGCTCTCGCGCGCAGGGTGTGGTGACGGCGTCCGTTTGTTAGCGACGCATGCTGTCCAGCGACCGTTCTTCCAGTAGCTTTCCGCCCAGAATACGCTCGACCGCGGCCCGTCCAAAGACTCCCGATTCCTCGATGGTTTCATCGTCGGCACTCGGGATGTCTTCCACCACGGTGCCGGGAGCGACGGCGGCCCGTGCAGGTGCTTTCTCGCGGCCGGCCATCGCTTCGGGGCTGTTCGAAAGCCGTTGGTAAAGGCTCTGCTTCCCGCTTCCCGAAGGCGCCGACCCTGTTGCAGGGGCCGCTTGGGCAGCGACAGGGGCAGGGGCTTGCGCGAGTGTTACGGCCGAACGCGCGGGTTCGGCGGCCGGCTCGGTGCTCAGTGCCGGCACTGACGCCTGCGGCTGGTTTGGAACCTGCGCGGCGGCAGGTTCATAGACGGGGCTCGGCGTGGCCGGCGAGGGCGAAGTGGCCTGGCCGTCAGGGTCGGCGGAGGTGCCCGAAGCCGCCGAACCAACGTTGGACTCGGTGCCGACCACCCACGAACCCGGCGCGTGCTCTACAGCCCTGGACCATGGATCTTCCGGGGTCTTCGATTTTTTCCCCGAAGGTGCTTTCTCCGGAGATGCTTGGGTGGAGCGCTTGTTCGTGGGGGCTGGGGAATCAGTGCGTGGCGTAGCGGCCGGGGCGCGGGGGCCCGCCGTGGGCATGGCGGAGAAGCCCGGGGACGCCGACGGCTCCCAATCCACGGGCGGTTCTTCGTCCAGCGGGGGAGCGTCCTCGTCCCGAGGGGGGCCCCAATCATCGTCCGAATAGGAGTAGTCCGCGGCCGGGTCTGCCGGTGCGGTCGAGGCAGCTTCTGCGGCGGACGATGCCCCGGTGGCTGCTGGGGCCGGATCCGGAGCCGCGGAAACGGCTTGGCTCGGAGCGGACCCGGATGCCGGTGCCGCCTCGGGCTTGTCTGCTTCCGGTACGGCAGGGCTTTGGAGCGCAGGGGCAAGTCCCCATGCGCTATCCACAGCAGACGACACAGCCGGGGAGCCGCCACCCCCTACAGGGGGCGCCGGGTCAGCCGGTGCTTTTGGGTTTGGTTCAGAGCTACCTGAGCTGTTGCCTCCGACGACCGAAGTGATCTGGCAGTCGATGCCGATCGTCTTGTGGATGGCCTGGCGAAGGTTCTCGGCATGGTCTGCGCGGCTGAAGGCGCTCGCAAGGCCGTCAGTGCTGAATGCAAGAGTGAGAAGTTGACCGTCGAACTGTGCCACCTGCGCGTTTGCTCCGACCAACGCCCAGCTGCTGCGCTTGATCTTGGTCAGCGTCTGGAGGATTTCGGGCCAAGCCCGCCGGATGACCTCTACATCGGCACCACCGGCAGCGGGGCGAGGCGCCTGAGCGGGCGCTGGCTGCGGGGCGGGCGCCTCCGCGGGCGCCGGCGGTTGTACGGGGGTTGACGCCGGAGCCTGGGCCGGCGAGGGCGTTTGAGCTGGAGCTTGGGCGGCTGGCTCGGGAGCGGGGCGGCTGGCCTGCTGCCTGGATTCGTCCACGGGCCAGTCAGTAGTGGACACCCGTGGCGGCGTCAGTTGTTCCCTGGACGGTTCCCCGGAGGCAGGCGAACGGCCGGGGGCCGGAGCCTCGGCGAACGTGGCTGACAAGGGCGCGGCCAGCCCGGACGCGGCTGCCCCGGGCGTTGGTGAGTGGAGCGCTGGTGAGGCGGGAGCGGGACTGGCGTCCGCCGTCGGGCGTTCCACTGGTTGTTCCGCTGGGCGCGCAGTTGGCACGGCGGAAGTGGAAGGAGCCGCAACAGCTTCCGGCGGCGTCTGGGCTTCCGCGAGGGGAAGTGCCCCGCCGTAGTTGAGACGGCGTTCGACGCGGTCGATCCGGGCCGCGATCCCGCGTTCGGTCTGCTCGGAACTGGGCAGTAGGATCCGGGCGCAGAGCAGTTCGAGGTGCAGACGCGGCGAAGTGGCGCCGGTCATCTCAGTGAGCGCGGTATTGGTCACATCGGCGGCACGGGATAGCTCGGCTGCACCGAGGTTGTTTGCCTGGCTGCGCATCCGGGCTATCTGGTCCGCAGGCATGCCGCGGAGGATGGCTTGGGCGCTTTCCGGCATGGCTTGGACGATGATGAGGTCGCGGAACCGCTCCAGCAAGTCTTCGACGAAGCGGCGGGGATCGTGCCCGGTTTGGATGACACGGTCCACGGCCCGGAAGACGGTGGCGGAATCAGACGCGGCGATCGCCTCGACGACGTCGTCCAGCAGTGAAGCGTGGGTGTATCCAAGCAATGCGACGGCGAGTTCGTAGTCCAGGCCGTTGGGTCCGGCGCCGGCCATGAGTTGGTCCAGTACGGAGAGCGAGTCGCGCACCGAACCGCCGCCGGCCCGGATCACGAGGGAAAGCACGCCGGGAGCCACCGGCACGTTTTCCTGTTGGCAGAGAAGCTCGAGGTACTGCATCAACGGCTCGGGCGGCACCAGCCGGAAGGGGTAGTGGTGCGTACGGGAGCGGATGGTGCCGATGACCTTGTCCGGCTCCGTGGTGGCGAAGATGAATTTGATGTGTTCCGGCGGCTCTTCGACGATCTTAAGCAGCGCATTGAAGCCGGCCGAGGTGACCATGTGGGCTTCGTCAATGATGAAGATCTTGTAGCGGTCCCGGACCGGGGCGAAGGTGGCGCGTTCGCGGAGATCCCGGGCGTCATCCACGCCACCGTGGCTGGCAGCGTCGATTTCGATCACGTCGAGGGAGCCGGAGCCGCCGCGGGCCAGCTCAACGCAGCTGTTGCATTTGCCACAAGGAGTGTCCGTGGGGCCTTCGGCGCAATTGAGGCAGCGGGCGAGGATGCGGGCGGACGTGGTTTTTCCGCAGCCGCGGGGGCCGGAGAAGAGGTAGGCGTGGTTGACCCGGTTTTTGCGCAGGGCCGTCATGAGCGGCTCGGTGACGTGTTCCTGCCCGATAACGTCCGCGAAAGAATCGGGGCGATATCTGCGGTAAAGCGCAGTAGTAACAGTCACAGGGGAAACCTACCTATAGGGACTGACATTTAAATAAGAGACCCCTCATGCACCCGCCAGAGCCCATCTACCCTTGCTACCTTCCGGTCCTGGGGGAGTTCAACAGGATGACGCCACATGAGGGGCCGTCGACAAGCTTACCCGAAGTTTTCGAGCCCTCCGAATTTGCGGACATGTGCCTTGTGGGAGCCAAAAGATGGACATGTCCAGTTAGCGCCAGCCGTTCACGGGCCACGTCATGAACGCGGGCTCCTCATAAGGGTGGGCTGAGCGCAGGGCCTGCACTACGGCGTCGAGCAAGTCCGTCTCAACCACGCACTCGACCCGGATTTCCGGCACCGTTTCGCCTTGCCCCACGGCGCCGATGAACGGTTGTGCCCCTGGCGTGGGGGTGAAGCGTCCGGTGCCTGGAGTGGTGAATGAGCAATGCGAATAGTCGCCGATTCTGCCGGCCCCGGCATCACCGATCGCGGCCAGCAAGCTCTCGCTATGGGATACCGGGACGTAGACAACGAGGGCGTGCAGTTGGCTCATTCCACCATCCTCCCAGCGGCCGCTCAAAAACAGGTCAAAGGATGGTTTCCAATCTCCATTGCCAAACCGCTGAACCCAGCGGACTATTGGTATGTACACCGATTGGGGCAATCTCAAGATTGTGAGCCGCAGGGCCTGGTTTCAGGGGCTGGACCCAGCAGCTCAACGGAGTGCCGGAGGAATGGACGCATTGGGGGCGTCCATTTTTACGTTTAAGCGCACGGAGGGCCCGCTCGACACCATGAATGTCCCGATTGGGCGATGCCGAAATTCTCGGGTACAGTGGAGTCTGCTTTTGATTCAGAAGCATGGAGAATTCGCCTAGCGGCCTATGGCGCACGCCTGGAACGCGTGTTGGGTTAACGCCCTCGGGGGTTCAAATCCCCCATTCTCCGCGTTTGGCCCCGGTCCTTGGACCGGGGCCTTTTTGCGTTTTGGCTCTATTCGGATTGTGGGCGCGAGCGGAATTATCCGTGCAGAATCCGACGGCGCCGGCCAATCAACCCCGGCCCTACATCCGTTCCGCAGCCACCCGTTCCAGCACTTCCCGGCATGCCAGGATTGCGGGGTGGATCCGGCCGGCGGTGCGCGTCGACGTGAAGACTGTCCGCTTGGGGAGCCCGGGGAGGTCCAGCAGTTGGACCGGAGTGGTCCGGCCCGTCCAGACGAGGTCCGGCATGAGGGCCACGGCATTGCCGGACTCGATGAGCCGGATTTGCGCTTGGAGGTCGGCGGTTTCGTACCGGACGTCGGGCTCGAAGCCAGCGGAGCGGCATGCTTGTTCTGCCCAGTGCCGGGACGCCGCACCATGCGGTTCCATGACCCATGGCAGGGGAGCCGTATCCGCGAGCGAGGAAATCGACTCGCCACCGAGGCCAATCGGGGGAGTGGCCAGCCTGATGGCGTCGCTGGTCAGGGTTGCGCGGTCCAGGCCGGGGTGGTGTGGTGCTGCGTGCCCTGGGTATTGCTCGGCCACCACGATGTCGAAGTCTCGGGCCCAGGTTTCATAGAGCGCAGTCTCGGGTTCGCGCTGGATCATTTCCACTCGCACTTCGGGATACTCGCCCTTCATGATGGTGAGGAAGTCCGGCATGAGGGCCAGGGCGGCGGTTTGGAACACGGCGAGCCGCACTGTTCCCGTCACTGTGGAGAGGGACGCCGCGAGATCCGTCTCTGCCCGCTCGAGGGTGGCCAGCAAAGCGGCTGCATGTTCCACGAGGATCTCGGCCTGCGGTGTCAGCTGCACCCGTCGGCCGGATTTTCTCAGCAGTTTCACGCCCGCTTCCTTCTCCAACAAGGTCAACTGCTGGGACACCGAGGACGGGCTGTACTTCATGGCGTCGGCCACTTCTGCGAGCGTTCCGCGGATCTTCAATTCGTGCAGCAAGCGCAGCCTGCGGACATCCAGCATTCGGCTCTCCAGAAGGGTCGAGAAATCTAATGAATATTCTTCAGAAAAGATCGCTTTTCCTAATCTGATTGTAGATCCATACTGATGGAAACAAAGCACTCTCCGCACCAAAAGGAACGAAGCGCATGAGCACACCAACTCGGGATTCGAGCATCGACGCCAGGACACAATCCACCCCGGAATCCGGACACCTCCAGGAGTTGGCCCACGAAGCCATCCAACTGGTTCGACACTGGCTCACCGAAGCCTCGAAGGTACCCGTTGACGTTTCCGCGCAGCGCCTCGCCGGCGTCCTGAAGGATCCGAACGGCCTGGACTTCACGGTGGGATTCGTCGACGGCGTCATCCGCCCTGAGGATCTGTCCGTCGCCGGCCGCAACCTGGCCAAGCTTGCCCCGAAGGTCCCGGCCTTCCTTCCTTGGTACATGCGCGCTGCTGTGCGCACCGGCGGCGTCATGGCTCCGGTCCTGCCGCAGGTGGTCATCCCGATCGCACGCAAAGTCCTCCGCGACATGGTGGGCCACCTGATCGTGGACGCCACCGATGCCAAGCTTGGCCCGGCCATCGCCAAGATCAAGCAGAACGGCGTCCACCTGAACGTGAACCTGCTGGGCGAGGCCGTCCTGGGCGAACGCGAAGCCAGCCGCAGGCTCGAGGGGACCCTCAAGCTCCTGGCCCGTGACGACGTCGACTACGTCTCCATCAAGGAGTCCTCCACGGTGGCCCCGCACTCGCTGTGGGCCTTCGACGAAGCAGTGGACCACGTGGTGGAGAAGCTCACCCCGCTCTACGAGCTGGCCGCATCGTTCCCCAAGCCCAAGTTTATCAACCTGGACATGGAGGAATACAAGGACCTCAGCCTGACCATGGCCGTGTTCACCCGGATCCTGGACAAGCCCGAATTCAAGAACCTTGAGGCCGGCATCGTGCTGCAGGCCTACCTCCCGGACGCGCTGTCGGCCATGCAGGAACTGCAGGAATGGGCTGCGGCCCGCCGGGCAAACGGCGGCGCTCCCATCAAGGTGCGCGTCGTCAAGGGCGCCAACCTGCCTATGGAACAGGTCCAGGCGTCCGTCCAGGGCTGGCCGCTCGCTACGTGGGGCACCAAGCAGGATTCGGACACCAACTACAAGCGCGTCCTGAACTACGCGCTCACTCCAGGACACATCGATGCGGTCCGCATCGGCGTCGCCGGCCACAACCTCTTCGACATCGCGTTTGCGTGGCTGCTCGCGAAGGAGCGCGGCGTTACGGCGGGCATTGAGTTCGAGATGCTCCTCGGTATGGCCACGGGCCAAGCCACGGCCGTCCGCAAGGACGTCGGCAGCCTCCTGTTGTACACGCCGGTGGTGCACCCGGGCGAGTTCGACGTTGCCATCGCCTACCTGATCCGCCGCCTCGAAGAAGGCGCCAGCCAGGACAACTTCATGTCCGCTGTGTTCGAACTCAGCGAAAACAAATCGCTGTTCGAGCGTGAGAAGCAGCGCTTCCTCGCCTCCCTCGCAGAATTGGACGACGCCGTTCCGGGCCCCAACCGCACGCAGGACCGCAACAAGCCCGCGGCCGCCATGCCAAGCCAGGGCTTCGCCAACACTCCGGACACCGATCCTGCCCTGCCCGCCAACCGGGCCTGGGGCCGTGCCATCCTCGACCGCATCCCGGGCTCCACTGCGGGAAACGCGATCGTTGAAGCCAGCAAGGTCAGCGACCCGCAGGAACTGGAACGCATCATTGCCACCGCAGTGGAACACGGCAAAACTTGGGGCGCCATGCCTGCCGCCGAGCGCGCAGCCATCCTGCACCGCGCAGGCGACATCCTGGAATCCCGCCGCGCCGAACTTCTCGAGGTTATGGCCTCCGAGACCGGCAAGACGATCGAACAAGGCGACCCCGAAGTCAGCGAAGCAATCGACTTCGCGCACTACTACGCCGAGCGCGCCAAGGACCTGGAAACGGTCGACGGCGCCAGGTTCGTCCCAGCGAAGCTCACCGTTGTGACCCCGCCGTGGAACTTCCCGGTGGCGATTCCCGCGGGCTCCACGCTGGCGGCACTCGCGGCGGGATCCGCCGTCGTGATCAAACCCGCAAAGCAGGCCCGCCGCTCCGGTTCCGTCATGGTGGACGCCCTGTGGGAGGCCGGCGTGCCGCGCGAAGTGCTGGCGCTCGTGCAGCTCGAAGAACGCGAGCTGGGCACCCAGCTGGTCTCGCACCCCAGCGTTGATCGCGTGATTCTCACCGGCGGCTACGAGACCGCTGAGCTCTTCCGGTCCTTCCGGCAGGACCTCCCGCTGCTCGCGGAAACCTCGGGCAAGAACGCCATCATCGTCACCCCGCACGCCGACCTCGATCTTGCCGCCAAGGACGTTGTGTACTCCGCTTTCGGGCACGCAGGGCAGAAGTGCTCCGCCGCTTCACTGGTGATCCTGGTGGGTTCCGTAGCCACGTCCGAGCGCTTCCACAACCAACTCGTGGATGCCGCCCGCTCGCTCAAGGTGGGCTACCCGGAAGAGGCCACCACCCAGATGGGCCCGATCATCGAGCCGGCCAACGGCAAGCTCCTCAACGCGCTGACCACCCTCGGCGAGGGCGAGACCTGGGCCGTGAAGCCCGAGAAGCTGGACGAGACCGGCCGTCTGTGGTCCCCGGGCATCCGGTTCGGCGTGAAGCGCGGCTCCTACTTCCACCTGACCGAGTTCTTCGGCCCGGTCCTCGGCGTCATGACGGCGTCCACCTTGGAAGAAGCCATCGCAATCCAGAACGAGATCGAATACGGCCTCACCGCCGGGCTGCACTCGCTCGATTCCGGTGAAATGGGCGTCTGGCTGGAGACCATCCAGGCCGGCAACCTCTACGTGAACCGCGGCATCACGGGCGCAATCGTCCAGCGGCAGCCGTTCGGCGGCTGGAAGAAGTCCGCCGTGGGCGCCGGCACCAAGGCCGGCGGACCCAACTACCTGGTGGGGCTGGGTAGCTGGCTCCCTACGGAGCCCCGCGCCAAGCGCGGTGCCACGCTCAAGGGTGCGGCCGCTTCGATCCTGGCCGCCGCCAAGGCCGCAGGCTCGCTTGTCGAAGCCAGCGAGGCGGAGGCCCTGCAGAAGGCGCTCTTCAGCGACGCCGAGGCATGGGCCACGGAATTCGGCACCCGCAAGGACGTCTCCGGCCTGAGCGCCGAGCGCAACGTCTTCCGGTACCGGGCCATCCCCGTGACCATCCGCTTGTCCGAGGGCGGGAAGCTCGTGGACTTGCTTCGCGTCGTGGCAGCCGGTGCAGTGGCGGGTTCGGCGCTCACGGTGTCCTCCGCCGTCGAACTTCCCGAAGCTGTCATCGCAGCGTTCGCGGGGCTCGGCGTGGGCACCCGCATCCAGAACGACGCCGAATGGCTGGTTTCCGCGGCAGGCATCAACGGCGGCCGTATCCGCCTGATCGGCGGGGACAGCAGCGCGCTGAGCGCAGCGACCGGCGGCCGTCCCGACGTCGCGATCTACCACGGCACGGTGACCCCGGCCGGCCGCATCGAGATGCTGCCGTTCCTGCACGAGCAGGCCATCAGCATCACGGCGCACCGCTTCGGCACTCCGAACCACTTGTCGGACGCGCTGATCTAGCGATTCGTCAAGGAAGCCCGGCGGAACGGCCACACCGTTCCGCCGGGCTCCTCTGCGTCTAAGCCTCGTACCCCAGGCGCCGCAATCGTTTCCGGGCGGCCTGCTCGCTGGGGCCGCTGCGGCCCAACGTCAGGCGCACGACAGCGAGCACCACCCGCGCGGCGAGAATCGACGGTAGCGGAATGGGGCCGATACGGGCTTTTTCCAGCCCCAGCAATTCCCGATATCGGGGCTCCAGGCTGGCGACGGCCGCGGCGAACAGAATCCGGTAACCGGGTTGCAGCGACGCTTTCAACGGGGGGTACCTGATGAATTCGATGGTTTCCCTGAGCCGCTCGTCCGCGCGGAGATGTCCGGAGGCGTACCACTGGTCCATTTCCGCCGTCACTTCCGCGAGACTCAAGGGAGGGTCCTCGACTCCCATGAGGCGGCCGGCCTGGGCCCATTCGCGGATGTAGGCGTCGGCGCCGCCGGGGACCGCCCCGCCCCAGATCCGGTGCGCCGCAACGAAGGAATCCGCGTACGCAACGTGGACCCAGCGGAGAAGCTCGGGATCGTTTGCTGAGTACTCGCGGGTTTGGCCCTGGGCGTCAACGTAGTTGCCCTTGACGGAATCGTGCACCCGCCGCACGAAGTGGGTTGCCGTGTGGGCTGCGTCCATGGAGCCGTAGCTCACCGTGAAGATCCAACGGATGGTATTTGCCAGGCGGCCGAGGGGATCCCTTTTGAAGCCTGAATGGTCGTACACCCCCGCCAAAGCGCCGGGATGCAGGGATTGCATGAGCAGCACCCGGATTCCCGCGATGATCGTGGACATGGAACCGTGGACGGCCCAGACGGCCGATCCGGGAAGGTGGTACCCGGGGTCGTTTCCCTCGGCAAGCCGCAGCACCCAGTCAGGCGTGGACTGCGGGTGACCCGTAAAAGTCATCCGCAGTTCCGCTTGCCACTTCTTCAGGAAGTTGACCATGCTCCATTGTTGCGCTTCATTCTGCTGGCGCAAGGTGCCGTCTTGTTTACGCAGCGGTACCGGGCTAACGCAGAAGTGCCGGCCCGCTCTGGAATGAGCCGGCCGGCACCTTTCACGCGAGTCCGCTTAGGCTGCGGGCTGCTCGGCAAGTGCCCGACGGCGGCGCGCCGGGGACGCTGCCACGAGCAGGGCTGCGATCGCCACCGCAGCGCTCAGGACCAGGCCGGGCCGGTACTGATCGAGCATGGCTGCCGCGCTGACGGTGCCGTTTGTGCCTGCGCCGGTGTCATGCCCGCTGACGAGGGCGGTCGTCACGGCGAGGACGAGTGCCGCGCCAACCTGCGTGCTGGTCTGGATGAGTCCGGCGGCCAGTCCCTGCTCCGAATCCCGGATTCCAGCGGTGGCTTGGACATTGATGGACGGGAAGGCCAAAGCGAAACCGATGCCCAGCAGGATGACCGAGGGCAGGATGTCCAGGACGTAGTTGGGCGACGTTCCAACGCGGAGGAACAAGACGTAGCCCAGTCCCATGGCGGTCAGGCCGGTGAGGATGAGCTTCGGGGCGCCGAATTTCTCGATGAACCTGTCCGCGAAGGGTGCGCTCGTTGCCACCAGGAGCCCGGTGGGAAGCAAGGCAAGCGCCATGCCGAGGGGAGACCAGCCGAGCACCGACTGCAGGTACATGGTGAGGATGAACTGGAAGCTCAGGTAGGAGCCGAACAGTCCAACGGCACTCAGGTTGGCGCGGGCCACCCAGCCTTCACGCAGGATGCCGAAGCGGATAAGCGGGTGCTTGACGCGGTTTTCGATGACGGCGAAGGTTGCCAGCACGGCAGCAGAGATGGCGAATCCGGCGATTGTTGCCACAGATCCCCAGCCCTTCTCCGGCGCTGAAACCAAGGTATACACGAGGCCAAGCATGCCGAGTGCGAGGGTCACCGCGCCCCAGACGTCGTGGCCGCTTTCTTCCGTGGACGGCTTATCCCGGGGAATGAACAACATGCCAAGAAGCACGACGGCGACGGCGATCGGTACCGATACAAGGAAGGTCCAGCGCCAGCTCAAACTGGTCATGAGCCCGCCAACCACCAGCCCGAGCGAAAAGCCGCTCGCCCCGAAAGTGGTGAAGATGGACAGCGCCTTGTTGCGCTCGCGGCCTTCGGCGAAGTTGGTAGTGATGATGGAGAACCCGGTAGGGGCAGTGAATGCCGCGGCCAGGCCCTTGACGAAGCGCGTTGCGATCAAGAGGGTGGGATCGTTCACGAGGCCGCCGAGGAGCGAAGCCGCAGCGAACACGGTCAAGGCGATCAGGAAGATCCGACGCCGACCCAGCAGGTCGGCGAGCCGCCCGCCCAGGAGCAACAGGCTCCCGTACCCCAGGACGTAGGCGGAAACGATCCACTGCAGGGAATCGGTTCCGAGGTGGAGTTCGTGGCCGATGGAGGGAAGGGCTACGCCCACCATGGAAACGTCCAGGCCGTCGAGGGCCAGAACGGTGCACACCACCATCAGCAGCAGCCACTGGGCCCGGGTCCAGCGGACGGCTGTATGGAGCTGCTCGGCAGATCTAGTGAGGGTGCTTGGTGAAGTCATGCAGATCAATCTATATGACGCGTCATTCAATGACAAGGAATATGACTAGGAATCTTATGACGTGGACTTTATTTGGGGTTTCGACTAGAATCGGGCCATGGCAACAACGCAGGATCGCCAGCTGGTTGAGCAATGGCGCAGCATCCAGAACTCGTACTTCCGCACCGCGGCCGCGATCGACCGCGCCCTCGAAGCCAAGTTCGACATCGGCCTGAACGAGTTCGAAATCCTCGATCTTGTTGCCGAAAGTGTTGACTCTGCCTGCCGAATGAAGGCGCTCGGCGAGCGGACTCCCATGACCCAGAGCGCTGTCTCCAAGGTTGTTGACCGCTTGGAGAAAGCCGGACTCGTGTCCCGCGTGACCTGCGCGGATGACCGCCGCTCGCTGTACCTCGAACTGACCGACGCCGGGCGCACGCTGCATTCGGATGCCGCCGTCGAGCACCGCGCCCTGCTTAAAGAGAACCTCGGCGAGTAGCCCGCCACGGTCCGGCGAGTGTTTCGCGGACCGGCCAAGTATGAAGTCGAGTGTTCCCATTCGATTTCGCAACGGCCACAATGGGACAAGCGCGCCCGTACTGGGGATGAGCGCCCGTCTCAGGAGCCGCTGTGGGAAAGCATCATGAGTCTGGCCAGGTCGTCGACCTGGTGCTCACAAGAAAATTCGGCCGGGTCCTTTCGGCGTGCTTCCTCGCTGTCGTGGTAATCCTCGCTTTCGGTTTCCAGGGCCCGGGTTTGGGCGGAGCGGCAAGCGATGGATCCTTGGCCACTGGCCAAGTCGAACCCGGAATGCTGCCCACCGATGGTGCCACCTCGAGCGCCGAGGAGACCGTGCCCCCAAGCCCGCCGTCGGCCCCGGTCCAGGCAGGTGACAAAGCCACGGTGTCTTTTGAACGCTCCCCGGTCCAAACCCTCGATAAGAACGGCGTTGGCACTCTCAATGTCTCGTCGAGCTCCCTCGACCGGCCGCCTGCCGGGAAACTCTACGCGCCGCTCGAAATGCTGCTTCCGAGCTCTCCCTTCGGGTTGAGGATCGATCCGTTCACCGGATTGCCGGGCGAGTTCCACTGGGGCCAGGATTTCGCCGCGGCTTGCGGCACGCTGGTCTACGCAGCCGACTCCGGCGTGGTCCGGGCCGTGGGTTGGCACCCCTGGGGCGGCGGCAATCGCGTGGAAATCGATCACGGCAACGGCCTTGTCACCACGTATAACCACCTGCAGGGCATTGCAGTGACCAAGGGGCAATCGGTCCGTGTAGGCGAAGTCATTGCCAGGGTGGGAACCACGGGTTCCTCGACCGGTTGCCACTTGCACTTCGAGACGATCCTCAACGGTGTCTATACCAACCCGATGAACTGGACGTTCCTGCCCACCAAGCAGGTGGATCCCCTCGGCGACATCCCGATGGTCAGCTACCAGCCAGGTTCCGCCACCGCGACCTCGGCCGGGTCTGTCTGGTCCATCCCCGGGGCTGTGCCGACCGACCCGGGAGCCGTACCCTCAAGGGAAGCGGTGACCGGCGGGGTGCAGGAAGCGAAGGTTGTGCCGACCGCGACACCGACGGCGTCACCCAGCGGCAGCCCGACGGCGTCACCCAGCGGGACGCCGACTGCGAGCCCGACGCCGAGTCCGACCGGGACGCCGATTGGCACCCCGACCGGGACGCCAACACCGACCCCGAGCGGCACTCCCACGCCAAGCAAGACACCGAGCGGCACCCCGAGCCCTACCTTGACGCAGGCTCCTACCGGGACGCAACCGCCCACGGCGACGCAGGGGCCGGCAACGGTAGTCCCGCCTACCGTGACCGTACCGCCGCCGGTGGCGCCGACGTCGAGCCTTCCCGTTCCGGTGCCGAGCGTGACCCAGTCCGTGCCCACGCCGCCGGCACCCACCCAGCCCACGCCGTCGGCGCCCAGTAGCCCCACGCCGTCGGTCACGGCAACTACCAAAACGGCGTCCCCCAAGCCGTAAGTCGTCGCATTCCTTGTAGCCTGTCCAAGCGCCCTGCCGCGCGTAGACTCGAAGGCGGCAGTTTGCCAAGGTTCCCCGTGGTAAGGAAGCGATTCAATGTCCCCGCTCTACAGCATCCCCCTGACGTTCAACGACGGCTCCCAGGCCGACTTCGGGCATTTCGAGGGCAAAGCCGTACTGGTTGTCAACGTGGCTTCGAAGTGTGGGTTCACGCGCCAGTACTCGGGACTGGAGGAGCTCTACGGCAAATACCGTGACCGTGGATTCGAGATTCTGGGCGTGCCGTGCAACCAGTTCGCCGGCCAGGAACAGGGTTCGGACGCCGAGATCGCGGACTTCTGCCAGCGCAATTTCGGCGTCTCGTTCCCGCTCGCGAGCAAGGCCAAGGTCCGCGGCAAGCAACAGCACCCCCTGTACGCCGAGCTGACCCGGACGGACGACGGCTCCAAACCGCAGAAGGTGAAGTGGAACTTCGAAAAGTTCCTCGTGAGCCGCGAAGGCGCGGTGCTCGCCCGCTTCCCGTCCGCCGTCGAGCCCGATTCCCAAGAGCTCATCGAGGCACTCGAAGAGGCCCTCGCCTAGGCTCCCTGGACGGAGTCCAGAGTGACTCCCGCCGTAAGCACCTGACGGCCGTCGACAACGATTTCACCGTCAACAACGGTCAGGATCACCGGCGTCTGCGCGAATTCGTCCGGCGCGGTGGTCAAAGGATTGTGCCGGACCACGGTCAGATCGGCGCGTGCCCCGATCTCTACGATTCCGCCCTCTTCACCGACAGACCTCCAATATTGGCTCGTGTAACCTTCGAGCGCGGCACGCGCGGACAGCGCCTGCCGGGGTTGGACGGGTTCGACGTCGGGCCGGCCGGCCGGGCGGCGCGTCTGCGCTGAGGCGATGATCGCCCGCGGGTCGAAGGGAGCGATGGGCCAGTCCGATCCGAGCGCGACGATCGCTCCGGCGTCGCGGAGATCGCGGGTCCGCCACGCGTGGTTGGCCCGTTCGCTGCCAAGCCTGCGGGACCAATTGTCCGTGTGGTCGGCTCGGCTGTAGAGGGCGCAATGGGTCGGCTGCAGGCTGGTAGCGGCGCCCGCATTGATGATTTCCGCCAACACCGAATCCGGGATGGACTCGATGTGCTCGATCCGGTGGACCGTGCCGTTCTTGGGAAGGGCACCGATGGTCCGGGCGACAAAGGACACCGCCTGATCGCCGATGGCGTGCGTCGTGGTGGGGATCCGGTGGTCGTGGAAGAACTTCATGGCCGCGGCGAGGGCTTCAGGATCGTGCCAGAGCGGGTGGAGGGATTCTCCGTGGGCGTCGGGCTCAAAGAGCCACGCCGTGCCGTTGTCGATGGTTCCATCCATCATGAGCTTGATGCCGTGAACGTGCCAGCGCCTTCCGTGCCTGCCCTGCATCGCGAGCATGGCCTTCAGGTCTTCCTCCGTGGCGCCGGGCATGACCCACGGGGAGATCCGCAGCCGGATGGCGAGCTCGCCTCGGCGCTCCAAGGCCTCCAGCACCTCCAAGGTGTCCGGGGCGCCGAAGTCCAGCATCTGGCCCGCCACCAGCCCGGATTCGGCCATGGAACGCAGGAGTTTCTCCAGCCCGTCGACGCGCTGCTCGAAGGAGAGCTCGGGAAGGACGCCGCGGACGAGCTCCTGGGCGGCCATTTCGTAGAGCATGCCGTTGGGCTTGCCGAGCTGGTCGACGCCGACATAGCCGGTGCTCGGCAGTTTCTCCGCTCCGGTGACCCCGGCGAGCTTGAGGGCGGCGTCGGAGACGAGCGAGGCGTGGCCGTCGAACAGGGTGATGAACACGAGTTCGTCGTCGAGGATGCCGTCGAAGAGGGAGTTGTTGAAACCCGTATCCCCGAAAATGACAGGGTCGAGGCCCCAAGCGAACAACCAATCGGAGCCGACGGCGTGCGGCGTGGAAGCGGCATATCGCACGAGGGCGAAGCGGACGTCGTCGAGCTCGGTGATCCCGCCCAGGTCAAGGCCGCGGGCGATTTCCGCGCCGTGGATGGGATGGATGTGGGCGTCGATCAGGCCGGGGCAGACTGTTGCCTCGCCGACGTCGATCACATGTTTGGCTCGTGCCGTCCATTCGGCGGCGGCGTTGGGTGTCTGCTCGCCGTCGGTGCGGCCGACGTGCGCAATCCTCCCATTCGAGACGGCGACGAAACCGGCGGTCTCAGTCAGCGCCTCACCGTGGAGGATGCTGGACGAGAAGATGACGAGATCGATGGGCTCGGGCGTGGTCAAGATATAACTCCTTGTTGTGTTCGGGTTTTCGACGCCGGCCCGGTGAGGATCAGTCGTCGTCGATGGCTGCCTTCAATCCTGCCGAGAGGACATCGGCCAGGAACGCGAAGCGGTCCACAGGGTGCTCTGCCACGGCCTTCTTTGCCGCGAACAGATGGGGATAAGTGCCTTCTTCCTCTTGGTTGATGCTCCATGCGGATTCCATCGTCATTGCGTCGAGGCTCGCGCCGATCGCTGCGCTGTCGAGGGTTTCCAGTGCGGGAATGATGAGGTGCCGTGGCGCCCCCGCGATCTCAAACGCTTCGACGTACTGGTCGTAGCGCTCCAAGGCTGCCGGGTGCGACACCGGCTGCGTGAGCAGGAGGGGAAGGAGCGCCGGAACCAGGCTGTACGCCTTGCGGAGGGAGTCGAAGATCTCGCGGATGACGTCGTCGAGGCTGCCGGACGGCAACTCGGGCATCGGAGCTCTGTCTACGAGCGCGCCACGGGCCAGTTCGATGATCTCCTGCCGACCCGTGACGTGCTTGTAGAAAGATGACTGCCTGACGCCCAGGCGTTCCGCGAGCCGAGGGATCGAGAGGCTCTCTTCCTTTTCGAACATCTCAAGTGCCGCGCGGCCGATCGCCTTCCGTGAGAGCCTCGGTGTCCGGGGCCGTCCTAGCTGGCTGGTTTTGCTCGGAGTCTGCATCCCTCAAGACTAGGCTCCGGGATCACTCGGCGTGTCCGATCCGCTGGTATGCGGCCGGGTTGACCTTGCGCAGCACGAGGGCCAGTACGGTTCCGGCGGCAAACAAAAGCGGGGCGAAAACGAGGAGCGTCGTGTTGACGGCGTCCCCGGCCGGAAGGCCGGTGATCAGTTGGGCATTGTTGGCCATCAGGTAGATGACTACGCACATGATGATCGTGGCTGCCACGGCAGAAGGCACGACGTACCAGCGAAGGCCATGGTCCTTGAGTCGCGTGAAGAAGACCACGACCCCGACGCCGGTGAGTGCCTGCAGGAGGAGGACGCCGATCACTCCCGGGGTGTTCGTCCAGATCAGGAACTGGGTGAAGGGGTCCAGCTGGAAGAGGGCCGCGCCGATCACGAGGGCGAGCGCGAGGAGGGTCTGGTCGAAGCCCGCCACGGACGGCGTGCGATATCGAGGGCTGATCCGGCCCGAGCGCTTCGGGAAGATGCCCTCGCGGCTCAAGGACAACGTGTAGCGGTTGATGGTGTTGTGGAAGGAGAGCTGGGCCGCGAAGATGCTGGTAACGATCAACACGCTCATGAGGTTCACGCACCAGCCGCCCGCGAAGTTGCCCGCTGCGATGTAGGCGGTGTCTCCGGCGTCGAGGTGGCCGGCGGCAAAGGCCTGGACGGCGTCCGCTCCGAAGGCCTGGACGATGATCCAGACGGCGAAGGCGTAGAACGCGCCGATGAAGGCGATGGAGATATAGGTGGCACGGGGGACACTGCGGTCCGGGTCGCGGGCCTCTTCCCGGTACAGGGCTCCGGATTCAAATCCCATGAAGGCGGAGAAACCCAGGCCCAGGACGGCGGCGAACTGCGGGGAGAAGATGGCCTGCGGGCTGAATGATTCAAAACTGATACCGTGTGCGCCGCCCTGGGCCAGGACGAACGCGGCGACGATGGCGACGATCGCGGTTTCGAGGGTGAGCAGGACCGCGAGGACCCTGGCGCCTACGTCGATCCCGCGCCAGCCCAAGTACCAGACGGCTCCGATCGACACGATCGCGTAGAGCCACCAGGGAAGTTCCACGCCGGTGAAGGACTTCACGGCGAGGTTGGCTTGGATCCCCAGCAGTCCATAGAGGCCGATTTGCAAGCCGTTGTAGCTCATCCAGGCGGTGAGGCCGGAGCCGAGGCCAACCACGCGGCCGAGGGTTTTCGAGATGTAGCCATAAAAGCCGCTGTAGGACCGGACATGGCGGGTGAGCGCCATGAAACCGATGGCGAACAGGCCCAGGCCGATAGCCGCGGCAATGTAGATGGCGGGCGCACCGACGCCGCCCACAGCGAGGGCGAGCGGGGCGATGCCGACGACGATGGTCAGCGGAGCGGCCGCTGACACCAACATGAACACAATGTCGCGTGTGCCGATTGCGTTCTTCTTCAATCCGCCGTCAACGCTGACGGTCGCGGACGGCACGAGCGCCGCCTCTTCTTTAGTGAAAGCCATTCGCTTATTGTGAGGGGAGGCACAGGTTCGAGTCAAGAGGGTCTGTTTTGGAGCTCGCTTCCAACCGGCGCCAACGCCACCGACGCCTGCTCACCTATGTGGCCTTTTGGGCGGACGCTCGCTCATTTTTGGTCTTTTGGGCGGACGCCCGCTCACCTATGTGGTCTTTTGGGCGGACGCTCGCTCACCTATGTCGTCTTTTGGGCGGACGCTCGCTCATTTTTGGTGAGCGAGCGTCGGGTGGAATGCGGCTAAAGGTGAGCGAGCGTCGTCGAAAATCGCCCTAAAAGTGAGCGGGGATCGCAGGGGGAGCCCCAGTAATTTTCCAACATTCCGACGGTAAGTTACCCTGCGTTAGCCTTTTGTCTGGTTGGATTGGGTTTATTGGGGCAGACACTGGAGGCGCCGTCTCCTACCGACCCGAAGGTAGTAATGGAGCTCATCGAGGCCGAGCACCCGCGGCCAGGACACGTACTTCTGCACCTTAGCGACTCCCATCTGTTGGGAGGGCCGGAACCCCTTTACGGCGCCGTCGACAGCGAAGCCCATCTCAGGCAACTCTTTTCGGAAGTACACGCGTCAAAGGTCCGTCCCGACGCCGTGATCTTCACCGGTGACCTCGCCGATCAGGGTGAGCCGGGCGCCTACGTCAAACTCCGGTCGATCGTCGAGCCTGCCTGTCGAGAGATGGGAGCGCGGGTGATCTGGGCGATGGGAAACCACGACGACCGGGCGAATTTCCGTGCTGGCCTCTTCGACCAGAGCGACAATGACGCTCCGGTGGATCACAGCTACTTCGTCAACGGGCTGCGGATCATCACGCTGGATACCTCCGTGCCCGGCTTCCATCACGGTGAGCTGAGCCAGAGCCAGCTCGACTGGTTGGAATCGGAGCTCGCGACGCCGGCTCCGGACGGAACGATCCTTGCCCTCCACCACCCTCCGGTCCCGAGCGTCCTCGACCTATCCATCCTGGTGGAGCTGCGCGGCCAAGCGGCACTGGCCGACGTCGTACGCAATTCGGATATCCGTTCCATCCTGGGCGGCCACCTGCACTACTCCACCATGGCCATGTTCGCGGGCGTCCCGGTATCGGTGGCTTCCGCGAGCTGCTACACGCAGGACCTCAATGTTCCGCAGGGCGGCACCCGCGGCCGGGACGGTGCCCAGGCATTCAACCTGGTCCACGTTTACGAGCAGACGATCGTTCATTCGGTGGTGCCGCTGGGCAAATCGCCTACCGTCGGTGAGTACGTCAGCCCGGAAGCTACGAGGCGGCGGCTCGCCCAAGCGGGCATCCGGATTCCCCAGCGAGCCACGCACGAACGCGGTTCCATGGCCGATGCGAAGCATCCGGAGATGACCCGACGCTAGGGGCAGCAGGTCTCTACACGTTCGATGCCCGGACTTCCATTGGCGTGGTGCTCGGCGCCGGGCTTACTGGATTCCGGGCCGTCATGGTGCGGTAAAGAAGAACGGCTCCCACGAACAAGACAGCTAGGTAGGCCACAGTAAGGGGAATCCATCCAAACGGCGGCTGCCACTGGGGCGCCGTCAGCATGTCCCGCCAGTTGGACTCGTCATGGAGACCAATGACGTACCGGCGCATTCCATAGATAAAGCTGTAGAAATGGCCAAATACCAGGATAGCGAGCACTACCGATAGCGCCCGTCGTCCTGTGCGGCGGAAGTCGATATCGAAAGAGCGCATTGCAACCCCGCATGCAGTGATCATCACGGCCACAAGCGCCAGGATGTACCGACCCTGCCAGATAATTCCTACCTCCTTCGCAAGGGGAATCTGTAGCACCGGAGGGAGAACGATGATCGCAGCCACCAGGAAAGCGATGGTCAGCCGCGCTGAACGGCTGGGCACGGACAATGCTGCCACGATCACCCCGATGATCAGCGCCGCCCAGACAGTGAGCACCCCGCTTGGCCCCAAAGTATCCAGCCAACCAAGGTAGGACACGTAACCGGCCGCGAAATCGAACGTCTTGTCCAGCATGATAGCGGCGATCCGGGCCGGTGATGTGTCGATCCCCGCGCCCATGAGGCTTTGCAGGCTATCCGCGCTCTTGAGCCAAAGCACGGCGAGCCCGCACGCGACGGCGACCACGAATGCCATCGCCTGCACAAATCGCAGACGCAACACGGAAACGAGCGGACGAAGCCCGAACATCAAGAGTGACGCCGCCACGGCCAAGGCGAGCCAAAGAAGTGAGGCAGCCCGGGTGTTGGCCAGGACAGCAGCTGAAATCGCCGCAGCGGCAAGGGGTAGCCGCCAATGAGCGCCGGAGGCGATTCTCTCCCACGACAAACACAGTGCGCTGAACACAGCCATCGACGCGGCGATTTCCAGTGAATTGGGGTTCACTCCTCCGGACAGGAACAAAACCATGGGGGTCACGGCTATCGACCCGACAAACAATGGCAGTTTCCAGCGTTGAAGGCTCGCCAAAGCAGTCAGGGCAACAGCAAGGAAGGCAACGCTGAGAAGACCGCCAACGATCCGCATGGCGTAGATGGCCTTGGCGCCGGTAAGGAACAGGCTCGGAAGCCCAGCCACCGCGTAGTACATCGGGTTGTAGTTTCCCGCGCTGGTGTATGCCTTCAGCTCTGAGACGTCATCTGACAGCGTAGGGCTGCAACCGGCGGACACCGCCGGATTCCAAGCGAAGCAAGTTTGGAGTCCATCCACCGTTCCCACGAACGCAGGGACGAGCACCTGGGCCCGATCACCTTGATTCGCGCCAGGTTCCCCTCGCAACTGCCCTCGAACAACGGCCCCTGCCTTCACGGTGTGAGCTGGCTCGTCCGGCACGGACATAAGGGGGCTTGCCAGTGCCCAGATCGAGGTGAGGAGCCCAAGAATGGCGAATATTGCGAGAAAGCGTAGGAACCAACGGGGAAGGCTGAGGGGGTTCAATAGACATGTCTGTTCGTTGATCGGGTGCGGAGATTCACAGCTACTTTACTTCTCCCACGGCGCCTTGACCGGGAAGTACTTCTCCATGAAGTCCGTCACGAGTCCGGCCCTTTCGTCGGCAGCCACCTCGGGGAAGCTGCCATCGTTGAGGCAGAAGAAGTCCACATTGCGTTTGGCGAGCAAAGTGGGCAGGTAGTGCAGCCCGGACCACAGGGTTGTGTCCACATACCTGACCTTGGCTGCCGTCTGCGTCACTGCCCGGCCGGTGAGCAACGAGTAGTAGTGGTAAAACGAGTTGGTCACCGAGATGTTGTCCGCCGCACGGAATCTACTGGCCGCCGTCTTGGCGAATTCGGCGGGAAACTCCCGCTCCATCTCTGCGATTACGCTGCGGCGGAGGGGCGCGGCAGTGTGTTCCAAATGGCGCGTGGTGATGCGCCCGAACCGTTCCCAGAGAAGCTTCCTGTTGACGCGGGCCGCGTTCTCGAAGCCGCTGCGCTCGGCGTCGTTCTCTCCCAATCCGATCCGGGTGGAGGCTTCGATGAACTTGGTGATTCCGCCGGGAGTGAAGAACATGTCCGGTGCTACGGGCCGGCCGAAGAACATGTCGTCGTTGGAATACAGGAAATGTTCGGAGAGGCCATCAATGTGGTGCAACTGGGATTCCACGGCCTGGGAATTGTGGGTGGGCAGCACTGTGGGGTCCTTGAAGAACTCCTCGCTGCGCATGATCCTGACGCTCGGGTGCTCTGCCAGCCACTCCGGCGCGGGAGAGTCCGTGGCGATGTAGATCCGGCGAATCCAGGGCGCATACATGTACACGGAGCGCAGGGCATATTTGAGTTCGTTGATCTGGCGGAAACGGGCTTCGTGCGCGTCGCCCTCGCCCACCACAGCGTCTTTCATCTGCTCGCGGCGGGCCGCGATGTATGCGGGATCGTTGCCGTCCACCCATGAAAAGACGATGTCGACGTCGAAGTCGATGTCGCTCGCGTGGTCCGCGAACATGTTCTCGATGGTCGGCCAGCTCAGCCCGTGGCGTTCCACCGTGCCCCGGACAGCGTCCTGGCGTAGCATGGTCCGCCGGGTCAGGGAGTTCTCCACCGGCAACACGAGTTGTTCGCCGTCGAACTCCCACAGTTCCAGTTGCACGCCCAGCGATGGACCGTATGTCAGCCCGCCCCCGGGTTCCACGCGTGGACGGAAGAGCCGGAAGATCCTGGCCTTCCGGTTGTTCGAGAGCTCGCCGTCGGCCACCAGCAACGTGGATTTCTTCCGTGCGTCGACGGCCATGGAGTAAAACGGCTCGTTCCGGAAAGCCGAGACCAAAGCCTGGCGCAGTTTCTTCCGGAGCTTCCAATCGACGGCGATCACGGGCCGGTGGTCGTTGCCGCGGACCAGGATGAAGTCCAGCCCCGCCGCGTCGAGCGCGGCGCGGATCACGAGAAGGTCTTCGACCATCACCTGCTGCGGAGTGCGGTTCTGGTTCAGCAAGCTGTAGCGGCCGCGATGGCGGACGACGTCGGGACGGTGCTTGAGGCGCGCCTCGACTGCGGGCGACGTCGGTTCGGGAACGACCGCATCGTCGTCGGACGGGGGGCTACCGAAGTAGATTGCTTGCTGGTCCATGTCTGTGATGGCTTTTCTCCGAAAGGTTGTGGTTCGCGCGGGCTTGGTGGACCTAGCCCACCAAGGCTTCGCGCCAACTGCGCAGGAATGCGCCTCCGGCGTCGTCGTGAATGACGTCGTCGCCCAGGCCGAGGTCTGTGGCTGTAAGAACATCGTAGGGCTTGTTTGGCACGCCGTCGGCGGGCCGGACGTCGACGTGCTTGACGCTGTGGTCATTGTGGTGGAGCCAATCCGCCATGGCGTAGTCCGTGCGCGAATCGCCCACTGTCCGCCAGGCCTGCGGGGTGATGCCCTGGGCGGCGAGGAGCTCCACTGCGCGGCTCGCGCCGAGATCCTTGCCGAGCCGGATGGACTCGATGTCGGTGGAGATGATGGTGGGATCCAGGCGGTAGTCGGCGGCGTCGTCGGACTCTGGTGCGTGGTGGTCCAGGAGCGCGGCGGAGAGCCCATGCCTGCCCATGAGTTCCAAGGCATCGGCGTCGAAGAGCTTCTGCTCGGCCAGGTAGTCGTCGCTTGAAACGTCCAGATGCTGTTCCACTGAGACCATGGCGCGCTTTGTCTCATCGAAGAACATGTGCGTCGCATAGTCCTCTGCCACCATGCGGCGGACGTCGTCGCCGTAGGCCTTCGGGACAGCTAGGTCATGATCCACATGGATGGGTCCTGGGCCGCCCGAGGTGTAGCTGAACCACACAGCGCCCTTTTCGCAGATCGCGTGGACCACCGTTCCCGCAGGCATTCCGGCGGCGATCATGGGTGCCATGACCTGCTCGCGGATGAAAGCGTCTGAGCGGCCGGTGTTGAAAATAACGGGGATGCCTGCGGATGCCAAGCCCACGAGGTCGGCGATGATTTCCGGCTTCACGTCGCGCGTCACGGGACTCGCGACGGGGCCGTCGACGTCGAGGAGGAGTGCGAGGGCGGGAGCAGCCGGGTGCGTGCCTGGCATTGAAGCAGTCATGATCCTATTCTGTCAGTCCGCCGTGATGGCGGCAGCGCTGTGACGGCCGACGGCGGGAGGCGGCAACGATTCAGCGCGCACCGCCCGTCAACGGTTACCTTTTGGCCACAACCTTGGTGACCGACTTCTCACAAGTTCCCTTGGAGGCCTTACTTCTTTAGGCTTGCAAAGTGATATTCAAAGCTGTGGGCGAGGGACGCCCGTACCCCGACCATGGTTTTTCCACGCCCAAGGACTGGGCCTCGCTGCCGCCCCGTCCTGTCCGGCTCGACGAACTTGTCACCACCAAACGCACGCTTGACCTGGAAGCACTGTTGGCTGAGGATTCAACGTTCTTCGGCGACCTTTTCCCGCATGTGGTGCAGTACCAAGGCCTGCTGTACCTCGAAGACGGACTCCACCGTGCTGTCCGCACCGCGCTCCACCAGCGCACGGCCATCCACGCCCGGGTCCTGGTGATAGATGGTTAACGAAACAATCCCGGAGGAGCAGGTGGCAGTGCCCGAAAATGCGGATCCGAGGAAGCGCCGGAAACGTCCCGGTCGTCAGAAAGACCCGACGAGTCTGCACGGGCATCGCGTTGTCACAGGGCCGGAGCTTCGGGCAACTTTTGCCGATGCTCCGGGACCCGAGAGCCACCCGGGGTGGTTCAGCCGCCGCCTCCTGCATGGGATCGTGCTCGCGCTGCTGGTCGGACTGGTGGTTGCCGGACTCGTGGGCGCCTGGGCAGTCATCAACGGCGTGATTCGATTTCCCTCCGCCGTTGCAAGCCAGGCGCCGGCGGCGGTATGTCCCGCTACTGTTTTCGACTACACGCCCAATAACAAGATCAGCGTGAATATCTACAACGCCGCCGGCAGGGCCGGTCTGGCCAAGAACGTCGCGGACCAGTTGAAGGCCCGGGGCTACAACGTTGGCACGGTCGATAACTCCACCACCAGCTACAACGGCCCGGCCATGGTTGTTTCGGGATCGAGCGGCCAAGCGGCGGCTTTCAACATCCAGAGGAACATCGCGGGCACCGACTACTTCCAAGACCAACGCACGGATGCCTCCGTGGACCTTATCCTCGCGCCCGGCTTCTCGGCGCTCGTGCCGCCGGAACTCGTGGACAATACCCCTGGCAAGCTCAGCTGTCCCCGCCTTGAGCAGCGGATCGCGGACAACGCCAAGCTGCCTGTGATGCCGACGCCTTAGCGTTGGCCTCCAGCGGAGAGGGCCAGCCCCGCGGCCGGGTCAGGCCAAGCGCGCGGGCCGGCCGTCGTCGTCGAACCTTGCTCCTGCGCCCAACTGGATAAACCGCACGGTCTGGACCAGCCGCTCTTCAAGCTCGTCCAGCTCCGTTCCGTTCGCCGCATTGCCGCGTGCCGCGCTGGAGGAAAGAGTTCCGTGGATGAGCCTGGCGAGCTGGCCGACGTCGGTGGGCGGGAGGTAGCCGGCGGCGATTCCGTCGCGCAGGATGTCCTGGAGCAGCAGGTTGAGTTCGCCCACGTGGTCTGCCAGTTTCGCGAAGGAAGCGGGGGAGAGGACGGCCGCCATCGCAGGACCCGGCGGGAGGTGCCGGCGGCTGAGGTCTTCCACTTGGGCGCGCACGTAGAGGGCCAGACGGTCCACCGGGTTCTGCAGTGCGGCTAGCGATTCACGCAGGTCGCCCAAAAACCGCTCAGTCTCGTCCAGGGCGTACGCGATGAGGAGCTGTTCCATGTCGGCGTAGTAGTTGTACACCGCGGTCCGGCCGACTCCGGCGTGCCGGGCGACGTCGGTCATGGTCAAGCCGGGCAGGCCATGGGTGAAGAGCAGTTCACCGAAAGCTGTCAGGACCCGGCGTCGGGTTTCAGCGCGCTGCGCCGCATTGGTGGCGGCCGTAATCCTAGGCATACAGACACTTTACAGGGATCTGTCAGCAAAGTTGCGTGGGCGTGGCGCGAGCTGGCAGCAGATGCCCTCAAAATCGCGTGCACAGGTCATCAGCTGCCAGTTCGCGCGGGGGATCCTAGATCGCGCAACCGTCCGGGCCGCAGGTTTCGGCGTCGGCGCTGCCGACGGCGACCAGCGGATTCGCTTCCTGCCATGCCTGTGTGAGGGCCTGGGTGAAGACCTCCGAGGGCTGGGCTCCGGAGAGTCCGTACTTGCGGTCGATGACGAAGAACGGCACGCCAGTGACGCCGATCATCCGGGCTTCGGCGATGTCGCCGCGGACGTCCTCCGCGTACTTGTCGGTGCTGAACAACTCTGCGATTTCGGCTTCCGGCAGGCCCAAGTCGCTGCCGAGTTCGGCCAGGTATTCCTGGCTTCCGATGTCCTTGCCGTGTTCGAAATGGCCGCTCAGGAGCAGTTCCTTGGCTTCGTCCTGCTTGCCGTGAGCCGCCGCCAGGTGGATGAGGCGGTGTGCCGTGAAGCTGTTGGCCACCACGACGTCGTCGAAGCGGTAGTTGAGGCCCTCGCCCTTTGCCTGCAACGCCACGTGCTCGAACATCTGGCTGACCTGCCCTGGGTTCATGCCCTTGCGCTTGCTCAGGTAATCGAGCTCCGTGCCGTCGTAGTGCTCCGGGATGCTCGGATCCAACTGGTAGCTGCGCCAATGGATCTCGACCGAATCGCGGTGCGGGAATTCGGCGAGGGCCCTTTCGAACCGACGCTTTCCGATGTAGCACCACGGGCAAGCGACGTCTGACCAGATCTCAATCTTCATGGTGGCGACAACCGGAAGCGGGGGCCGGGCATTCCCGGAATGGCCTGTTGGGCTGGTCACAGCCTGCGCGTTCACGACGCGCTAAATGGTGTGCGACGCAGATACAGGCAGGCGCTACGCGAATTCCGGTCGCGTGAAACTGTTTGCGCGTCGCCGGGAATTTTGCGCGTCGCAGACCGGGCGGCTCAGGTGTCCCAGGTGTCCTAGACCGCCCGCTCCATCACGAAATCGTGTTCCACCGTATCGCCCAGGCGGAACGACTTGGTCCCGACCTTCGTGAACCCGCTCTTCTCATAGAAGCGGATGGCTTTGGCGTTCTGGCTGTTGACGCCTAGCCACACCCCGGCCGCACCTGAGCCGGCAGCGCGGTCCAAGGTGGCCTTCATGAGCTCCGCGGCAGCGCCCAGGCCGTGGTGTTCCGGATGCACATAGCACTTGCTCAGTTCCGTGGAGGGGGTGTGCGTCAGGGCCGTAGCGACGTCGGTATCGCTCGTGGGTCGGGCCACGAGCATGCTGTAGCCGCGGAGTTCCCCGGCGGCGTCGATGGCCAGGATGGTGACGTCCGGATCGGCAAGGTATTCCGTGAACTTCTCCGCACTGAGCGTCCTGCGCAGGTGCGCGGCGATGTCTTCGGGCGAGGAGTCCGGCGGGCAGGCGAGCGGAAAGGTGACGGCGGCAAGCTCCGCCAGCCGTCCGGCGTCGTCCGCTGTTGCTTCACGGATGGTCTGGCTCATGCGGTCCTCCCGGGCGATCGGGCGCAGAAACGCCCCTCAAGACTGATCTTAAGGGGCGTTTCAGGAAAGAGTACGACGGCGGGGGCCCGCCTGGGTGCTTCGTTTCCGGGGTACCGGGCTGCTTAGGCGCTGGCTTCCGCAAGCAGGCGGAGGTCCTCGTCCGGCTCGGGATCCCGGCCCAAGGTGAGGCCGATGATGGTGACCACGGCGGTGACAAGCAAGTATGCGGCGATCAAGATCCAGTTTCCGGTAGCGGCGTAGAGGGCCGTGAAGATCAACGGTGCCACCGCTCCACCCACGACGCCGGCCACCGTGTAGGCGAGGGAACTGCCGGCATAGCGGAGCCGGGCCGGGAATTGCTCTGTGATGAAGGCGGCCTGCGGTCCGTACATGAAGGCGTGCAGTCCGAGGCCGATCACGACGCCGACAGTCAGCACCAGGACGGAACGGGACTGGATCATGAGGAAGAACAGCGGAATGTACACGGCTGTGGCCGCGGCGGTGATGCCGTAGACGAGCCGGCGGTTGAAACGGTCCGTGACGGCTCCCGCGGCCGGGATCAGGAACAGTTGGAAGGCCGAGCCCACCAGGACTGCGCCCAGGACATTGCCGGTGGTCATGCCGAGTTCCTTAGTGGCGTAGACCGCGACAAAGACGGTGAACAAGGCGTACAACACGTCTGGGCAAATCCGGCACAAAGCGGCGGCGAGCAGGGGGCGGAACTGGGTGGTGAGGACTTCCTTGATGGGAGCCTTGGGCCGTTCGCCGGTGGCCTCGATGGCCTTGAACACCGGGGTTTCCTCGAGTTTGAGCCGGATGACCAGGCCAAAGGCAACCAGGATGGCCGAGCTGAGGAAGGCGACGCGCCAACCCCATGCAATGAAGGCGCCGTTGCTCATGACGGCGGCGAGGACGGCCAGGGCGCCATTGGCCAGCAGGTTGCCGGCGGGCGGACCGATTTGGGCTGCGGAAGACCAGAATCCGCGCTTGTTGGGATTTGCGTACTCGCTGGACAGCAGCACGGCGCCGCCCCATTCGCCGCCGACGCCGATGCCCTGGGCCAAGCGAAGGAGCACCAGGATGATCGTGGCCCCGATGCCGATGGTGTGGTAGTCCGGCAAAGCGCCGATGAGGACCGTGGCCGCGCCAATGAGGATGAGGGTGATGACCAGGACGTTCTTGCGTCCGATCTTGTCCCCGAGCCGGCCGAAGACAACCCCGCCAATGGGCCGGGCGAGGTAACCCACCGCGAAGGCCGAGAAGGACAACAGGAGGCCCGTGGTTTCGTCGTTCGTGGGGAAGAAGATCTTGGGGAAGACGAGCGCGGAGGCGACCGAGTAGATGGCGAAGTCGTAGTACTCCAGGGAGGTGCCTGTGACGCTGGCAATGAAGGCTTTGATGGCGCCTGCCGAGGGTTTGCTGCGCCTGGTTGGACTTGGCGAAGTGGTCGCGGACATGGTTCCTCCATGGAACGTTGGGCGGGCTTTGTGATCCCGATCTCAATCGGGGCCTACACCCAATGATGCATCACGCGGAGGAATTGTTCAACAATTTTTTGATAGGAGTTCTTGGTTAGGGTGCGAGATGTTGGCGGATCCCTTCGACAATCAGGTCATGATCCTCCTGCGATGAAAGGCCTGACGCAGTGACGGCCGCGACCACACCGACGCCGCGGACCCGAACGGGAAACGAGCCACCTGTCACGGCATAGTCGGCGCCGAGCCACCCCGTGGCCACCGGATCGATACCGGCGGAGGACAACCGGGCTTCGACGAGTGCGCTGCTTGCTTCCATCCGCAAAACGAGTGCGGATTTCCGGGCGATCCACGATTCCTGGTCCGGTGTGATCCCGGGTAGCGCAGCGCGGAAAAGGATGAGCCCGGGGCGCCGGATGTCGATGCCGACCGCATGGCCGGCCGCCTGGGCCATGCCCGCGAGCCGCGAGCCGAGCCTCCACGCGTCTCCATGGTCGAACGAGGTGAAAATCAGCTCCTCTTCCTGGCGTTTGAGCGCTTCCAGCACATCAAGGGCGGGGACGTCATTCATGGTGCCTCTTCTCAGAGATTGATGGGATAGGCAACCAAAGCAAACCGGTCCGAGTCGGGTGACCAGCTGTTGACGTTGAGGGTTCCCTGGCCGCCGAAGAGGGGCCAGGTGTGGAGCGGCGTCGCCCAGTCACTCGTGGAAACAACGACGACGTCGACCGGCAAGTCGGCGGGATGGCCCACCGTCCCGCCGGGGAAGCGGATGTAGCTGGCCAGGTGCCCGTCGGGTGAGAGGTGCGGGAACCAATCGACGGTGTCGCTTTCAAGCAGGCGCTCCGGCGCGCTTGCGTGGCTGGTCCGCACCCGGGCAAGTTGGGCGTGGCCCGGTTGGTCCGTGAAGGCTTCGGTATTGAAGTACAGCCAGTCCCCATCGGGCGAATACTCGGGACCATCGCAGTGGCCGTCGACGTCGATCGCGGTGGTCTGGCCGCCCCCTGCAGGAATCGTGATGAGCCGGCCCGGCTGCGTGAAGTCACCGGCTTCAATTCCGACGTAGGCCAGCGTCTTTCCGTCGGGGCTGACGCCGTGCAGAAAATGGAACCACCCGTCGTCGTCCGTGATCCTGGCGGCTTCCCCGCCGTCGAGGGCTGCGCGGTAGATGTGGCCGTCATTCGCCGAGAGGTAAATGGTGGCGCCATCGGGTGCGAGGACGTGGTCGTTATTGAGGTCCGGAATGCCAGTGACAGCTATCTTTTCGAGTCCGCCTGTATCCAGTTCCCCGGAAACATCCAACCGCCACAGCGCACCGTCTCCGTTGAGGATGAGGGCCCGGCCATCGAGCGTCCAGTTCGGTGCCTCCAGCAGCAGATCTTCCGTGGCAAAGACGAGCTCGGAAGTGCCGCTGACAGAGGCGATCCATACTTCGCAGCGCTGGCCGGGTTGGAGGGTCCGTATCACTGTGAGCCCCCGCCGGAGCCGGCCGGGAGTTCCTTGATCCGGATGTTCCGCCACCGGCATTGCGCCCCGACACCCCAGCGGGCTTCGCCGAACATGGAGTCGTTGTCGTGGACTTCGAGGGCGATATGCCCGCGGTCGCCCAGCACCTCGAAGACCGCGTCGGCGTCGTAATTGGGCGATTCCAGGGTGGCGGTATCGATTTCGGCGATCTTGACGCCGTTGATCCAGGTGGTGATGACCGGCATGGCACCCACGCAGCGGATCCGTAATTCGTTCCAGTCGTCCCAGCGCCAGACTTTCAGGAAATCGTCGACGTCGGCCGCGTAGCTGAGCCGGTCGCGCTTCGCTTCCGTGACCGGTTCCACAGAGGTGGCCGGGTTGTCGGCAACAAGGCCGGTGGGCCGGCCGGCGTCGTCGCGGACGACGTCGATCGCGAACGGAACCGCCGAGAAACTCGCCAGTCCGTTGCCGAAGAAGCCGCCGATTCCGCCGGACGGGCGATGGTCCACGAGGACCTGGAACCCTTCCCAGCTGTCCCGTTGACGCCGGATCATCACGCCGGTATCCGCAGGCCAATCGGGGCGCATCTCAAGGAGCAATTCGAAGTCCCCGAACGCCTGGTCGCTGACCAGGTAGCCGCCGTAGCCGCTCCCGGGGGCGTCCTGCTCGCCGACAAGGACGCCGTCTTCAACCTTCCAGCGGGCAGGATGCTTCTCCGGTTTCACGGGGCGCTCAAGTCCTAGGCTATCGAAATGCTCAAGGACGCTCGGCCCGCCGGGATACACCGAACCGTAGATCCGAGGTGCGGCGTGCCATCCGGCCAGGCTGACGCCGTCGAACAGCGGGACGAACCCGTCATTGCTCACGTCGGACATCCCTTAGTCCTGGTTGAAGGCGGCGTCGAAGCTGGTTTGGGAGGGCGGGAAGTCGTATTTCTTGAGGTTGGCGAGGGCTTCGGGGGCGCCGTGCAGGCGGTCCATGCCGGCGTCTTCCCATTCCACGGAGATGGGTCCGGTGTAGCCGATGGCGGTGAGGGCCCGGAAGCTCGATTCCCAGGGGACGTCGCCGCGTCCGGCGGAGACGAAGTCCCAGCCCCGGCGTGGGTCGCCCCAGGGGAGGTGCGAGCCCATCACGGTGTTCCGTCCTGTGGGGCGGAGCTTGGTGTCCTTGCAGTCCACGTGGTAGATCCGGTCCTTGAAGTCCCAGATGAAGGAGACGGGGTCGATGCCTTGCCACATGAAGTGGGAGGGGTCCCAGTTCAGGCCGAACGCTTCCCGGTGGCCGATCGCTTCCAGGGTCCGGACGGTGGTCCAGTAGTCGTAGGCGATCTCGGAGGGGTGGACTTCGTGGGCGAAGCGGACCCCGTTCTCGTCGAAGACGTCCAGGATGGGGTTCCAGCGGTCGGCGAAGTCCTGGTAGCCTGCCTCGATGACTTTCTCGGGGACGGGCGGGAACATCGCGACGTACTGCCAGATGGAGGAGCCGGTGAACCCGACGACGGTGTCCACGCCGAGCGCTTTGGCGAGGCGGGCGGTGTGTTTCATTTCCTCGGCGGCGCGTTGGCGGACGCCTTCGGGGTCCCCGTCGCCCCAGACCTTGGCCCCGACGATGGCCTGGTGGCGGAAGTCGATGGGGTCATCGCAGACGGCCTGGCCTTTGAGGTGGTTGGAGATGGCCCAGACCTTGAGGTTGTATTTGTCCAGGATGGCGAGTTTGGATTCGACGTAGCCGGGTTCGTCCCAGCGCCAGGCGTCCAGGTGGTCCCCGGACACGGCGATTTCCAGGCCGTCATAGCCCCAGCCGGAGGCGAGCTTGGCGACTTCCTCGAAGGGCAGGTCGGCCCACTGGCCGGTGAACAGGGTGTACGGGCGGGGCATGGGTTCTCCTTGGGAAAAGTTTCGGGGCGTGCTTCAGGCCAGGGCTATTAGTGGCCGGCGACCTGGATGATGGCGGACTTGGCGTCGGCGGATTCCTCGATGGCGGCCAGGACCTGCTGGACGGCGAGGCCTTCCTCGAACGACGGCGAGGGCGGCGTCCCGGCGTCGATGGCCACAAGGAAGTCACGGATTTCGTGGGTGAAGGTGTGCTCCCAGCCGATCACGTGGCCTTGCGGCCACCAGGCGTCCATGTAGGGGTGTTCGGGTTCGTTGACCAGGATCCGGCGGAAGCCCTGCTCCCGGACGGGCACGGTGGCGTCCATGAAACCGAGCTCGTTGATGGATTCCAGGTCGAACAGGAGCGAGCCCTTGTCGCCGTAGATTTCCATCGTGAGGGAGTTCTTCTTGCCCGTGGCCATGCGGGAGACTTCCACGGAGGCGACCGCCCCGGAGGCGAGGGTCAGCGTGGCCCAGGCGGCGTCGTCGACCGTTACTTGTTCCGGGCCGTCCGCGCCGGGGCGGCTGTCCACGAAAGTGTGCAGCCGGCCGGAGACCTCGGTGACGGTGTCCCCGAGGAGGAAGAGGACCTGGTCGATGGCGTGGGAGGCGATGTCACCCAGTGCCCCGGATCCGGCGGTTTCCTTGTTCAGCCGCCAGGTCATCGGGGAATCGGCGTCCACGAGCCAGTCCTGCAGGTAGGCGGCGCGGACGTGCCGGACGGTGCCCAGCCTGCCCTCGGCGATGAGCTCCTTCGCGAGGGCCAGGGCCGGGACGCGGCGGTAGTTGAAGCCGATCATGGACTGGATGCCGCGCGCGCGGGCGGCGCGCGCGGCGTCGGTCATGGCTTCGGCCTCGGCCAGGGTGTTCGCGAGGGGTTTTTCCACGAGCACGTGCTTGCCCGCTTCCAGTGCCGCGATGGCGATTTCGGCGTGCATCCAGCCCGGGGCGCAGATATCCACGATATGGATGTCATCGCGTTCGATCACCTGGCGCCAGTCCGTGGCGGACTCGCTCCACCCGTACCTGGCCGCGGCCTCGGCGACCTGTTCCGCGTCCCGGCCCACGAGCACTTTCTGCTCGAAGGCCGGGACGTCGAAGTAGCTGGCCACGTTCCGCCACGCATTGGAATGGGCCTTGCCCATGAACGCGTAGCCGATCGCGGCAACACCCAGGGTTGTCTTGCCCGGTTCGCCGTTCTGGGGGGTGGTGGGGGTAGGGGCGGAGCTGGTCATGAGGGATTCCTAGAGGGTGGCGGCCATCGGGTCCCAGTCCTCGGGGAGGGCCTGGGAGGTCACGGCGGAGCTGTCGACGCCTACAAAGGTGCCGGTTTCGGCGGACTCGGAAATGGAGACCAAGGTATCTACCACGTGGTAGGCCAGGGCTCCCTGGGCGCGGTGCGGGACACCGGCGCGCAGGGACCGGGCCATGTCCAGCACGCCCATCCCGCGGCCGTTGGCCGGTCCCGTCGCGGGAATGATTTCCGCTTCCTCGGCCCCCGCGCGCCAGAGCTTGAGGTCGCCGTCGAAGTAGTTCGGATCCGGCAGCTCGAGGGTGCCCTCGGTGCCGGTGATCTCCACGAAGCCCATCCGCAGGCGGGGGGATTCGAAGCTGAAGACACTGTGCGAGGACGCGCCCCCTTCGAACTGCAGCATGGCCGAGATGTGGGTGGGGACCTCGACGGGGAATTCCTCCCCGGCCTTCGGTCCGGAACCGACCACGCGGACGTCCTTGGCTTTGGACCCGACCGCGGCCACCTTGCGGACCGAGCCGAACGCCTGGACCAGGGCGGTGACATAGTACGGGCCCATGTCGAAGAGCGGGCCTGCGCCGTGGGCGAAGAGGAAGGACGGGTTCGGGTGCCAGGATTCGGGGCCGGGGGTCTGGAACATGGTCAGGGCGGTCAGCGGGGTGCCGATGTCGCCGCGTTCGATGATCCTTCGGGCGGTCTGCAGTCCGGCGCCCAGGAAGGTGTCCGGTGCGCAGCCCAGGCGGATCCCCGCGGCGTCGGCCGTCTTCAACAGGGCCAAACCGGATTCGCGGTCCAGGGAGAACGGCTTCTCGGTCCAGACGTGCTTGCCGGCGTTCACGGCGGCCGTGGCCACCTCGACGTGCGCGGCCGGGATGGTCAGGTTGACGATGATCTCGACGTCGGGATGGTTGAGCGCCAGCTCCGGCGAACCGAACTCGGGGATGCCGTACTCCTTGGCCCGTGCCTCCGCGGCTTCCTCGAACAGGTCCGCGATGACGTGGACCTTCAGGTCCGGGAAGACCGTCAGGTTGTCCAGGTAGGCCTTGCTGATGTTGCCCGCGCCGATGACAGCGACGCCAACGGGTCCCCGGCGGGCGGATGGGGTGGACTGGTGCGTTGCGGCGCTCATGCGTTCACGTCCTGTGCTGCGTTGTTCTGGAGGAAGGCGAGGCTCTGGGCGATGCCTTCGAAGATGTCTCCGGCGTAGTCGTCGAACTCCACGACGCCCACTTCCAGGGACGTGGCGGCAGCAACGACGTCGAGCACCGGGATGGTGCCCTGGCCGGCAGGCTGCTGGGCCTTGGTGTCGGTGGTGCCGGGGCCGTCCTTGATGTGGATGAATTTCACGCGGTCACCGAGGCGGGCGAGCAGTTCCACCGGGTTCTGGCCACCGACGGATGCCCAGTAGGTGTCCACTTCCAGGACCAGTTCCGGGTCGAGGAGGCCTTCGAAGTACTCCAGGGCTGTCTGGCCCTCGATGATGGACTCCAGTTCCCAGGCGTGGTTGTGGTAGCCGACGCGGATGCCGTATTCGGCGCCCTTCTTGGCTGCGGCGTTGAGCTTGGCAGCGGTGGCCTGGATGTCCCCGGCGTTCTGCCAGTGCTCGGCAGGCAGGTACGGGTCGATGACCGTGGAGATGCCCAGTTCCTTGGCGGCGGCGAAGATCTCATCCTGGTCCTGGCTCAGCAGCGGCGCGTGGCCGGACGGGGCCGTGAGGCCGTTCTCCTTCAACGCGGCGCCGAGCTCCTTCGCGGTGGCCACGAAATTGTAGGGTTCAACCTGCGTGAAGCCGATCTCGGCAACCTTCTTGATGGTGCCCGGCAGGTCTTCCTGCATGGCATTGCGCAGGGTGTAGAGCTGGATGGAGTAAGACATGGTTTTCCTTTGCGTTGTCAGTTGCGTGAAAAGGTTCGGTTATCGGCCGGCGAGGGATCCGCCGATGCCGCCGACGCTGAAGTACTTGTTCAGCGTGGCGAAAACGATGATGGGCGGGAGCATCATGACGACGGCGAGGGCCATGACGCCGGACCAGTCGGTCATGTTCTGCTGGAAGAAGGACTGCACGCCCACCGGCAGGGTAAAGATCTCGTTGGAGCGCAGGAACACGATCGCGACGAGATAGTCGTTCCAGGCCAGGAGGAAGGCGAAGATCGCGGTGGACAGGATGCCGGGCAGGGAATTGCGCAGCACCACCTTCGTGAACGATCCGAATACGGAGCAGCCGTCGATCCACGAGGCCTCCTCGAGGCTGACCGGGATGGAATCGAAGTATGCCGCCATCATCCACGTGGCCACGGTCATTGTCGAGCCGACGTAGATGATGATCAGGCCGAGCAGATTGTCCACGAGTCCCATGCCTGCGAAGAGGATGAACAGCGGCACCACCGAGGTGATGATCGGCAGCGACTGCATAACGAACAGCAGCAGGGAGTATCCGGAGACGGCTTTCGAGCGGCCGCGGGAGAGGACGTACCCGGCGGGTGCGGCCACGGCGACGGCGACGATCACCGTGGAAAGCGTGGTGACGAGGCTGTTGGTCAACCAGGTGCTGGCGAGGGTCTTGGAAAAGACACCGGTGATGTTTTCCAGCGTGAGGCCGGTAGCGGTGCTGTTCGGACCCGGGGTGAGGGCCAGGATGACGGTGACCATGATCGGGACGAGGACGATCGCGGTGATGGCAAGGATCAGGACGAACCGCCACCAGCGTCCGCGCATGCCTGCTTCGGAGAGGACGCGGCGCGATTTTTCGGGTCCCGCGACACCGAGTGCGGGTCCGGATTCGGGGTGGGCGTGGAGTACTGCGCTCATTATTCGACGCTCGACTTTCGGATCTGGCGGTACAGGAAGACCGACACGACGACGAGGGTGAGGGTCATAAGGAAGGCGATCGCGACGCCGGGACCGGTCTGGAAGTCCTGGAAGACGCTGCGGTAGGCCAGGACCACGAGGGAGGTCGTCGCGTCCACGGGGCCGCCGCCGGTGAGCAGGTAGATGGTGGGGAAGTCGTTGACGCAGAAGATCGTCATCAGGATCCAGCTGATGTACGTGGAGCGGGCGATCATCGGCAGGGTGATCTGGGTGAACTGCTGCCACTTGCTGGCGCCGTCCATGCTGGCTGCCTCGTAGACGGTGGTGTCCACGGAGGCCAGGGCGGCGGAGATCATCATCATCATGAAGGGGAAGCTGACCCAGACCTTGAAGACCATGACCATGACGGCGGCGAGGTGCGGGTCGGCCAGGAACAGCGGTGTGCCGAGTCCGAGGTTGCGGAAGATGGAGGGGATGAGGCTGTCCGGGGTGGCGACGAGCCAGTTCCAAGCGGTGGAGGACACGACGATCGGCACCACCCAGGGCAGGAGGAGCAGGACCTTGAAGGTGCCGCCCGCCGGGATCTTGGTGCGCAGGAGCAGTGCCAGGCCCAGGCCCACCAGCCAGGAGCCGAAGACGCCCACGATCGTGAACCACAGCGTGAACTGTGCGGCCTTCCAGAAGGCGGGCGAAGACAGGACGGTGGCGAAGTTGTCGACGCCGACGAAGTTGCCGGTGTCGATGAGGGAGCCGTCGTGGGTTGCCTGCACACCGGCGTAGATCAGCGGGTAGCCGTTGATCAGGATGAGCAGGACGATCGAGGGCAACAGGAGCCAGAAGAACGTCCGCTTGGTCTGCCCCGACAGTTTGCTCTTGCGGTTTACGGACCCGCCGCCAGACCCGCCGGGAGCGAGTCCCCGACGGGCCCGGGCGAGGCCGGACTGTGTTGTGGTGGTTGACATGGCGACGGCTTTACTTCTTGATGACGGATTCGAGGCCGGTCTTGAAGGCCGTGAGTGCAGTCTTGGCGTCGGTCTTTCCGGTCAGGATGGTCTGGGTGAACTGGTTGAGTGCCTGGCCGCCGTCCAGGACAGCGAGGTTGGCGTTGAGAGAGGTGCCTTGCGCGGCGAAGGTCTTCGCGATGGGCTGGTATTCCTTGACGATCTTGACGTTGTTGGGATCGCCGGCAAACTCGGGAAGTTCAGTGATGGACTTGAAGACCGGCAGTCCGTTCATCAGCTTCTGGCGCCACAGCTCCTTGACCTGGCCCAGGTAGTAGGTCAGGAAGGCCTCGGAAGACTCCTGGGAGGGGGTGTTCTTGTACATCATGATGTTGTTCGGGAACACCAACGCTGCTTTGTCGCCGTGCGGACCGGCCATCGGGCTTGCCACCAGGAGGTCTCCGGAGGTGTCCCCCACGCGCTGCGGCAGGCCCAGCACATACATGCCGAAGGCAGCCTTCTTGCTCTTCCACTGCGCATCGAGGTTGTCCGTGGTGTAGCTGACCGCCGCGGGGTCGACGACGCCGTTGGAGACCAGCTCGAGCAGGAATTCAATGGCTTCGACGTTGCGGTCGTTCATGACGTCCAGCTGGCCGTCCTTGGTGAAGACGCCACCGCCGTTGTTGATCATCATCATGATCATCAAGTGGTTGCCGATGTTGTTGCCCGCGCCGGAACCCGTAGCGAAGCCGACCGCACCGATGGACTTGAGCTTCTTGCCTGCCTCGAGCAGGCTGGGCCAGTCGGTCGGAACCGCCACGCCGGCCTGGTCGAAGAGGGACTTGCGGTACCACAGCGGGCGCATGTCCAGCTGCCACGGAACGGCGACGTAGCCCTTGTCCGTCTTGAAGGGCTCCAGCACGCCCGGCAGGAAGTCGTCGAACTGACCGTTCTTCTTGAGCGCCTCGATGACCTTGTCTGCGTAGGCGATCTGGCCCTGCTGCTCGAATTGGAAGGCCTGGAAACCGCCACCGGTGGATACCGCAGGCCCGGTCTTGGACGCGATGGCCGAGGAAAAGGTCTGATAGAAGTTGTTCCACTGGATGATCTGGTAGCTGGCCTTGCCGTTGCTGCCTGTGGGTACGTAGCTCTCTGCAATCTTCTTGGCGGCATCATTGTAGGCCGGGGTGCCCCATGGCATGTCCCAGAACTTGATCGCGCCACCGGCGCTGGAGCTTGAGCTGGAGCCGCCTCCGCAGGCTGCGAGCAGGGGGACAGCCGCTGCTGCCGCCGTGAGGCCGAGGAAACCCCTGCGGGAGAAATTGCGGCTGGCTTCGGACTGAACATTCATGATGATTCCTTTCGGGACCGCTGCGTGGTCTTCGCGTTTGGTGCGGTCCGGCTCGTCGTCGAGAAGGCTAATGATTGCTTGGTGCTCTGTTGCGCTCGATGGTGCTGGTTGCGTGTTTAAGGAGAGGTGCAGGTTCAGGAGAGGTGCGCGATGGATTCCGTCAGCCGCGCAAAGCCAGCCAGATCGGAGGGGAGAGTACCGGCGTCGAGGTGTTCCTTGAGCCGGCGCCAGGTGGTGCGGTGGGCGGATTCGTAAAGCGTTGGCAGGAGGATTTCCCCCTGTTGCCCGGTAGCGCGGACTTCTGCCGGCCAGGCGGCAAGCGGTTCCGGGACCGCAATGCTGACACCGCCGTCGTCGGTATACAGGCGGAAGTCGACGCCGGCGGCCCGGGAGTTGCTCAGCACGCCTTGGAGCGAAACCGGAGCTCCGTTGGCGAGCCGCCCGGAAACCGCGTAGCCGTGCGCGCCGCGGCGCAAGAGGCGAAGCGCGTCCAGTTGCCCTGTCACGCGTACGACGGCGGCGAGGTGCTCGGTGAGCAGCCGTTCCGGATCCGTTCCTGCCGCGGCCGTCGCGACGGTGTCCAGCATGGCGGCGCGGCCGGCTACCGTGCGGACGGCGTCTTCGGCTCCGGCGAGACCCGGGCTGGATGCCCAGCGCTGATCCAGGACCACCGCGACGCCGGACGCTTCAGCGGCGTCGAGCAGGGCGGCGGTGTTTTCCGGGACCGGGTTGACGACGACGATGCCCGACGCTCCGCCGTCGATCGCCTTGATGGCCTCGGTGGTCCAGCCCGCGGCGCCGTCGATGGCGGAAATCCGTGCGGCCTCCCCGGTTGCTACCGGGCCGAAGCTCGCTGGAAGAGAAGCCACCGCGAGTGCTACGGAGCCGCTCTCTTCCGCCTGCGGGGTAGCAGTGACCGTGTACTGGGTGCTCATGAGCGGGCTCCTGCATGGCTGTTTGCGTGCTCCGCCGCCGCGAGGTCCACCGTGGCGTCGGCAATGGCTATCGCGAAGGTGAGGTCATTGATGAGGCTTTCGGCCGACGGCGGTTGCTTGGTTCCGAGTGCCAGTTGGGCGAGTTCGCGCCATTCGCCCTCGTAGCCGTTGTGCTCGAACGGTCCGTAGGTGGTACTTGTGGTTCCGCGGGTGATGGTTGCGACCGCGGAACCCGCCTGTACATAGGAAGGAGTGAAGTCCACGCGAAGGGCTGCGTCGTCCGAGATCGCTTCGAAGACCCATTCCGGCTTCCATGTCTTGTTCATGGCTGCCCTGAGTTCGATGATCCGGTCACCTGCGCCCGGTTTTCCAGAACGAAGCGAAATCACGTAGCCGAAAGGCCGCACGTGGCGCGCCTGCAGCACCTCGAGGTCTTCGAAATCCGGCGTGAAGCGGCGGACGAGCGGAAGGTCGTGGATGGCGAGGCCCATGATGCCGCCCCGCAGGAAGTTCTTGATGACCTCGATATCGCTGTAGTCAGGGTTGCCGCTGGCTGGCCGGGTAATGATTTCGGTGGCGAAATCTTCGAACCGGGCATTGGGCGGGAGAACGATGGAAGAACGGATGGTGTGGACGTTCTCGGGGAGATCGCCCCAGTTGGCTTCGGCTGCGAGCCAGCCCGGATCGAAGGTGTGCATGGCGCCCACGATGATCGGCACGCCGGTTTCCGCGCTGACCGCCGAAATCCGGGCAGCCTCCTCGCCGCTCATGGCGAAGGGCTTTTCGCAGAGGACGGCCTTCTTTCCCGCGCGGCACGCGGCGATCACTTGGTCCGCGTGGAACTGGTGGGGGCTGCAGATGGCGACGATGTCGACGTCGGGATCGCCCAGGAGTGCGTCAATGCTGGTGCTGTGTTTGGCGCCGACGCGTGCTGCGACCGATTCGGCAACCGCGGAGTCGACGTCCATGATGTGGCGGACTTCCAGGATGTTCCGGAGCCGGGCCAGGGAAGGAAGGTGGATTGCTTGGGTGACCGGGCCGGCGCCAAGGATGCCGACGCCGAGGGGGCCTGGTGATCCCAACGGTGTTGCCTGTGAGTGGCTGGACAAGATCAGTTACCTCTTCGTAAACGGAGTCTCTGAGTTTCAGCGTGGCTTTGTGGGCTACGTGACCCTTCTCACAAACAACCTACGACGACTTTTGTCGATGAGCAAGCAAAAGTTGAAAATCATTCGACAATCTTTTTGCTGCGTGACAGCCATAAGCAATCGTGCTATCACTGATGCATGACTTCAGCACCCGAAAAAGCCCCGGGCAAGGACGGCTCCGTACAGGACGCCGGGAGCCTTTCGCGTGCAGGAGACCTGTTTCAGCTTCTTCGCGACGGCCAGGCACGGACCCGCGCCGAACTCGCCATCACCACCGGGCTGGCCCGTTCCACCGTCGCCTCGCGCATCGACGCCCTCATGAACTCCGGACTCGTGGGTCCCGCCGGCGAGGCAAGCTCCAGTGGCGGCAGGCCGCCGTCGCGCTTTGCCTTCAACCCTGCGGCCCGCGTTGTCTTGGCGGTCGACGTCGGAGCGACGCACGTAATCGTTGCGGTCACCGATCTCGGTGGAACAGTCCTGGCCGAGCGCCGCCTCGCGCAGGAAGTCGCAGACGGTCCCGAGGTGGTGCTCGGCAGGGTGGTGGCGGAAGGACGGGAGCTTCTCACCGAAGCCGGCCGCAGCCTTGACGACCTCGCCGGGATCGGCATCGGGTTGCCCGGTCCGGTGGAACACGACACCGGCAGGCCGATCAAACCGCCGATCATGCCCGGCTGGGACGGATTCGACGTGGTCCGTTACATGCAGCGCTCGCTGCCGGTTCCGGTCCTCGTGGACAACGACGTCAACATCATGGCACTGGGCGAACGCACAGCGTATTGGCCGGACCACGACAATTTGCTCTTCATCAAGATCGCCACGGGCATCGGCGCGGGCATTATCAGCAGCGGCGAGCTGCAGCGCGGCGCCAACGGCACGGCCGGGGACCTCGGCCACGTCCGGGTTCCCCGCGGCGACGACGTGCTCTGCCGCTGCGGGAACTACGGCTGCCTCGAGGCACTCGCCTCGGGACCCGCCGTCGCCCGCCAGCTGCACGCCCAAGGACTCCCGGCCAGCAACGGCGGGGACGTGCTGCGGCTCGTGGCCGAGGGAAACCTCCAGGCCATCCAGGCACTCCGGCAGGCCGGACGCGACGTCGGCGATGTCCTGGCAACCGTGGTCAATTTGCTCAACCCCTCCATGATCGTGATCGGCGGCAGCATGGGGGAGGCCGGCGAGCACCTCGTGGCCGGCATCCGCGAAGTTGTCTACCGGCGTTCCCTTCCCTTGGCCACCTCGCACCTGCGCATCGGCATCTCGATGGCGGGCGACCAGGCCGCGATCCTCGGTGCGAGCCAGATGGTTACCCAGCACGTTTTGTCTCCGGCAGTGATTGAAGCCACGCTCCAAGCAACCGGCTGACGGGCTTTTAACCCCCGCGCGAACTGGCAGCAAATGACTTTGCCGCGGATTTTGGGGTCATCGCCTGCCAGTTCGCGCCGTGGAGGCGTGATAGCAATGAAGGTGATGCCTACTTTCCCCGCCTTGCAGTGCGCCCCATGACCGGTCCATTCCTCGCCAAGGTCCCCCGAGGTTGGCTGATTCTTGCGTGCATAGGCCTCATCGCCCTCAACATGCGGGGACCCTTCGTCGCGGTGGCGCCGGTGGTGGAGTCCCTCAAACGGGATCTTGGATTTTCCCCTGTGGAACTCGGGCTGCTGACGGGCATCCCCGTGCTTTGCTTCTCGCTCGCCGCGCCGCTGGCCTCAATGGCCGGACGCAGGCTCGGCGCCGAATTCGCCGTGATGCTCACTCTTGTGGGTGTGCTGGCCGGCGTCGTGATCCGCTCCAGCGGTGTCGGTGTCCCGGTCATGGTGGGCACCGTCCTTATCGGCCTCGCGATCACCATCGGCAACATCGCGGTGCCACTCATCATCCGCCGCGATTTCGCGCCGCGCCGCCAGGCAACCGCCATGGGTGTCTACACAGCAGCGCTGAACATCGGGTCCTTCCTGACTTCGGTGGCCACGGCCCCCCTCGCGGAACTCGTGGGATGGCGTCTTGCCCTCGCCGCGAGTGCCCTCCTGGCCCTCGCGGCCATCCTGTTCTGGATCCCCACCGTCGGTGCCCGGCAAGCTTTCGTTCCCGCTGCTGTGCCCGCCGCCGGCGGCTCACGAGCGGGGGGCGCCTCCGGGGTTGGCTGGCTGACCGTTGGCCTGACGCTCGGCTTCGCTGGCCAGGCTTTCTCGTACTACGGCGTGACCGCGTGGCTCCCGAGCTTCCTGGCCGACGAGCTGGGCATGGGCACCGCGCAAGCCGGCGCGGGATCATCGCTCTTCCAGATTTTCGCGATAGTCGGTGGCCTCGGCGTGCCGCTGCTCGCCCGTTTCGCCAGTACGACGGCGGTGGCGGCCACCTTGGGTGCCTTGTGGCTCACGGTGCCCTTGGGCTTGTTGCTGGCCCCGGGCTGGTGGTGGCTATGGTCGTCCCTCGGTGGAGTAGCGCAGGGCGGCGGCATCACGGTCATCTTCATCGCCATCATCAAGTTCGCGCGCGACCAAGCTTCGGCAGGCAACATGTCCGCCGTCGTGCAGGGGATCGGCTACTGCTTCGCGGCCTTGGCTCCGACCGTCATCGGCTACGTGCACGGCATCTCCGGCAGCTGGACCGTGCCGCTCCTGGTGATCCTCGGATCGGTCACCGCATTCTGCATCTGCACCACCCTCTCGGTGCGCTGGGTGGCCCGGCAGCGCTAAGTGCGCGCCGCCGTCGTCCCTTAACCCCGCGCGAACTGGCAGCAGATGACCGTTCCCAAGCGGCAAAGTCATCTGCTGCCAGTTCGCACGTGTTGATGAAGGGGTTCCGTCGCTGGGCTGCCGCCCCGACCATCGGGGTCACTTGTTGCGAAGAGTGCAGGCAGCCCAGCGGCGGGGGCTTTATCTACGGGTTCAAGCGGCGACGAGTTCTTCCTTGGTGGCTTCCTCGCGGGCTTCCGTGAGGTAGCGGGCGTAGGCCGGGATGGTTAGGAAAGTGGGGAACTCCTCGGCGAGGGTGACTTCCTCGAAAATGCTGCGGGCATCGTTGAAGCGGTCGTCGTCGAAGCGTTCCAGGCGGGCGAACTCTTCGTCCAGGAGGTCGTTGATCCACTCGCGGGTGATGACTTCACCGGTGTCGGTGATGGCGTGCGAGTAGATCCACTGCCAGAGCTGTGAACGGGAGATCTCCGCCGTGGCTGCGTCCTCCATGAGGTTGTGGATGGCCACGGCGCCGTTGCCGCGCAGCCAGGACTCGATGTAGCGGATGCCCACCTCGATGTTGTTCCGGATGCCGGTCTCGGTGATGGTGCCCGTGGTGGAGGCGACATCGATCAGGGCGCGGTCGTCGGGGGTGACGTCCTCGCGTGAGCGGTCCAGTTGGTTCGGACGCTCGCCGAGTACGCCGTCGAACACTTCGCGGCACACCGGAACCAGGTCCGGGTGGGCCACCCAGGAGCCGTCGAAGCCGTCGCCGGCTTCGCGGGTCTTGTCCGCGCGGACCTTCTCGAACGCTGCCGTGTTGGCGGCCTCGTCCTTGCGGTTGGGAACGGCTGCGGCCATGCCGCCGATCGCCATGGCGCCGCGCCGGTGGCACGCCCGGACGAGTTGCTCGGTGTAGGAGCGCATGAAGGGCTGGGTCATGGAGACCTGGGCGCGGTCCGGGAGCACGAAGCGGGGCCCGCGGGTGCGGAAGTTCTTGATCACGGAGAAGATGTAGTCCCAGCGGCCGGCGTTCAGGCCCGAGGCGTGATCGCGCAGCTCGTACAGGATCTCCTCCATTTCGAACGCCGCGGTGATGGTTTCGATCAGTACCGTGGCGCGGATGGTGCCCTGCGGGATGCCGAGCAGGTCCTGGGCCTGGATGAAGATGTCGTTCCAGAGGCGGGCTTCGAGGTGGTTCTCGATCTTGGGCAGGTAGAAGTACGGGCCCTTGCCCTGTGCCAGCAGGCGGCTGGCGTTGTGGAAGAAGAACAGGCCGAAATCGACCACGCCACCGGCAACGGGCTTCCCGTCGATGAGCATGTGCTTCTCCGGCAGGTGCCAGCCGCGCGGCCGCACCACGATGGTGGGCAGTTCTTCGGCGGCACGGAGCTTGTATTCCTTGCCCTCCGGTGAGGTGAAGTCGATGCGCCGTTCCAGGGCATCGGTGAGGTTCAGCTGGCCCTGGATGACGTTGCGCCACGTGGGGGTGGAGGAGTCTTCCATGTCGGCCAGCCACACCTTGGCGCCGGAGTTGAGCGCGTTGATGGTCATCTTCCGGTCAACCGGCCCGGTGATTTCCACGCGTCGGTCTTCCAAGCCCGGTGCCGGAGGAGCGACCCGCCAGGTGGGATCATTCCGGATTTCCGCCGTCTCCGGGAGGAACCGGGGATCCTGTCCGCTCGCGATCTGGCCGCGGCGGGCGTGCCTTGCCTGCATCAGCTCCTGGCGGCGCTCCGCCGTCGCGCGGTGCAGGGCTGCCACGAACTCCAGGGCATCCGGGGTAAGGACCTCGTTCTGCCGGTGAATGGGCTGGGCGGTCAGCGTGATGCCGTTGATCGTGTAATTGTCGGTGAAACTGTTCATTTCAATCTCTCCTCAGAGAAGCAAATGTTCGACGGCGGGCCTAACTGGGTTCGATACGGTGCGTGGCTGGCTCCGGCCTTCGGACCGGCATTGCTCTGCCTGCTATTCCCCGTTTCCGGGTCCGACCTCGCTGAGCGAGGACGGACCCGGAAACGGGGCCCCTATTACGCAGGCTGCCGCAATACCGGACTCTTCGGCCTCGTGCGCCAGTCGCCAAGCGCCGCAAGGTCGGCGAAGGTGATCCGGAAGCGTGCGTAAAAGGGGCCCTGTCCCCGTCCTCGGCCGAGCTTTGCGAGGCCACAGGACGGGGATGGGGAATAGCACGCGGAGGATTGACTTTGTCGGCCGCACCGCTGGGGCAGCGGCCCGCCGTCGGGAGGTTAGTGGAACTGGCCTTCTTCGGTGGATCCCACCAGGGCCAGGGTGGACGCGTTCGGGTTGAGCGCAGTTGCGATGTCGTCGAAGTAGCCGGTTCCGACTTCGCGCTGGTGCTTGGTTGCGGTGTAGCCGCGGGACTCGGAGTCGAATTCCTTTTCCTGGAGTTCGACGTAGGCGCTCATGCCTTCGCGGGCGTAACCGTGGGCGAGGTCGAACATCGAGTAGTTCAGGGCGTGGAAGCCGGCCAGGGTGATGAACTGGAAGGTGAAGCCCATGGCGCCGAGTTCACGCTGGAACTTGGCGATGGTGGCGTCGTCCAGGTGCTTGCGCCAGTTGAACGACGGGGAGCAGTTGTAGGAGAGCATCTGGTCCGGGAACTCGGACTTGACGGACTCGGCGAACTTGCGGGCCAGCTCGAGGTCCGGAGTGCCCGTTTCCATCCAGATGAGGTCCGAATAGGGTGCGTAGGCCTTGGCGCGGGCGATGCAGGGTTCGATGCCGTTGCGGACCTTGTAGAAGCCCTCCGCGGTGCGTTCGCCGGTGATGAATTCCTGGTCGCGCTCGTCGACGTCGGAGGTGATCAGGGTGGCTGCCTCGGCGTCGGTGCGGGCGATGATCACCGACGGTGTGCCCGCGACGTCGGCCGCGAGGCGGGCGGCGTTCAGGGTCCGGACGTGCTGTTGGGTGGGGATCAGCACCTTGCCGCCGAGGTGGCCGCACTTCTTCTCGGACGCGAGCTGGTCTTCCCAGTGCACGCCCGCGGCGCCGGCCTGGATCATGGATTTCATGAGTTCGTAGGCGTTCAGCGGGCCGCCGAAACCGGCTTCGGCGTCGGCGACGATCGGGACCAGCCAGTCCTCGACGGTCTGGATGCCTTCGGAGAATTCGATCTGGTCGGCGCGGAGCAGGGCGTTGTTGATGCGGCGGACGACGGTGGGGACCGAGTTCGCCGGGTACAGCGACTGGTCCGGGTAGGTGTGGCCGGAGTTGTTGGCGTCGGCCGCGACCTGCCATCCGGAAAGGTAGATGGCCCGCAGCCCGGCCTTGACCTGCTGCACCGCCTGGTTGCCGGTCAGCGCACCGAGGGCGTTGGTGTAACCGCCGGTCTTAGCCTCTTCCGTGAGCTGCTTCCACAGCTTCTCGGAGCCGCGCCTGGCCAGGGTGTGTTCTTCGGAGACGCGGCCGCGGAGGCGGACGACGTCGGTGGCCGAATAATCGCGGGTGACGCCTTCCCAACGCGGGTTGGCAGCCCATTCGAGCTCCAGTGCGGCGGCCTGCTGCTGAGCTATCTGCTGAGCGGGGGTGGGCTGCCCTGGTTCAAATGCTGCGGTCATTGTTCTGTCTCCTTTGACGCTACTGTGGCGTTTTGCTGTGTATGTCGCCCCGGCCGATCTTCGCTGCGCCTTTGCATTTCAGATCGACCGGGACTTCGTGGTTATTACTTTTCAGCACTTCCACGGGGCTTTCTAGATAAAAACCATGGAAAGAAATGCACTTCTTCGCGTATCCTCAAGAAATGCCACCTGTGAGCTGGAACCGCGAAGTACCGCCGCCGTCGTCGTCCGCTTCCACCGCCGAACTGGACGTCATCAGCCTGGGCCGCCGCGTGCGGTATCTGCGCAAGCAGGCCGGACTGACCCTCGACGACGTGAGTGCCGCCGTCGGGACCGCCCCGAGCCAGCTGAGCCTCATTGAGAACGGCAAGCGCGAGCCCAAACTGGGCCTGCTGAAGCAGCTCGCGGCGGCACTGAATGTCGGCATCGAACAGCTGCTCGGAGCGGAGCCGCCCAGCCGCCGGGCGGCCCTGGAAATCGAGCTCGAACGGTACCAGCGCGGGCCCCTGTACGAGTCGTTGAACCTGCCGAAAATCCGTGTCAGCTCGCGGCTTCCACTCGATGTTCTCGAGTCGCAAGTGGGCCTCCTGCAGGAGCTTGAACGCAAGCTCAACGAGCAGGTCGCGACGCCGGAAGAGGCTCGCCGGGCGAACGGCGAACTGCGTGCCATGATGCGCGAGCGCGGCAACTATTTTCCGGAGTACGAGGCCGAGGCGCAGAAGGTCCTCAAAGGCGTTGGATACACGACCGGGCCCTTGAGCCAGCACGTCATTGCGGACATCGCGGACCACCTCGGATTCACGCTCCACCACGTGGGCGACCTGCCCCATTCCACCCGTTCAGTGACCGATCTAAAGAACCACCGAATTTATCTCACGCAGAGCCAACGGCAGGACCATGATCCCCGCTCGGTCCTCCTGCAGGCCCTGGGACACTACGTCCTGGGCCACGAGACACCCAAGAACTACGGCGACTTCCTGGCGCAGCGCGTCGCGACGAACTACTTCGCCGCGGCTCTCCTCCTGCCCGAGAACGCCACCCTGGAGTTCCTGCAGAAGGCGAAGGCCGCCAAGGAGATCGCGGTGGAGGACATCCGCGACGCCTTCGCCGTCTCCTACGAAACCGCTGCACACCGCTTCACCAACCTCGCGACGAAACACCTGGGCATCACCACCCACTTCCAGAAGACCCACCAGAGCGGCATCATCTACAAGGCCTACGAGAACGACGGCGTGGCCTTCCCCCAGGACCATACCGGCGCCATTGAGGGCCAACCGGCGTGCAAAGCCTGGACTTCGCGTGCCGTGTTCGACGTTCCGGACAAGTTCAGCGCCTACAGCCAATACACCGACACCGTCTCCGGCACCTACTGGTGCACGGCGCGCACGGAGCGATCGGCGGCTGGCGAGTTCTCGCTCAGCATCGGCGTGCCGTACCAGCACGTGAAGTGGTTCCGCGGGAGGGAGACGACGGCGCGGGCTACCTCGACGTGCCCGGACCCGAACTGCTGCAAGCGCCCGCCGGCGTCGTTGGCTTCATCCTGGGCAGGCAACGCCTGGCCGTCCGCCCGCGCCCACTCGCACCTGCTGGCCGCCATGCCGCCGGGCGCGTTCCCCGGCGTCGACGAGACCGAGGTGTACGCGTTCCTGGAGGCGCACTCGGGGTAGTTTCGTGCGGGGCTTTTGGGGTCTACTCCTTGAGGACCGGGTAGCTCAAGTGCGTGACACCCACACCCTCGACGACGGTCGGGTTGCCCAAAGTGAGCGGCGCGTTCCCAACGCGGTCGAACATCCGGATACCGGATCCGAGCAGCAGCGGAACCAGGTCGACGCGGATTTCGTCCAGCAGGCCGGCATCGAGGCACTGCCGAATGGTGTCCGGCCCGTGCATGCCGACGATCTTGTCGCCGGCAGCGGCCTTTGCCTGCGCGACGGCGCTTTCCAGTCCGTCGGTGACGAAATGCACCGCCGTGTCGGGGCGGGGCCACCCCTCCGGCATCTGATGCGTCACCACATACGCGGGCACGCCGAACGGGTGCTGGCCGCCCCAAGCGTCGGCGCGGTCGGAGGTGCGTCTCCCGGTGAGCATCGCGCCTACCTCGCCCATCAAAGCCCGTAGGTGTTCAGCGCTCGATTCGGAAACATGGAACGTGAAGCCCGGATTGAAGGTAGGGACGTCGACGTCGCCGGCGAAGTACCAGTCGAAGACCTCGTCAACGCCGTCCTCGAGATCGGCCACGTAGCCGTCGAGGGACATCGACATGAACGCCACTACCTTGGTCATTACCTAGCTCCTTCGGTTTCGGACGGGTTCGGGCCGGCCGGGGCCGGGTCAAACGGACATGGCCCAAGACAAAGCCGCATCCCGTCGAGGCTCGGATGGGTCTATCAGCCTGATTCTGTCCACGAGCCGGACGCGCTCGATGAGGGATGACTCGATGAGTGCAAGAACGAACGCGTGGTCTTTGGGGCGTGCAGCAATGAGCTTCGCCGCGCAGAGATCGTAAGGGTCCAGGCAAAGCCCGGTGCTGTTTCGGGTCCGCTCATTGCGCACGCCGACCAGGCGGTACTCCCAGTCGTCGGGGAGCACCGCGGTCTCCCTTTCGGCCGCCTGGACATAGAACCCGAACTCCTTGTGGAAAGGCGACCACTCGCCAAGCACAGAGTCGATGCTGTCCGCGAGCGTGCCGGCGTCGTCGTCGGAAAACGGCGCGATGTCGACGGCATCCGACATGGTGATTGTGGCAGGTAATTGGTCCTCCGTGAACGATCCCAGAATGGACTGGCTGCCGATCACGATCACCCGGTCGCCGTGGATGATATCCGTGGCGGCCCGGATGGCGTGCTCGAGCTCATCGCGGCGCATGGCTGTACCGTACCCCTGCCCAGGCCGATTGTCAGTACCCGCCCCGTCGCCTCTCGCGCTCAGACAGCAGCGTCGCCACCTCTTCGATGATCTCGTACGGCATAGGCTTCCCGAGGGGGAATTTCAACGTCCCCTTGGCCGCCCGGAACGGGGCGATTTCGCGCTCGAAGTCCTCGCCGCCGTCGGGCACTGGATAGACGGAGATGTGGTGCTTCCACGCCGCGAAATACACGACGTAGTGGCCGTCGAGCGTGATGGTGGGGATCCCGTAACTGATCCTGTCCGCGGCTCCGGGCACTGCTGCCAGGGCCCGCCGTCGGATCTCGTGAAGGATGGGTTGGACCTCGCCGGGTTGCGCCGCGATGTAGTCGTCCACCGTGTCAAAGTTCGCTGCCATGTGCGTCCCTCGCTCCGTTCCGTATCCCGCCGCTCTGCTGGTCTTCGACCAAGCTTGCCGTACCCCGCGCCGCCCCGCCAGAGGGGGTCGAACGGGTCCGGGGCGACCCCGACGCTCGCTCGCTTATGTTGGGTTTGGGCCGGACGCTCGCTCGCTTATGTTGGGTTTGGGCCGGACGCTCGCTCGCTTATGTTGGGTTTTGGCCGGACGCTCGCTCACCTGGGGGTGACACGCGTCGTCGGCGGTGGCGAGTTCGCCTGACAATTCTCGATTCCCCGATGCGAGAATGGGGGAGGCTCCGCGGTTTTGCAGGCGGGTCCACCACCAGTGCTAATACAGCGGGGCGCCGTGCTTACTCCAGCCGCCTGCGCGAACCACTATGAACGGACAAGCTATGACGTCAGCACCAGAATCCCAGACCCTCAGTAAACCCGCGCCGCGCTTCGCGTCGATAGGCTCCCCGTACTTTGGCATCATGCTGGCATGCATGGCCGTCGTGCTGATCCTGTCCAATATTGGCGCTGCCAAAGGCGTCGTCTTCGGTCCGATCATCACCGATGGCGGATTCTTCCTCTTCCCGCTTGCCTACATTCTTGGCGATGTCATGAGCGAGATCTATGGATTCAAGGTTGCCCGCAAAGCGATCATCACCTCGTTCGCGCTGTCAGCATTCGCATCGCTCTGCTACTGGATCATCATCGCGCTGCCGGGTTTCAATGACGACTATGGCAACGCCAAGCAGGCCGCCATCGAAGGCGCACTGGGGCCGGTTCCCCAGATCGTCCTTGCTTCCCTTCTCGCATTCCTGGCCGGCCAGACAATCAACTCCCTGATCCTGGTGAAGATGAAAGCCCGTTCGGGTGAGAGAACTCTCTGGGCCCGGCTCATGGGCTCGTCCGGGGTTGGCGAATTCGTCGACACGCTCATTTTCTGCAGCATCGCGGCCTCGGTCATTGGCATCACGGACTTCGGAAGCTTCGTCAACTACGTGCTGGTTGGCTTCGTGTACAAGGTCGGTGTCCAGTACATCCTCGTGCCGGTGACGTCCTTGGTCATTGGCTGGATCAAGAAGCGCGAGCCCAGCTACTGGGCCTGAGCAGGAAATCCAGGATGGCATTTATGTGAGCGAGCGTCGGGCCGGGATGGCATTTATGTGAGCGGGCGTCGGGCCGGGACGGCATTTATGTGAGCGGGCGTCGGGCCGGGACGCGATATATGTGAGCGGGCGTCCGGCCGTCGGCTCAGGGGAACCGCAGGGAAGTCCGGTAGTTTCAGAGGATGAAGCTGGGAAGCGCCGTTCTGACGGCCGAGAATCTTGTTGCAGGCTATGGCGAGCATGCTGTGTGCGGGCCGCTCGACGTCGAGGTTTTCGCCGGGCAAGTGCTCGGGATGGTGGGCGAAAACGGTGCCGGCAAGTCCACCCTGCTGCGCACGATGATTGGCGCCCAGGCCGCCATTGAGGGCGATGCCCACGTTCTTGGCTTGATGCCGGACGACCGCTCGGCCCTCTTCCGCAGCAAGGTCTCGGTGCTGCTGGATGAGGATGCCTACTTCGATTCACTCACGGTCCGTGAGCACCTTTCCTTGGTGGCCCGTGGGCATGGCCTCGCCAACCCCGACGGGGCTGTGGAGGAAGAGATCGGCTTCTTCGAGCTTCAAACCGCCGCCGATGCCTTTCCCGATCAGCTTTCCTCCGGACAGCGCCGCAAACTCCTCCTCGCCTCGGCATTCATCCGGCCCTTCGAACTGCTTGTCCTGGACGAACCGGAGCAGCGGCTCGATACCCGCATGCGCGGCCTGCTTGCGCAGCGGATCGCCCGGACTGCCAAGAAGAGTGCCGCCGTCGTCATGGTCACGCACGATGCGGACGTCGCCCAAGCGGCGTGCACCCGGGCGGTAATAGTCGACGACGGCGGTGCGCGCGTGGTCAGTACGGACGAGGCTGTGGCAAGGATTCGCCGGTGAGCATGTCCACTGCTGCCGTAGCGCAGCCGGAGTTCGTGGATTTCGACCCGGAGCGTGCCACTCGAAAGGTGATTCGCCCGCGGGGCCAGTCCTTGCTTTCCAGGCTCAACGAACTGTACATCCAGTTCCTGACGTTCGGCGTCGGCCTGATTTACGCGATTGGCCTCCTCAACGGGCTCACTGCCGCAGCGGAGCATGGCTTCGGCGGCCACCTGATTTCGGTCGGCTACGGCGTGGTCCCCGTTGAATACGGCCTGGTGGTTGGGTTCGGGCTCTTGGGCCTCGCGGCCTATTGGGTGGCGGGCAGGCTCGGGCCACTCGCCATCACGGCGAATCAGCGGCACTGGTGGTACTCGCTGGCTATCGACCGCGAGCCGCTTCTAGCCCGAGGATTGCGTCGCGCAGTCTCGGCTGCAGCCGTCGTCGGAGCCCTCGCCACCATTCCGGTAGCAGTCATCAGCCGTTCGAACGCGATGGTGTTTGCCGGACGGGTCCTGGCAGGGGCACTGACAGGTGCCGCTATTCTCGCGCTGGCCGCGTTCGCCCAGACGCGTTCACGGGCGGCGGCCGGGCAAGGTAGGCCGATGAACTGGCTGTTGGCGGCTGCTTCGGCCGCACTCGGCGCGATGCTGTTCGGGACGCTGCAGGGGAACTGGATCTTCGCCGTTGCCCCTGCTGTCGCTTTGGTTGCGGCGGCGCTCGGGATGCGGAACAAGCTTTCCAGCGTCCGCACGACATCGCTGCTCAAAGCCGGGTCCGCGAGGGGACATGTTCAGGCTGCACTGACGCTCATGGACACCGGGGAACTCAGTGCCTCGCTTTCCAGCGGCGGCAAACGGAGCCGGGTCAAGCTCCCCGGCACGCCCAGCACCGCAGCAGGCGCGCTCTTCCACGCGGAGGCAACTGTACTCGCCCGGCAACCCGGGCGGCTGTGGCGCTGGGGCCTGGGTCTCGCCGTCGTTCCCTTGACCGGGCTGGTCCGGACGTTCGATTCACCCGTCATCCTGCTTCCGGTGCTGCTTGCCGCGGCGATCTTCTCGTCCACAGCGGCGGCAGGGCCCCTTTGGCAATTGCGCATGGCCCCCAGCCTCGACGCCCTCCTCCCGATTTCGAGGACAGCTTCGCGCTGGGTCCACGTCGCGCTGCCGGTCATGCTGATGGGTTTGTGGACGACGGCGGCTGCCGGATTTTTCGTGCTGGCGGGCGGCTTCCGGGTGGAGCTCCTCGTCCTGGGTGCGGCGGCGGGAGGCGGTTTGGGCGCGGGGATGCTGCGACGAGCCTTCCGCCAGCAGGAAGACCTGACCAAGCTCGTGTACCTGATGCAGCTTGGGCGGAGCGGACCCGCCATGCTTGGAACCAGGATCCGGGGCTACGTGCTGTGCCTCTTCGCCCTGGCGCCTTTGGCCTTGGGCATGCTGTTCAACGCGCCGGAGGTTTTGGTGACGCCCGCCGTCGTGCTCAATGTGGTGCTGCTGGTGATCGGCGTGGTGACGGCCGACCGCCCCTGAGGCGCCCCTTGGCGCGATCTCGACGACGACGGCAGGTCGCCTGCCCGGGAAGCGACCGGGACCCTAGGAGTAGTACCGCCCCAACGTCTCGGCCTTGAACTCGAAGAAGTCGCCGGATTCGATGGCCAAGCGGGCGTCGTCCACCATCTTCACCACGAAGCGCTCGTTGTGGATGGAGATGAGCGTGTGCGAGAGCAGTTCATGCGCCTTGTACAGGTGGTGGATATACGCGCGCGAATAGTTGGCGCAGGTGTAGCAATCGCAACCGTCCTGCAAGGGTCCGAAATCCGATTTGTAGCGGGCCCCGGAAAGGTTGAACCGACCGGACGGAGTATAAAACGCCGAGTTGCGGGCCACGCGGGTGGGGGAGACGCAATCGAAGGTGTCGGCACCGTTTTCGATGGACGTGAAGATATCGTCCGGCTCGGAGATGCCCAGGAGGTGGCGGGGCTTGTTCTCGGGAAGTTCCTCGTTGCACCAACGCACAATGGTGCCGAGGTTCTCCTTCTCCAGTGCACCGCCGATGCCGAAACCGTCAAAGGGCATCCCACCAAGATCCCGGCAGGCCTTGCGGCGGAGGTCCTCGTATTGCGCCCCCTGGATGACGCCGAACAGGGCTTGGTAGGGCTTGCCCACCCGCTCCGCCGTCAGCCTCTCATGCTCCACCACGCAGCGCTCGGCCCAACGACGTGTGCGCTCCAGGGATTCCTCCTGGTAGCCGCGGGAATTCTGCAGGGTGGTCAGCTCGTCGAAGGCGAACATAATGTCTGCGCCGATCTGGTGCTGCACCCGCATGGAGATCTCCGGCGAGAAACGGTGCCTGTCCCCGTTCAAGTGCGACTTGAACCAGACGCCGTCCTCATCCACGTGCGCCAGCCGCTCCTTGCCAGGGGCCACGGCATCGTCTGGCCCCGACGCATCCACGGAGGTCATGTCGATGACCTTCTTGAACCCCGAGCCGAGGCTCATCACCTGGAATCCGCCCGAGTCCGTGAATGTGGGTCCGTCCCAGTTCATGAAGGCGCCAAGACCGCCCGCCGCGTCGAGGATCTCCGGCCCTGGCTGCAGATACAGGTGGTAGGCGTTGGCCAGCAAAGCCTGCGCGCCGAGCTCCTTCATGGATTCGGGCAGAACGGCTTTGACAGTGGCTTTCGTCCCGACGGCGATGAACGCGGGCGTCTGGATCTGGCCGTGCGGGGTGGTGATGGTGCCGGTGCGGCCCAGGAACTCTCCGCGCTGGCCGCCGTCGTGACGGCTGCCGCCGTCGGCGTTCAGGAAGCCCGACGACGGCGGGCGCGTTTCGCTGAGCCGCGCACCCACCTCGAAGGAAAACGCGGACTGCTGGGCAGCTGCGAGCGTGGACGGATCGGACTCGGAGTTAGACCCGGAATGGGGCACGGAAGAATCGGCTGGCACCGTTACAGTCTGCCAGCCCCGGAGCGTGAATCGTCAGTGCGAATGTACCTCGGTGGGGTAGTTCTCAGCCTTCCAGCTGTCCCAGTGGGAGCGGATCGAGTCCAGGCTGGCCGCGCCCAGGTCGTAGGTCGAAGCGATCACGATCGTGCCGCCGTCGGGCCTCTTCTCCGGAATCACCGGCTGGTCAGCCACAATCAGCAGCCCGTCGCCATGTTCCGCGTAACTGTGGACGGTGAGGCCCACCTGGTGGTTGCTCCGGAACCAGACCTTGCCGGAGAGGGCCTCGCCCGTGGGTAGCGTGAGCGAGTATTCCTCGCCAGGTGCCGGGACGTCGGCCAGTCCAAGTTTCTGGATCCCGGATCCGCTGCCGCCAGGCAGGGAGACAAAATGCGTGCGCCGGTGCCCGTGCGGATGGCGTTCCAGGGCGAATCGGAGCTGGTGCAGGAACGTCAGCCAGCCCTGGGTGATGTCTTCGTCCCACGCAGCCCATTCGGAATCATGGTCCAGGGCTGCCCGCGTCACGCGGACCTCGGTGCCTCCGCTGACCGGGGTGAGCTCGAAGACGTCGCCGCCGTTCACAGTGAGGCTTGTGTGGTCGGGACCCTCGACCACGTCGGTGCTGAAGTAGATCTGGTTGATTTCGTCGCCGAGTTCGTCGGCCTCCCAGCCGTGCCATTGAGCCACGAGCGACGGTTCGCGCAGCGAAGTCCAAACTTGCTGCGCGTCGGCATTAACAACAACGCTCAGATTGTTCGTCATGGCCCGAATCTACCGCCGTTGGCGCGAACGCGACAGGTCTTGCGAAATCCTCCGATAGCGCCTACGCCCGCACGGCCTCGAGTTCGTTCGCGATCCGGTGATCGAGTTCCCCCACGCCCAGGGTGTTCGAGCCGCCGTGCGAGCGGAGGAACAGCAGGGTTTCGAGCCGGAGCAGCCGCCATTCGCGCTCGGCATCGCGGTTGCCGTTGTCGATGGAGCGGAAGATTTCCTTGTCGTAGAGGTTCGGTTCGTTGAGCCCGCGCTGCCGGACTTTGGCGGCGATCCGGGCCTTGAACGGGTCTGTCTCCACGGTGTCCGGGGCTTGCAGGAGTTGATCGTAGACTGCCGCGCGTTCCGTTTGGCCGAGCTCACGGCAAATGAAGCTGGAAAGTGCGAGGGAACGTTCAACGGACATCCACCGGTCGCGGTTTCCGTCGTAGGGGAGCACGTTGAGAATATCGGCCACCGCGAGGGCGCGGTCCGGATCCCGCAGCTCGATGAAAAGGTCGTGGGCCAGGTCGCTCAGGTCCCGCAGGCAGCTTCCCGACTTCGTATTGATGCCCTTCACGAGACGCTCGCTCAGCACCGCGACCCCATTCCGGCCGGGGTGGGCTTCGCCAGCGGCGCCCACGATGTTCTCGGGAGAGTCTGTCGGTTCGGGGATCAGGGCGAGCTGCGCGGGATCCGGCCCCGCCGGCCGGCTGACAGTCGGTGCCACCGGAGGCAAAGGAGGCACGACGACGGCGGGAACGGCTTCCGCGGGCGCGCCGCCGCCGTCGGAGGTACCGCCGTCGGGCGCATCGCTAGTATCCGGCTCCAGGGCCGGCTCTTCGCCGAGCGGGGCCGGAACTTCGGCGAGCGGCGTGTCGGCGACGTCCGGGATGGCGGTCGCTTCGCCCACCGGAACGCTGGACCCGATCGCGATCCGCACGTTCCCGCCGTCGAGCGTGGTCACCAGGATGAGCGCGGGCACGCCAAAATCGTCGTGTTCGAGCTCAATCTGGGTGATTTGCTCCGCGGGACCATCACCAGGGAGGAACAGGTAGTCCCCGATTTGCAGGGCCCCAGCCTGCTTTTCACGGTACTGCTGGTCGGCTGGGCTGTGAGTCATCGGAAGTCCTTTGGTTCTCTTGGGGTCCGCCCAACAGTCTATAAAACCCCACCGAGCAAATCGGGGAGGCGGCTATTACCCGCGCTGCCGCTACTAACTGCGCGGGCTACTGTCCGACGCCGGCGAAGGCCAGAGCCTGGCGCACCAGATTGCCGCGGCCGCCGCTGAATTCCTGCTGGACGTCGTCGCTGAGGATTTCCTGCGGAGTCATCCACGTCAGCTCGAGGGCGTCCTGGCGAGGTTCGCACTCGCCCGTCACGGGGATGACGTAAACAAGGGACACGGCGTGTTGGCGGTCGTCCGTGAAGCCGGTCTGCGACGGTGCCGGGAAGTACTCGGCCACCGTGAACGGCACGGGACTGACGGGCAATTGCGGGAAGGCCAGCGGGCCGAGGTCCTTTTCCATGTGGCGCAACAGCGCGGCCCGGATAGTTTCGCGATACAGCACGCGGCCGGACACGAAGGAACGGACCATGGTGCCGTCAGCGTCGCCTTGCAGAAGGGTGCCTACCTCGTTGACGAATCCGAGCGGATCCAGACGCACGGGAACCGCCTCCACGTAAACCATGGGGAGGCGGCCGCGGGCTTCGAAGAGGTCTTCATCGGAAAGCCAGCCGGAGTACGGGTCAGGGGTACGAACACTCATGGTTAAGTTCTACCCCATCCCGTGCTGTTCCATGCCGTACGAATCAGACAGCTAGGATTGCGTCGAGCCAAACTCCTGCACGCTCGCTCACTTATGTCGTCGAATCGGGCGACGCTCGCTCACGTATGTGGCCAAACTCGGGATCCCTCGCTCAGATGATCTGAGCGAGCGTTTCCGGAAAGGCCGATATACGTGAGCGAGCGTCGGGGTAAGGGCCCATATAGGTGAGCGAGGGTTGGGCGTGAAGTCAGTGGGCTTTCGCCACAGCCTAGCTGGCACCAGAATGGGGCCATGGCTGTTGAACTTGAAGAACTGATCGTCAAAGATGCTGCCGAGTGGCGGTCCTGGCTCGAAAAGAACGGCGCCGATAGCCCGGGCGTGTGGCTCGTGCTGCACAAGAAGGGCGGCAACGTGACGGAACTCGATTACGCCGCGGCCTTGGATGAAGCGCTTTGCTTCGGCTGGATCGACGGCCAAGGCAGAAGGCGCGACGACGAAAGCGTCTACCAGCGCATGACCCGCCGCGGCCCCAAAAGCCCATGGTCCAAGCGGAACGTGGGGCACATTGCCCGTTTGGAAACTGAAGGCAAGATGACTCCGGCCGGATGGGCCGCCGTCGACAGCGCCAAGGCCGACGGTCGTTGGGAAGCTGCCTATGTGGGCCAAGCGGACGCGGAAGTCCCCGAGGACCTCGCTGCCGCCATCGCCGCGGTTCCCGAAGCCCAGGCGATGTTCGATGTGCTGACCGCGGTCAACCGCTATTCCCTGATCTACCGCACCAACTCGGTGAAGAAGGCGGAGACGCGGGCCAGGAAGATTGCTGGCTTTGTCGAGATGTTGGCGAGGCAGGAGACCCCGTATCCGCAGAAGAAAAAGCCCGCGGTGGCAGAGTAGGACCTACTCGGACTTCTCCCGGGACAGAGCGACGATCCAGCCTGGACTGTCCTCACCGAGCCGCTTATCTAGCAAGACCCTGGCCTTGGCAGCGGCGATCTGCACCTTGCGGTCCTCGGCGCCCACCGAGGCAGGACGCTGTGAGGGGACGACGGCGCGGGGTTCGGACGCCGTGGCGGCTGCCAGGAGCGCGTCCTCAGTGCCGACTTTGAGGAGCGAGAGTTCCTCCCGTGACGCGAGTTCGCTGTGGCCCAGAATTTCGATGGCTTTTTGACCCATTTCGGCTTCGGAGCGGCTGCGGGACAGGGACGCGTCGAGGGCCCATTGGGCGCGGCGCCACCACTCGGACCTGTCATCCGCGCGCGCCTTCTGCCGCAGGGACAGGAGGCCTACGATCGCGGCAACCATCGCCGCGACAAGGACAGCGAGCGGGCTGAGCGCGCCAACGATCTGCCACCATTCCGGCGGCGCACCGACCAGAGTGACGGGTATCGGGCTCGGGATCGGGTTCACAGCTCCAGACTAGGCCCCGGCACTGACAATTATTGGACGCGCGCGGCGGCTTCCAACACCATCCACGCCTGCAGCTGGGTGGAGAGTTCGACGGCGGTGCCCGGCGCGTACGTCTCGGCCGCCGGGCGCTGCGGTTCCGTCGAGAAGACGAGCCAACCGCCGTCGTCCTTTCCGGAAGCTTCGTTGGCATCGTCGGTGCGCACCGTCCGTCCCGCCCACAGAGCCTCCGCGGTATCGAGGACCAATTGCCGCGCGGCAGCGCGGGTGGGGGCGGGCAACCGCACGTCTCCGGCGGCGAGCGCCAGGTAGCGGACGAGGATTCCGGTGAAGAGCCCGCCGTCGCCGGTGCCCTCGCCGCGGAGAACGAGCCTCCCCTGAGTGTCAGGCTCACGGACCGTCAGATGTTCGGCCACCGAGCCCACCAGGGCGGCGCCGCGTGCCAGGTTCGCGTCTCCACCGAGTTCCAACAAGGCGCCGAGCACTGGACCCTGGTTGTAGGTGTAGATCTCTTCGGCGACGACGAGCTTGCCCTCCTTGATCCACGCGCCGTCGAGGTATAGGCCGCGCGCGGGTTCGAAGAGCGTGGCGTCGAGCCAGTCCAGGAGCCCCTGTGCCCGCACTGGATGACCGGTCCGGGCGAAGTGCAAGGCCACCGGCGCCGTGGCCGGGGTGTTCTTGAAATCGCGCTTGGTGCTCCAGAAGGTGCCGCCGCCCATGTGTTGGGTGGAAGCCGATTCGAACTGCGGAGAGAGGCTTTTCTGCAACCGGGCGTTGCGTCGTCGGCCAGGCTTCTGCGCCCGCGCGGCCAAGGAATCCAAGCGCAGCACGGCGAGGGCCAGCCACGCCATGTCGTCGTAGTAGCTGTTGACGTAGCGCAGGAAGTTGCGCAGCCGGATGCTGGCGACCACGCGTGAAGCGAGCTCGCCGGCACTAGGGCGATCACCGCCGTCGAACCTTGATCCCGAGGCCAGTTCGCGCAACCCCGCGTCCACGAGGCAATCGACGTAGTGCGCCTGCCACCAGTAGTTCCACGACTGAAACGGAGAATGGCTGGAGGGCCGGACCGACGCCGCAAGATGGGTTCCTGGAAGGAAGAGGAGGCGCCGTCCGAAATGCCGGGTCACCGAGCGTGCGGCGTGGTCGGCCCGCGCGGCCCAATCCGGTGTTCCGGGGGTGCCTTGCGGGGTGTCGGCGGCGGACATGGTGACAGCCTAACGCCGCGCGCTTGGCCGCAGGCCCCTCACCAGTGCACAATCAAAGTGATTCAGTTAACATTCATTAACGGATTTTGGTTCTGCATCGAGGAGGATGGATGGACATCAAGGGCGCAGTTGCGTTGATAACCGGCGGGGCTTCGGGTTTGGGGGCCGCAACCGCAAGGCGATTGCTCGACGCCGGAGCGTCGGTAGTGCTGCTTGACCTCCACTCATCTCCCGGCGAGTCCCTCGCCGCCGAACTCAATGCCGCGGGAGCCGACGGCAGGGCCGTGTTCGTCCCCGCCGACGTCACGAACGAAGAGCAGGTGCAGGCCGCCGTCGATGCTGCCGTCGCGCTGGGCCCGCTCCGGATCCTGGTCAACTGTGCTGGCGTAGCAACCCCGGGCAAAGTACTGGGCAAAGACGGTGTGCTGCCGCTCGAGAACTTCAACAGGGTCATCCAGATCAACCTCGTGGGGACCTTCAACGTGATCCGCCTCGCTGCCGCCGCGATGGCCCGGAACGAACCTGCGTCCACCGAACTTGGTGGCGAGGAACGCGGAGTCATCATCAACACAGCCTCCGTGGCGGCTTTCGACGGCCAGATCGGACAGCCTGCGTATGCCGCGTCCAAGGGGGCCGTGGCCGCGATGACATTGCCCCTGGCCCGTGAATTTGCGCGCTCGCTGGTGCGCGTCATGGCCATTGCGCCAGGCATCTTCGAAACCCCGATGCTGGCCGGCTTGCCCCAGGACGCACAGCTCTCCCTGGGCCAGCAGGTGCCGCACCCGGCGCGTCTTGGCCGCCCCGCCGAGTACGCCAACCTCGTGGCGCACATCGTGGAGAATGCCATGCTCAACGGCGAAACCATCCGCCTCGACGGCGCAATCCGGATGGCACCGAAGTGAGCCAGACGCACAAGCTGGCGGCCGCCGTCGGACACCCGGCTGGTTCCAATAGCTCCCTGCCTTCTTTGCCGGGGGCAGACTTTTTCGATTTCGAGTCCCTCCTCAGCGTCCAGGAACAGCGCAAGCTCAACGAGCTCCGGCAATTCCTGGCCACGGAAATCGCGCCGTATGCCAAGGATTGGTGGGACAAAGCTGAGTTCCCGGCGCACATCCTGCCCAAGCTCGCAGCGCTTCGCCTGAGCACCCCCACGCACCGCGGCTACAGCAACCTGTTCGCAGGGTTGGTGATCGCGGAAATGACCCGCGTGGACACCTCCATTGCCACGTTCTTCATGGTCCACCACGATCTCTTCATTGAGGCGCTCTACGAGTTCGGCTCCAAGGATCAACAGGACCGCTACCTCGACGACGCCTCCAATCTGCGGACCACTGGTGCGTTTGCGCTCACGGAACCGGATCACGGATCCGACGTGGCCGGCGGCCTGCAGACTGTGGCCCGCCGGGTCCCCGGGGGAGCCGACGACGGCGGCGACTACTGGGTGCTGAACGGCGCCAAGCGCTGGATCGGTAACGGGACGTTCTGCGACCACATGCTAGTCTGGGCCCGGGACGAGGCCGACGGCGCTATTCGCGGCTTCATCGTGGACGGCACGCTGCCTGGCGTGACCCGCACCAAGATCGAGAACAAGATCGCCCTGCGTACGGTGCAAAACGCTGACATTGTCCTCAAAGACGTCCGGGTTGCCGAGGCAGATCGTTTTTCCGGGATCAACAGTTTCGCGGACACCAACCACCTGCTGCGCGGATCACGGCTCATGGTGGCCTGGCAGGCCGTGGGGCAGCAGTTGGCGGCGTTCGACGTCGCCCGGAAGTACGCGCTCGAACGCCAGCAGTTCGGGCGCCCGCTCGCGAAGTTCCAGCTCATCCAGCAGCAATTGGTGGACATGCTCGGAAATGCCGTGGCCAGCATGGGCATGATGGTGCGGATCGCCCAGCTGCAGGAGGGTATCTACACGGACAGCAAGGGAGTGCGGCACGGCGGAGCCCAAATGGCCCAGGTGGCCCTGGCCAAGGCGTACTGCAGCGCCCGTATGCGCGAAACCGTGGCGATGGGCCGATCCATCCTGGGCGGGAACGGCATCGTGACCGACTACCGGATGGCAAAGATCTTTGCCGATGCTGAGGCGATCTACACCTATGAAGGATCGTTCGAGATCAACTCACTCATCGTGGGCCGGGCCGTGACAGGGGTTTCCGCGATCGTTTGAGGGCTTTTGGCGGAGTATCGCGCCGGTTTGCGGAACCGGCTGCCTACATCGCGAGTCGCCTCACGTTGGTGAGCCTTTGGACCTGCACGGGAGTGCTGCTGCTCACCTTGGTGCCATTGGAGAGCTGGCCTTCTCCGTTGTAGCCCCATGCCCGGACGGTCCCGTCGGTGAGAAGGGCGTACGTGCTGAATCCGTTCGACGTGATCGAGGCGACCCTGCTCAGGCCGGTGACTCGGGCTGGGGATGCGGTATGGGTGGTGGTCCCGTTTCCAACCTGCCCGTTCGGGTTGTAGCCCCAGGCGCGGACCGTCCCGTCAGCCAACACTGCATAGCTCGTGCCGTAGCTGACCGAGATCGAAGCGACCGCGGTGAGACCAGGGACCCTAACCGGGATGCTGCTGTTTTGGCCGATCGGGCCGCCGCCCAGTTCTCCGGCGTGAAGTCCCCAAGCGCGAACCGTGCCATCGGTAAGGAGCGCATAGGCATGTCCCCCGTCAACCGCGAGGGAGGCAACGCCGGAAAGGCCGGCGACCTGAACGGGGATGGCGCTTTGCGGTGCCGAACTGCCGGAACCAAGCTCGCTGCTCAGGTTGTTTCCCCAGGCACGGACCGTTCCGTCGGTCAGAAGGGCATATGCGTTCCCCCAGCAAGTGGAAAGTGATTCGACGCGCGCGAGGCCGGACACTTTGACCGGAGCGTCCCTGTTGATCGTGGTGCCATCCCCGAGCGCACCGTCACTGTTTTCGCCCCAAGCCCGGACCGTTCCGTCGGTCAACAACGCATAAGTCGCACTAAATGTAGCGCTGAGGGAAGCAACTCCCGTCAGGCCAACAACCTGGACCGGGGTGCTGCTAAAGGACAAGGCGCTGTTGTAGCCCGTGGTGGGACTATACCCGCGGGTGCCGTTTCCCAACTGGCCGTCGTAGTTGTTTCCCCATGCCCGGACCGTCCCATCGGCCAACAATGCATAGGCGTTGTCCGTATTGGCGACGATGGAGGTCACCCCTGTCAGGCCCGCGACTTGAACCGGGGTGTTCCGGTACTCGGTGGTGCCGTCGCCCAGTTGACCCCAGTAGTTGATACCCCAAGCCCAAACCGTGCCGTCAGCGCGCAACGCATACCTATTGGCGCGACCTTGAGCAGTCATGACCACATCGGTCAATCCCGAAACACCGATCGCCGAAAGACTGTCCGTATAGGTGCCATTGCCAAGCTGCCCGTAGCGATTGTCGCCCCAGATGCCCACGGAGCTCGTAGATGCCCCGGGAAGGTAGTAGCCGGAGACGTCCGCAATTAGCTGGGTGGTGCCCCACGCGCGGTTGTAGAGCGTAACCTTGCCGTCGGCCCCGACCGGGACCGTGACGGAATTCGGAACAGTCTGCCCAGGCGAAAAGTTCACGTTCGATGAACCCGGCCGATCCGTCCCTGAGGCGTACGCCGTAATGAACCCGACCGACGTCGGGCCCGTGACAGTGAGGTTGAAAGTAACTGCCGCAACGTTGGCTGGAACTCCATTCGCCCCACCTGCCTGGAAAGACACCACCCCGTCAGCCCCCACAGGACCCCTGTTGCGGGTATCCAGGAAGCGTGTGGGCGCTACGGGAACAAATGCACCTGCTACAGTCGGCGTCCCGGCAACGTAGTAGCCGGATACGTCGGCGAGCAGTTGGGTGCTGCCGGACGAGCGGTTGAAAAGGGTGACCTTTCCGTCGGAGCCGACGGGGACGGTGACCGAGTTCGGAACTGTCTGGTCTTTTGCGAAGTTGACGTTGGAGGAGTTCGGGCGAGGTGTGCCGGAAGCGTAGGCGGTGATGAACCCGTACGACGTCGGGTTCACAACAGTGAGATTGAACGTGACTGCCGAGACCGTCGCCGGAATCCTACCCAACCCACCGACCTGGAAGGACACTGTCCCGTCCGGACTCGCGGGAGCGCTGGTCCGGGTTTCCAAGAGCCTGACGGGTGCGACAGGCACGAAGGCGCCCGGCACAGTCGGCGCTCCAGGGAGGTAGTAGCCCGAGACATCAGCGATCAATTGGGTGGTTCCCGACGAGCGGTTGAACAGGGTGACCTTTCCGTCGGCCCCTACCGGGACCGTGACGGAGTTCGGAACGGTCTGGCCGCCGGCGAAGTTCACGTTGGATGCGTCAGGTCGGTTGGTCCCGGAAGCATATGCGGTAATAAACCCGAAGGACGTGGGATCGGTAACTGTGAGATTGAAAGTAACCGCCGCCGCATTGGCCGGAATCCCGTTCACCCCGCCAACTTGGAAGGACACCGTTCCATCAGGGCCCACGGGAGCACTGTTTCGGGTATCCAGGAACCGCGCCGGAGCCAACGGGATAAATGCGCCCTCGGCGGTGGGTTTCGAGGTGGTACCCATGAGCGCTAAGGGTGTCGGTGCCGGAGCAGAGGCTGTATCCGCCTCTGCTGCGGGCGCCGCCAAGCCAGACAAAACCAGTAGGATCCCCACGGTCGCTGCCACACTGGCAGTTCCACGCTTTATCCGTGCACTCAAAGAAACCACAACGCCCCCAATAAACATGCCCGGAAGTCTTAGGCAAGCCCCAATTCGTTCTTGCGGAAAGTACCACACTGGGCCGCTGTCCGGAATTCCAAGGGGCAGAGCACTTCCGGGGCTTGTTTCCCAGACCGGAGCTTGAAGCGCGGCGATGGGAAACAAGCCCCGGTTTTCGGAACCCGAGGCCTCACCCCCGGAACAGCTGGTCCTCGAGATTGAAGATTTCCGTGAGCTGGACGAATCCTTGGTCGGGTGCCTGTGCGTCGTTTTCGAACAGGAGCGCCATTTCCGCCTGCCAGCGGGCATTCACGTCAGTCAGGGCCATGCGGGCCCGGGCCGCATCGAAATCGTCGCATTCCACGTACCCCACCAGCAGCCCGTCGTCAGCCAGGAACAGCGAATAGTTGTTCCATCCGGCTGCCTTGAGTTCACGCAGCATCTCCGGCCAGACGGCCGCGTGGCGCCGCCGGTACTCCGGAATATGGCTGGGTTTGACCGAGGAGCGGAAGCAGACGCGCATCGAGGTTCCTACCTTCTGTGAATCGTTTCATTCGTAGGCGGCGAAGAGCCGCAAAATCGCGCAGCTTACCGGGTGCCGGCCCGGAACTGGCGGTATTCCTCGCGGGGAACCGGCGTCGCGTCCGGCGTGCCCAGCTGATTGAGCGGGATACGGTACGTTTCCCGGGCCGACCAAGCGGCCACGGCGCCGATGATGCAGATTCCGAAGCAGATGGACCCGATGATGAGCGGTACGTTCGCGGATCCCGGCGGCGCGATCGCCGTGAAGATACTCGGAAGGAATGCCGTGATGACGAGGCCGATGTTCTGCGAGATCGCGAATCCCGTGACGCGGGTACGGGCGGGGAAGAGCTCCTGGAAGTAGCTGGCGAACGTTGCATTCCAGACTTGGTAGAGCGTGCCCCACATGAGGATCGAGAGGATGATCGTGAGCAGTACGTTGTTCTGGCTGACCGCGTACAGATAGGCGTAGGCCAGCACGCCGGAGCTCAATGAGCCGAAGATCATCAATGGCCTGCGGCCGAACCGGTCCGAAAGATCTCCGAACAACGGGATGAGGGCCAGTGCGACGACGTTGGCCAGGACCGGGATCCAGAGATAGACGGTGGTGCTCATGCCGACGCCGTAGCCCGGCTGGGTAGCGTAGGCCGCTCCGAAGACTGCCACGGTGACACCGACGACGTTGACCAGGGTCATGCAGACTGCGCGAACCACGTTGAGACCGCTTTCGCGCAGCACGCGGACGATCGGCATCTTCGAGATCTCTTGGTGTGCCTTTTCTTCGGTGAAGATGGGGGTTTCTTCGACCCGGCGGCGGATCATGTAGCCTGCGAACACCACGAGGGCGCTGAGGAGGAATGGAATGCGCCAGCCCCAGGATTTGAACGATTCACTGGAGAGCATGGCAGAGAGCGGGAGGAAGACCGCGGCCGCGATAATCTGACCGGCCTGGGTACCCTGGAGCGCGAAGCTTGCGTAGAAGCCTCGGCGTCCGAAAGGTGCGTGCTCCACGATCATGGCGCTGGCCCCGCTGAGTTCGCCGGCCACCGCAAAGCCCTGGATGAGTCGGACGGCGACCAGCAGGACGGGCGCCAGGAGGCCGACCTGGCCGTAGGTAGGCAGCAGCGCGACGGCGAAGGTCGAAGCGCCCATCATAAGCATCGCCAGGACCAGGACATTCTTACGGCCATGCTTGTCGCCCCACTGCCCCAGGACGAATGCGCCGATGGGGCGGGCCACGTAGCCCACGGCGTATGTGCCAAGGGAAGCGATCAGCGCCACGGTCGGGTTTCCGGCAGGAAAGAAGACGCCGGGAAACACCAGAGCGGCGGCCTGTGCATAGATGAACCAGTCGTAGTACTCAAGGGCGCTGCCGATCCAGCCGCTGGCTGCCGCTTTCCTTGTGGTGCTGGACTGTCGCGGTTCGATTGAACTTCGCTGCCTGCTCGCGTCGATCTTCATATTGTCCTCCTTTGGACAAGTCGTTGGGGCCACTGGAAGGGCCTTCCCGTCTTTGGGTGTGGTTTCCAGCAGGAGTGCGGCGCCATCGCAAGAATCGGACTGAACTTCCGCTTGGTATGCGCTTTCCCATCTGGTAAGCGCTTTCCATGAGACACCCGCGCGGCCGTGCTGTCAAGGTTAAGTTGTTGCGTCGGTCACACTGGCGAGAGACGCTCGGCCCGGCGCGATCGCGTCATCGATGGAGCGGCCGCGAGCCAGGGGAACTACGGCGAACCCGTGCTCTTGCGGAGGGTGACGCTGCCCGCGACGGCGGCTGGACCGCCGCCGTCGTCGTCGGAAAGGGCCGCAATGGTTGCAAGCCGTCCGATTTCTTCGAGTGGCAGGCTTACGGTGGAGAGCGCCGGCCGGAAGTCCCGGAGCCATTGGATGTCGTCGAATCCTGCGAGGCTGGCGTCGTGGGGGATCCTGAGCCCCTGGTCCCTCAACGCGGCAGCCACGCCGATGGCCATGACATCGTTGCTCGCGAAAATGCACAAACGCTGCTCCGGCGCCGACTGGCCGGAGGCCTTGATCCGCCAGGCAAGCTCAATGCCGGCGTCGAAACCGCCGTTCCGGTTGAACGCGACGTGCACAACATCCGCGGCGGGTTGGCCGGCGTCGGACAAGCCGCGTTGGAATCCCATAACGCGCTCATCCGAAGTTGTTAGCCCTTCTGGACCTGCCACGATGACGAACGGCCCTTTGTGTGTGCGCGCCAACTCCCGCGCCAGATCCTGCGCAAGTTGTTCGTTCGGGACGGCGATGGTGCGGTAGTTGTCCGTTTCGGCGACGCCCAGGATCGCTTGCCCGACGACGCCCACTCGCCCGCCGTTGCGGCAGTAGCGGTCCAGTTCGGCGGCTAGCTCGGTGTTCGCGCGGGCGTCTTCGGAACGGGTTGAACGCGATCCTGCGATGACGATCGACTCGGCCCGCCGTGCAGCGAAGGCGGCGACGGCGTCCTTCTCCTCGGCGGGCGTGCCGTTGGTGGTGGCGAGCAGCACCATGCGGCGCTCTTGCCGTGCCGCGGCCTGCACGCCTTGCGCTATGGCGGAAAAATAGGGGTCCGCGATGTCGTGCACGATCAGGCCGATGAGGCCTGTGCTGGATTTCGCCAGGGCCTGGGCCTGGGCGTTCGCGATGTAGCCGAGGGTGTCGGCCGCCTGGCGGACGCGCTCGGCGATGTCCGGCGCGGGCGTCCTGGCGGAACCATTGAGTACCCGGGAGGCTGTGGCGGGGGAGACGCCGGCCAGTTTGGCCACTTCGGACAGCGTGCTTGCAGTCACGGACAACTCCTCTTCAAAGCCTCAGTCTCGGGCACTTCCAGCAACATCCGATTATTGCAGGCCCAACTAGCAGTGGGAAAGCGATTGCCAGACCCGGGGCGGCGTGTCATCATGAATGCATTGGGAATGCGCTTTCCCACCTCATTGCTTTCCATCTGAAGAAGGACTCATGGGCACCGAAACAAAGACGATCCGAATCGCCATGAACGGCATCACTGGTCGGATGGGCTACCGCCAGCACCTGCTGCGTTCCATCCTTCCCATCCGCGACGCCGGGGGCTTCACCTTGGCAGACGGCACCCGCGTCCAGGTCGAACCGATCCTGGTTGGCCGCAACGAAGCGAAGATCCGCGAACTCGCCGAACTCCACAAGGTGTCCGAGTGGTCCACCGACCTCGACGCAGTTATCAACGACCCCACGGTCGACGTCGTTTTCGATGCGTCGATGACGAGCCTCCGCGCGGCGACGCTGAAGAAGGCCATGCGCGCCGGAAAGCACATTTTCACCGAAAAGCCGACGGCGGAGACGCTGGAGGAGGCCATCGAGCTGGCCCGCATCGGCAAGGAATCCGGTGTCACGGCCGGCGTGGTGCACGACAAGCTGTACCTGCCGGGGCTGGTCAAGCTGCGCCGCCTGGTGGACGAAGGCTTCTTCGGCCGGATCCTCTCGATCCGCGGCGAATTCGGCTACTGGGTCTTCGAAGGCGACGTCCAGGCGGCGCAGCGCCCTTCCTGGAACTACCGCAAGGAAGACGGCGGCGGAATGACAACGGACATGTTCTGCCACTGGAACTACGTCCTTGAAGGCATCATCGGCAAGGTCAAGAGCGTCAACGCCAAGACCGCCACCCACATCCCGACCCGATGGGACGAATCCGGCAAGGAATACAAGGCCACGGCCGACGACGCCTCCTACGGCATCTTTGAGCTCGAGACCCCGGGCGGGGACGACGTCGTCGGACAGATCAACTCCTCCTGGGCGGTCCGCGTCTACCGCGACGAACTCGTGGAGTTCCAGATCGACGGCACGCACGGGTCCGCCGTCGCGGGCCTGAACAAGTGCGTCGCGCAGCAGCGCGCCCACACCCCCAAGCCCGTCTGGAACCCGGACCTGCCCGTTACGGAGTCCTTCCGCAGCCAGTGGCAGGAAGTTCCCGCGAACGCCGATCTGGACAACGGCTTCAAGCTGCAATGGGAAGAATTCCTGCGCGACGTCGTCGCCGGCCGGGAGCACCGCTTCGGCCTGCTTTCCGCCGCCCGCGGCGTGCAGCTCGCAGAACTCGGCCTGCAGTCCTCGGCCGAGCGCCGCACCATCGACATCCCGGAGATCGTGCTCTGATGACTTCCCTCCTCCTTCCAAACCACGACGGCGGGACCCGCCTCTACAAGGTGCGGCCGGCAACGTCGTGGGCCAGGCCGACGTCGCCCTTGACCTCACGGCGTGCCTACGCCGCGGCGCACGTGATCCCCGAAGCAACGGCCGACAACACCCCGGGTACCCCCGCGCGCTTGGACTGGGACGCCACCATGGCGTACCGGCACGAACTGTGGTCCTACGGCCTGGGTGTTGCCGACGCCATGGACACAGCGCAGCGAGGCATGGGCCTGGACTGGGCCGCCACGCAGCAGCTCATCAAGCGAACCGGCGTCGAAGCGACATCCGTGGTGGCATCCGGCAACACCGCTACCGCCGGGAAGACCGTCAGGGACCTCGTCTCTTGCGGTGCCGGAACTGACCAGCTGGACCTGGACTCTGTCCCCGAGGGGCCCGCCGGAATCAAGACCGTGCTGGACGCCTACCGCGAGCAGATCGCCGTCGTGAGTGAAGCGGGACCGAAGGTCATCATCATGGCGTCGCGGGCGCTGGCCAAGGTGGCAGCAAGCCCTGAGGACTATCTGCAGGTCTACTCCACGCTCCTCAGTGAGGTGGACCAGCCCGTCATCCTGCACTGGCTCGGGACCATGTTCGACCCCGCACTGGCCGGCTACTGGGGATCGGACGACGTCGCCGAATCAACGGAAACCTTCCTTGGCCTGATCCGGGACCACGCGGACAAGGTGGACGGAGTGAAGGTCTCGCTGCTGGACGCCTCGCATGAAGTTGCCCTGCGTGCAGCCCTTCCGGAGGGCGTCCGCCTCTACACCGGCGACGATTTCAACTACCCGGAACTGATCGACGGCGACGGCGCCCACCACTCGGACGCGCTGTTGGGCATCTTCGCCGCGATCTACCCTGCCGCCTCGGTCGCCTTGCAGAAGTACGACGCCGGCGACGCCGCGGACGCGCGCGCCATCCTGGACTCCACCCGCGAACTGGGCAAGCACATCTTCAGCGCCCCCACGTTCTACTACAAGACCGGGATCGCCTTCATGTCCTGGCTCAACGGCAAACAGCCCGGATTCCAAATGGTCGGCGGGCTGCATTCCGGCCGCTCCGTGGTCCACCTGGCACGCACCTTCGAACTCGCCGATCAGGCCGGGCTCCTGAGCGATCCCGCGTTGGCCGCCTTCCGCATGTCCGATTACCTCCGCATCAACGGGGTGAGCGCATGAACGACTTTTCGCGGCCGTCCGACTTTTCCAGATTGTCACTCAACAGCGCCACCACCAAGAAATGGACCCTCGCCGAGGCGGTGGACGGTTGCGTCCGTGCCGGGATCCCGGCGATCGGCCCGTGGCGGGACATCGTCGCCGACACCGGCCTGGACAAAGCGGCCAAGCTGATCAAGGACGCCGGACTTCGCGTTTCCTCCCTCTGCCGGGGAGGCTTCCTCACAGCCGCCGACGCCGAAGGGCAGGCCGCCGCTGTGGCGGACAACCGGACAGCCATCCTCGAAGCCGTCGCGCTGGATACGCAGGAGCTGTTCCTGGTGGTCGGCGGACTCGCCCCGGGAGAGAAGGACGTCGTCGCGGCCCGCCAGCGCGTGGCCGACCGCCTCGAGGACCTGGTGCCCTTCGCCGTCGAACACGGGGTCCGGCTGGTGCTCGAACCCCTGCACCCGATGTACGCGGCGGACCGGGCCCTCATCTCGACGCTGGGCCAAGCGCTCGACCTCGCCTCGCCTTACGACGCGAAGGCGGTGGGCGTCGCCGTCGACACCTTCCACGTGTGGTGGGACCCGGAACTGAAGCAGCAGATCCAGCGGGCCGGCCGGGAAAACCGGATCGCATCCTACCAGGTGTGCGATTTCAACCTCCCCATCGCCGCCGACGCCCTGCTGTCCCGCGGCATGATGGGCGACGGCGTGATCGACTTCGCGACGATCGGCAGCTGGGTGCGCGACGCCGGATACACGGGTGACATCGAGGTGGAGATCTTCAACCAGGACATCTGGGACGCAGACGGCGATTCAGTCCTGGAAACCATGAAGCAGCGCTACGCGGAGCTCGTGCTTCCGTACGCCTAACGGCGCGGCGGCGGTCTGAAGGGCGGGGCACATTGCGTGCCCCGCCCTTTCAGTGTGCCTATCCCGTGGCGGAGACCCGCCCGGCCACCAGTTCTGCAATCTCGGCCGGAGATAGCCTGCCGTCGACGAGCCACACCGTGAACGTGCGGACCAATGAGTCCCCTGCGGCAAGCACCACTGGCCGGTCCCACGCGAGGGCCGAACCCACTGCGGGGTAAGCCGCCATCCGGACGAACCAAAGATCCGGCGCCTCAGCCGGGGCAGCGAACACCACGGTGGCGGGGCCTCCAGGGAGGTCGGCTGCCCAAGCCAGCCACGGTGACGCCGAGCCGTGGACTTCGGGTTCGCCGCGACCTTCGGCAGTGAAGACCTCAGCTTCGGCGCACGCAGGCAAGCGCCAGAAAAAGCCGCCGTAGCCGCTTCCGGGGGCGCCGTTTGAGCCGGGGCTGCCCAGCGAGGAGTCGACGACGGCGGTCAGTTCTGTTCTTAGCTCCAGTTGCCAGGTGCGGCGGTCGAGCTGCCGGGAGCCGGTGGTGCGGCGTTCGCGGAGAAGTTCGGCGCCGTCCGATGCCTGCCAACTCAATTCCTGCTCCAGCAAGCCGGGCCCGGACACTGTGGAGCGCTCGATGATGCGCCCATGGTCTTGCCGTTCTTCGTAACGGCCCGACGCGCGGATGTACGTTTTGCCGCCCCAGAAATTGGTCCCGTTCACATCCTGCAAGGTGAATCCCGCGCCAAGGTGCCAGGGGTGGTCTGCCGGCAGGTGATCGGTTACGGGGACTCCGGCCAGTGTACGGACCGGGTGCAGATAGGGCCGCGGGGAGAGCCGCGTGGCAAGGCCTGTACCGCTCTGCACGGTCGCCAACAGGGCAGCGCCGCCAAGCTCGCCGCCGTCGGGCAGGCTCAAAACCGGCCTTCCGGCGTCGACGGCTGGCCGCGCCCAAGGCAAGCCGAGTTCGCTGAAGGTGGCGTGCGCCGCCGTCGCGCGTTCCAGGGCGTCTTCGATTCCGTCGACCACGGGACGGGCGGCGTCGCCCTCGCCCTCCCAGGTGACGTACTGCTCCGGGATCAGCGCCGGAGATTCCGCGGTGCGGATGGCTTCGAGGACCTGCATGAAGGCGCCGCTGTCCGCGAGCGGACTGATCAGCGGCGCGGTTGCGGGCCCCGGCGTCGAGCGACGATGCTCCAGCAGGTCTTCGGTGAGGTCCACCCGGCCGTATACGGTTTCGCGCTTCCCGGCGGCTGAGCTTACCGTGAGGCGGTCTTCGGTGTAATGGAACACTGCAGTGCCTTCGCTGCCCTGCAGGGTGATGTACGGTTCCACGGACTCGGCGGCGCAGAGGGTGAGCGCGCACGTGATGGGCACGCCCGCTGCGGTGCGGATCCGAATGACGGAGGTGTCGTCGGCTTCGATGTCGTTGGCGCGGTACAGGTCCGTATCCACGGACGCAAGATCGTCCACGGTTTTCGCCCCGGCGATCCTCAGCGCTGTGGCGATGGCGTGGGCCAGGGGGTTGGTCGCCACCCCATCGACGACGTCGACGCCGTCAAGGCTGCGCTTACCCGCCCATCGTGAGCGTTTGTAATAGGCGCGGTCACGCACCCAACGCCCGGTGGCCGAGATGCCCAGGAGCGTGCCGATCTCTCCCGCCGCAAGGAGTTCATCAATGGCCTGGAGGGCCCGGGATCCGAGGCTTTGGAAGCCGACCTGGACGATTCTGCCAGCTGCGGTGGCGGCTTCCTGCAGGCGATTGAAGTCGGCGAGGGAAGCGACTGGAGGCTTCTCGAGGTATAGATCGGCGTGGGGGAGCGTCGTGAGGGCGAGTTGCGCGTGCGTCTGGATGGGGGTGGCCACAATGACGAGGTCCAACGCGGGGGTTCCCGCCAAGAGCTCGTCCAAGTTGCTGAATACCGCGGTTCCGGGCGGGAGGGCGCCGGGGGCGGGCGGATTCGGATCCGCCACGGCAACAAGTCGCACCACGCCGTTTGCCTGGAGCCTTTCGAGGTTCTGCAGGTGGTGCGCGCCGAAGCCGTGGACCCCAATAAGGGCCACCCTGCTGGGCTCATGGCCGGACTGTTTGTGTTCTGCCGGGTTGCGTTCTGCCGGGACGGGCGTGGACAGGGTGCCCATGGCTCTCCTCATCTGTCCCCGGGAGGCGGGGCTGCTGACGTCGGTGTCGTTTCAGGACCGCTTGGTAAGCGCTTTCCAAGAAGAGTGTACCTTGAGTCCAGGGGAGATGTAACGGCTTTGGTTTGCTGCGTTTAGGCGGTTGCGTTTAGACGATCCGGCCGGCCGGCAGTTTCTCCCCGGCCTCGACCGCCACGTCGATCGAATTTCCCGCTACAGGCATAGGGCATGTGCCATATGGGGTGAAGGCGCTCGGGTAGTTGATGGCGCGGTTGAAGTCGAGGACCACGGAACCGTCGGGCCGGGGGCGCGAGACGGCCAGCTTGCGCCATTCGTCCGTGGTGTTGCCGTTCGTCTCGTCGTGGAAGGTCACCGTGAGGGCTCCGAGCTTCTCGGCCTCGGCGTGCAGGCGGATCTCGTGGGGAAGTCCAGGCGCCCGGAAAACTACCTCGCCTACCGATCGGTGCACCCCATCCACCAAAGGATTGGCTGTCCCGATGGGCACATCCACGGGCTCGGGGTACGCCTCGAAGCGGCCTTCAAGCACCCAGTCCGGGTTGTATTCAAAGGTGGGAACGGCGTCGAACTCCGTCAGTACGGGCGAGGAGTCGTCCCGGGTCCGGATGGCGTACTTGTCCGCGCGCATGGCCAGTTCCACCACCACTTCCGTGCCATCCGAGCCGCCGAACTGCACCCACATGAGCGATTCCTCGTCCTGGAGGGTGGCTGAAATCGTGCCGTCCACGGGAGCTCCCGTGTCCACGAGCGTGAGTCCGTCGGTCGCGCTCGCGGTGAGTGTCGCCGTCGTGCCGTCCGTAGACCAAAGCCCGGGGACGAGCTCGACGGCGGCGGGTGCGGATTCGAGCCACTGGAAAGAGGTGAGGGTCAGCCAGCCGTGGTCCGCAGCGAGGGCGGCGTTGCGGCCGGTGCGGAAACGTTGCCAGCGTTCCAGCTGGGCGTTGCTTGCGGGGGCTGTTGCGCTCATGGTTCCTCCAGCGGCTTGGGGCGGTGTTCGTTGGCTTAACCATGCACCCGTCGCCACCATTCCCGGAACCCAACTGACTAGCAGTTGTTGTCGTTTTGACGGCTCATAACGACAACAACTGCTAGTCAGTTGGGCCGGAGCGGGCGGGCGGAGCGCGCAGGCGGAGCCCGCGACAACATTTGAGACGGATTGCCACCGGCCTCAGGGCTGCGGGTAGGATTCCTTTGGAAATATTAGTAATCCGGCTCACAGTATCCAGCGCAGTGTACGGGCCACACCCAACGCCAGAAGGTATTTTTCATGGTTGACACTGCACATCTCAGCACCGACCTTGCCGCGGAACTGCGGGCCGATGTCCGCCGCGTCTCCACGCTTCTCGGAGAGTCATTGGTCCGCCAGCATGGCCCCGAGCTGCTCCAGCTCGTCGAGCAGGTGCGCCTGCTCACCAAGGAATCCAAGGAAGCCGCCCGCGGCGGCGCCGATGCCACAGGCCCGTGGAGCGCGCACGACGTCGTCGCCCAGGTCCGCGAGTTGCTCGCCTCATTGCCTCTTGAGGAAGCCACTGAGCTGGTCCGTGCCTTCGCCTTCTATTTCCACCTCGCCAACGCCGCCGAGCAAGTGCACCGTGTCCGCGGACTGCGCACCCGCCAGGAAAAGGACGGCTGGTTGGCCAAAGCCGTGGCCGAGATCGCCGATGAGGCCGGAACCCAGGCCCTGCAGGACGTCGTCAATGAGCTGGACGTTCGTCCTATTTTCACCGCGCACCCCACCGAAGCCTCGCGGCGTTCGGTGCTGGACAAGATCCGTAAACTCTCGGACGTCCTGGCCGAATCCACCGTTGAGGGCACGGCCGCCCGCCGTCGGCAGGACCGCCAGCTCGCCGAGATCATCGACCAGATGTGGCAGACCGACGAACTCCGCCAAGTCCGCCCCACTCCCGTGGACGAGGCCCGCAACGCCATCTACTACCTGAGCAGCATCCTGACCGATGCCATGCCGGAAATGCTCACGGACCTTTCAGAGCTGCTGGGGGAGCACGGCGTCGTGCTGCCAGCGCACAACGCCCCCATCCGCTTCGGTTCCTGGATCGGCGGAGACCGCGACGGCAACCCGAACGTCACCGCTTCGGTCACGCGCGAAATCCTGCAGCTGCAGAACCAGCACGCCGTGCGGATCAGCATCTCGATGATCGACGAACTGATCTCCATCCTCTCCAACTCCACAGCCTTGGTGGACGCGGAAAAGGATCTCCTGGACTCGATCGCCGTCGACCTCAAGAACCTGCCCGGCCTGGACAAGCGCATCCTGGAGCTGAACGCGCAGGAGCCCTACCGCCTCAAGCTGACCTGCATCAAGGCCAAGCTCATCAACACGGGCCGCCGCGTGTCCGCATCCAGCCACCACGAACCCGGCCGCGACTACGCTTCCACGTCCGAGTTGCTGGCCGAACTCGAACTGCTGGAGGCCTCGCTGCGGAAACACTCGGCCGTGCTCGTGGCCGACGGCGCCCTGGCCCGGGTCCGCCGGGCGATCGCTTCCTTCGGGCTGCACTTGGCGACCCTCGACATCCGTGAGCATGCCGACTACCACCACGACGCCGTCGGGCAGTTGGTGGACCGGATCGGCGTCGGAACTCCCTACGGCGAGTTGAGCCGCGCCGAACGCTTCGAGCGGCTGAGCGCGGAGCTGGCTTCGCGCCGCCCGCTGTCCGGCCACCCCATCAAGCTCGACGGCGACGGCGACCGCACCTACGACGTCTTCCGCAGCATCCGCCACGCCCTCCAGACGTACGGGCCCGACGTCGTCGAAACCTACATCATCTCCATGACGCGCGGCGCGGACGATGTCCTGGCTGCCGCTGTGCTGGCCCGCGAAGCCGGACTGATTGACCTGTTCGGCGCGGCTCCGTATGCCAAGATCGGCTTCGCCCCGCTCCTGGAGACCGTGGAAGAGCTGCGTGCTTCGGCCGAAATCGTTGACTTGCTGCTCTCTGACCCGTCGTATCGTGAGCTGGTACGGCTGCGTGGCGATGTCCAGGAGATCATGCTCGGCTACTCGGACTCCAACAAGGAATCCGGTGTCATGACCAGCCAGTGGGAGATCCACAAGACCCAACGCAAGCTACGCGACGTCGCCGCCAAGCATGGCGTCAACGTCCGTTTGTTCCATGGCCGCGGCGGTTCCGTAGGCCGTGGTGGCGGACCGACCTACGACGCCATCATGGCCCAGCCCAACGGAGTGCTTGAAGGCGCCATCAAGTTCACCGAGCAGGGCGAAGTCATCTCGGACAAGTACTCCTTGCCGGAGCTCGCCCGCGAAAACCTTGAGCTCTCCCTGGCGGCCGTGATGCAGGGTTCCGCGCTGCACCGCACCCCGCGCACCTCGGACGACGAGCGCGAGCGCTACGGACACGTCATGGAGATCATTTCCGACGCCGCGTTTGCCCAGTACCGTTCCCTGATCGACGATCCGGACCTGCCGGCGTACTTCCTTGCCTCGACGCCGGTGGAGCAACTCGGATCCCTGAACATCGGCTCGCGGCCCTCCAAGCGGCCGGATTCCGGTGCGGGACTGGGCGGGTTGCGGGCCATTCCGTGGGTCTTCGGTTGGACGCAGTCCCGGCAGATCGTTCCGGGCTGGTTCGGCGTGGGCTCAGGCCTGAAGGCAGCCCGCGAGGCAGGCAACACCGCTGAGCTTGCCGAAATGATGAAGCGCTGGCACTTCTTCCAGTCCGTGATTTCCAATGTGGAGATGACCCTGGCCAAGACGGACATGGACATCGCCGGGCACTACGTGTCTTCGCTGGTTCCGGAAGAGCTGCACCACCTGTTCAAGGCAATCCGTACTGAGTACGATCTCACGGTTGCCGAGGTGGAACTCCTGAGCGGCGAAACCGAGCTCTTGGAAGCCCAGCCGACGCTCAAGCGTTCCCTCGAAATCCGCGACCAGTACCTCGACCCCATCAGTTACCTGCAGGTGGAGTTGTTGCGCCGCGTCCGCGAGGCCTCCATTTCCGGCGCCGAGATTGACGAACGACTCCAGCGGGCCATGCTCATCACCGTTAACGGCGTGGCCGCCGGCCTCCGGAACACGGGATAGCGGCTCCTTCCGTTCCTTCCCTTCCGACGCTCGCTCACTTATGTGGGTCTTTCGGCGCACGCTCGCTCACATCATGTGAGCGAGCGTGCGGCAGGGAGGGCTTGTTTGTGAGCGAGGGTTGCGTCCGTCCTACCCTCGCTCACATATATGCGTCCTTCTGGAAACCCTCGCTCACAGCGAGCGTTTAGGGTTGAGGGATGCCGTCGTTCCAGACCAAGTTGAAGATCACCGGGCTCAAACCAGGAAACCCGCCGGAGTCGGTAATGGCCGCTGCGCTTGCGGCCCTGGAAACGCGTCATCATGTCGAATCCAATCAGCTCGACATTGTTGGTGGCGTCGCCCAAATCAGCCTCCGCTTCCTCGTGGAGCCGCGCGACTATCCGGGCGAGAACAGCGAAGCCCGCGCGTCGGCAGCCATGATGCGCGACGCCGTCGAACGCGTAGCGCTCACAGGGAACCTTTATGTGCTGCGTCGCAAACGGGGGAAATGGTCGCCGGTTTGAGCCCGACGCCGGGACGCGCCTAAAGGTGCGGCGGCTCGCCCGGCTCGTCCACCGGCGAGCGGTCACCCCGGCGATGCGTGACGATCACGCCCACCACGACGCCAATCAGCAGACCCACGCCGACGCCGATCAGTGAGCTCGCCCAGAACGGAAGCTTCGTCGTCGAGCCCGCAAAGTAACCCAACCCGGCTTGCCACGTGGCCCACAACAGGCCGCCCAAGCCAGCGCAGAGACTGAAGCCGCGGGAGGAAACCTCTGCGATCCCGGAAGCAGCCGACGCAGCCAGCCGCCCGCCGGGGATGAACCGGGCTCCGATGATCGCGCCGTAAGTGGAGGATCGCCCGGCCCTGGCGATCGCCCGGTGGATGCCCTGATGGACTTTGCGGCCCCACGCCCAACGGTCCAGGATGTGTCCCAAGCGACGCTTGAAGAGTTGGAAAACAATCATGTCGCCCAGCCAGGAGGCGACGGCGGCCATCAAACCCACCAACCACAGGTTGACCCGGCCCTCCGCTGCCAGCGCGCCACCGGTGATCACCAACATTTCGGACGGGATGGGCGGGAAGATCGCGTCGCCCACCACCATGGGGATGATCCAGGCATAGATCGCGGCTCCCCAGCCATCGGCGGTGGTGATGTCCATGGGCACAAATTACCGCACTTTGGTGCATCCACCGGAGTGTCGTGCAAGACTGGCGCCATGCGGCTCGAAATCCTGCAAGGTGACATCACCACGCGCGACGTCGACGCGATCGTCAACGCCGCCAACTCGTCATTGATGGGTGGCGGGGGAGTGGACGGCGCGATCCATCGCGCCGCGGGCAGGGAGCTCCTGGCCGCGTGCATGGAGGTGCGCGAACGGTACCCGCACGGGCTGCCCGTGGGCCAAGCCGTGGCTACCCCCGGGTTCAAATTGCCTGCCCGATGGGTGATCCACACAGTTGGCCCCAACCGCCACGCGGGCCAGAACGATCCGGAACTGCTGGCGTCGTGTTTCCGCGAGAGCCTGAAAGTGGCAGCGTCCCTCGGAGCGAGTTCCGTTGCGTTCCCCGCAATCAGCGCGGGGGTCTACGGCTGGGACGCGCGCGAGGTCGCCGCGGTAGCGCTCGACGCCGTCAGCCGGCTCGACGTCGAAAGCTCCAGCGGGCTGGAACTCGTCGAATTTGTGCTGTTCAGTGCGGAGACGACCGACGTGTTCCGGAGCGTGTTCGGGGCTTCGGACGGGTGAGGGCACGCTTTCGCAGCGGCGTCAGACGGACTGCGCCTCAAGCACGGACTTCAACTGCCCTAGCTGTCCGACTTCCGACTCCATGGTCTTGGTGATCATCGAGCCCATGAGCTTCATGAAGCCCTTGGGCTGGAGATCCAAGGCAAACCGAACGGTGGTGCCGCCGTCGGCCTCGTTCAGGGTGAAGGATCCTGTTGGGCGGGCGGGGCCCGCGATGACCTGGAAATCGAGCCGCTTGCCCGGCTCGGCCGCGGTGATCTCGTAATCGCCGGCGATCGTGCGACCACCGGGGCCAGCCATCGTTTGCGAGTACACGGCACCCTTGTTGCCTGCTTCTCCGCTTGCGAGGGCGACATTCTTCACGCCCGGACGCCACAGCTTATTGTTCAGCCCGTCCGCGAGGAAGGCGTAGACGTCGTTTGCGGGGCGGTTGATCGAGACTTCGTTTTCAGCGTGGGCCATGTGGTTCCTTTTCGCGAGACCGAACACCGCCCGCGGTTGTCGGGCCGGCAAAACCGAGCATATACGCCCGGTCCGCTTGGCAACTCGGGAACGCGCCATTTTTTCGCCGTCCCCGGATCCTGAACACCCGTCCCCGACGCTCGCTCGGGTATGTGGGTGTTTGGCCCGACGCTCGCTCACATATGTGGGTGTTTGGGGGACGCTCGCGCGGGTACGACCCCAAGCTGAACATGTTCCTCATTTTGGGTGAGCGAGCGTCCCGGGAAGGGCCGTCATATGTGAGCGATGGTTTGGGGGAAAGCCGTTATTGGTGAGCGAGCGTCCCGGGAAAGGGCGCCATATGTGAGCGATGGTTTGGGGGGAGGGTCAGGCGGGGTGGGCTTCGCCTAGCTCGAGACGGCTCCGGTATTCCACGGGTTGCTTGCTGATGGGGTCGACAAAGCGGATGCCGCGAGCGAGCAATTGCAGCGGCTTGGAGTAGTCGTCCGGGGCCTTGTCCAGGAGTTCGGGATAGAACGCGTCGTTCACGATTCCCAGCCCGAGCGAAGCCATGTGCACGCGAAGCTGGTGGGTCTTGCCGGTGTGGGGCTCAAGCCGGTAGAGCGCCCGGCCGGCGCCGCCGTCGTCGAACGTTCTCAGCAGCTCAATGCGGGTTTCCGCGTTGGGTTCGCCGTCGATCACCTCGGCGAGAAGGTAGCTGCGGGATTTTGTCATGCGATTGCGCACGACGGCGGGGAATTCGACGGCGGGAAAGCCCGCGGCGGGTGCCGCGGCGGAGATGCACTCGTACTCCTTTTGCACCTGCCGTTTTTCGAAGAGCACTTGGTACTTGCCGCGGGTCTCCGGATTGGTGGAGAGCAGCAACACCCCGGCAGTCATGCGGTCGAGCCGGTGCATCGGGATGAGGTCCGGCAGGTCCAGTTGGTTCCGGAGACGGACGAGTGCGGATTCCTGGATGTAGGTCCCGCCCGGAGTGGTGGGCAGGAAGTGGGGCTTGTCGACGACCAGAAGGTGCTCGTCCTGGTGCAGGATGTTGATCTCCACCGGCATACGAGTCTCCGGCGGGAGCGTGCGGTAGTACCAAATGAAGGTGTGTTCTTCGAGCGGGGTGCGGCGATCAAGGGGCGCGCCGCCCTCGCCGACGATTTCGCCGGCGTCGAACCTGTCCTCGATGCCCTGGGGGTCGATATGACCCCAGCGGTGCATCATGTAGTCCATCGCGGTGTCCCAGGGCCCCTCGTCCGGGAGGCGCAGGCGGGTGGCGTTGACGCCGTCGCGCACTGGAAGGGGGGATTGCATCACCGGTCCATTCTACCGGGGTTATGGCCAGGCCTCCGACGAGAAAAAAGTTCTTGACAATAAAAGTTGTCGGTAGGCAGAATGGAAGCATGTTGGACATCGAAGTGATCGAGGATCCCGCCGCGGCGGAAGCGTCGCTGGACCCGATCCGCACCCGCATTCTGCAGGAACTGGTCGAGCCGGGTTCCGCCACGCAGCTGGCGGTCAAGGTGGGCCTGCCCCGGCAGAAAGTCAACTACCATCTCAAGGCCCTCGAGCGGCATGGACTCGTCGAACTCGTGGAGGAACGGAAGAAGGGCAACGTCACCGAACGCGTTTTGCGCGCGACGGCGGCGTCGTACCTGATCTCGCCGGTGGCACTTGCATCCGTGGCGCCGGATCCCCGGCGCTTCTCGGACCGCTTTTCCGCCTTCTGGCTCCTGGCCCTCGCGGCCCGGACGGTCCAGGAGATGGGCAAGCTGATAGCCGGCGCGGCCGCGGCCAAGAAGAAGCTTGCGAGCTTCGCGATCGACGGCGAAATCACCTTCCGGTCGGCGTCGGACCGTGCCGCATTTGCCGAGGAGCTCGCTGTCGCGGTGACCTGGCTCGTGGACAAGTACCACGACGGCGGTACCGGCGCTTCGACCGAAACAGTGAGCGGCGCACGCAAGCACCGGCTCGTCGTCGTACTTCATCCCGCACTCAAGACAACGCAGCACTCTCCAGAAAAGGAACAGGACAATGACTGACAACCGTGAATTCGAAATCGTGGCCGACACCGAACTGCCCGGCACTCCTGAACGGGTCTGGCAGGCTGTCACCCAGGACACCTCGGCCTGGATGTTTCCCACCGATCAGTGGCCGGCCGTGAAAACCGTGGACGAGTATCCCAGCCACCTTGTGACCCGGATGGACGGGCCGGACGGCTGGTTCAACCAGTTGGAGCACGTGCTCGAACCGCTCGACGGCGGCCGGGCCAAGCTCCACTATGTCCACAGCGGCATCTTCGCGGACAACTGGGAAGGGCAGTACGACGGCGCCAGTAAGCACACCGAGTTCTACCTGCACACCCTGGGCCAGTACCTTCAGTACTTCGACGGCAAGCCTGTGGTCTTCACGGACGTCCAGGGCCCGGCGGCCTCGCAGGCGCCCGACGGTTTCGTGCAACTGAAGAAGGCCCTCGGCGTGAACGGCGTTGCAGAGGGTTCCGCGGTTGAGGTGGACGTCGACGGGGTGGGGCGGCTGAGCGGAGAACTCGACTTCTCCAACCAGCACTTCCTGGGCCTACGGACGGCGGACACGCTCTACCGGTTCTTTGGCCGGAACTCCTTCGGAGCACCCGTGGGCATGACGGTGCACGATTTCAGCGGCAGCGGCGATTCTGAACTGACCGCGAAGGCCTGGGGCGACTTCCTGGAGAAGGTGTACGCCTAACCCGCCCGCTAAGGGAAGCGAAGCTGGCTCAGGCTGCCCAGCCGCGTCCCACGGCATCCAACGCGGCGGCGTAGATCCCTTCCCAATCGGTTCCGGGCTCGTCCATGTTCGCAAGTTCCAGGCTCACCAGTCCGTGGACCTGTCCCCAGATGGACATGGCGATCGTCGCGGTTTCGGCATCACGAATGGTCCCCGCTTGCTGCGCGGCGGTCACCGCTTCCATCAGGGGAAGCATCGCTTCCGAGGCGACTGCCGGCGTCGGGCTGCAGTCCACATAGCTGGCAAGTGCGCCGCCAAACATGAGCCGGTACAAGGCTGGATGTTCAAGTGCCCAGGAACGGTAGGCGAGGCCCAAGCCTCGGAGCCCTCCGTTTTCGGCGAGCCGTTGCGAGTCGCCGAACGAGCGGAATCCGTCGTCGACGGCGGCCGTCAGCAACTGCGCCTTGCCGCCGAAGAGTGAGTAGACCGCCGTGGTGGAGGTCTGGGCGGCTGCGGCAACGTCGCGGAGCGTGACTCGCGCAGGGCCGTGCCGGTCAACGAGTTCGGCCGTTACCTGAAGAAGCCGCTGCCGGACGAGCTGGTCATGAACGATGGGTCTTGCCATGCCTCCAAGTGTTTCATAACATTGTTTCGTAACGACGTTATGAAACTCGACGAGCGGAACTTGAGCTACCGTTCCCAGACCGAAGGATTCGCATGGCACAGGAAATCTTCCCGGGGCGCTTCACGGCCGACACCGGGCGCGAATCGGTGACCGTATTCCTTATCGGAATGCGGGCCAACCGTTGGTGGAAGATCGGCAAAGTGGCGCGAGTGGCATCGTCAATGCCCACCATGCTCCGCCATCTCGCAACGCATCCCGAGTCCGGACTGCTCGGGTGCGAACAGTGGTTCGGGCGCACCACCATGCTGCTCAGCTATTGGGAGAGCCCCGAGCATCTCAGGCGCTTCGCGGCGGACAGGGACTCGCCGCACTTGGCGCCCTGGCGACGCTTCATGAAGGAAGTCGCGGGAAGCGGCGACATCGGCGTGTGGCACGAAACCTACCAGGTGCCGGCGTCGGGAATCGAGGTGGTCTACAACGGCATGCCGCAGTTTGGCCTGGCCAAAGCCACCTCCCATGTCCCTGTCGGTCCGGGCACCAACACCGCCAGGCAGCGCATGGGTGCCGGGCGACCCAACTGACTCGCAGTTAATGTCGTTCTGAGGGCTCAAAATGACAACAAATGCGAGCCAGTTGGGCGGCGGAGGGGCAAGTGGCGGCGGGGGAGCGGGCGGGCTGCGGAACGGCGGGCTACGCGACGGCGGCGGGTTCCTTGGGCGCTTTCAAGGTCCTCCGGAGTTGCGGCGACGCATCGATCCGGGCTTGGGCATCGCGCAGTGCCAGCACCGCCGTCTCAAGCTGGGCCGGCGCGAGCGTGTACGGAACGCGCATGAAGTGCTCGAAAGCCCCGCCGACGCCGAAGCGCGGGCCGGCCGCGAGCCGCACGCCGAAGTCCGGGGCGACGACGGTGAGCGCGGTACTCGACGGCGTGGGCAACCTGCACCATGCCGTCAGCCCGCCGCGCGGACGTTCCACGTGCCACCCGGGAAGGTGCTCGGCCAGTAATCCGAGGAGCGCTTCCCGGTTCCGCCGCAGCTCCGCAAGCCTCGCGTCCAGCGGTTCGGCGAAAGCCCGGAGCAGCCGAGCCGCAGCCAGCTGCTCGACGACGGGCCCGCCCAGATCCATCGTTGTCCGGGTCTGCACGAAGCGGTTGATCAGGTCCTCTTCGGCGCGGATCCACCCGGTCCGGAGCCCGGCCCAATGCGATTTGCTGAGCGATCCGATGGTCACCACCGCCGGACTGAACGCCGCGAGCGGCGAGGTGCTGACGCCGTCGAGGTTTAGCTCCCGCAGCGTTTCGTCTACCACCAGGACAGTGCCCGTCCCTGCCGCCTCGCGGACCAGGCGGCGCCGCTGAAGGTTGGACATGATCCGCCCGGTGGGGTTGTGGAAGTCCGGGACGAGGTAGGCCATGGCCGGGCGTTGGTGGCGCATTGCGGCCACCATGCCGTCGATATCCCAACCGCCCGACGTCGGCTCGGCGGCAGCGCCCGACGTCGGCTCGCCGGCAGGTGGCATCGGTACCGGAACCGTGCGTGAGCCCGAAACGCGGATTGCATCGAGAGCGTTGGGGTAGCTGGGATGCTCCACGAGGACCTTCTGCTGCCGCCCGGCGAGGGTCTTCAGGATAATGTTCAGCGCGTGCTGGGCCCCCGAAGTCACCAGTATCTGTGCGGCCGTCGTGGGGATGCCGGCTGCCGTGTAGCGGTCCGCGATGGCTTCCCGGAGGGGCGGGAGGCCGACCGCGTCGTAGCCAAAACCGGGCAACAGCGCAGGGAGATCGATCAACGCATCCGCGAATGCCCGGTGCACCACCTCGCCCGTCGCTGGCAGTGAAGCATAGGCGAGGTCGAGGATCCCCTCCGGAATGGCCAGTCCAGGTCCGCTGACAGGGACCGTCCGGTGTGGAATGCCCGTCCGGCCCCTGCTGCCCTGGCCGCCGCTCAGGAATCCTTGCTCGCGCAGGCTGGCATAGGCGGCAGTGACGGTGGTCCGGCTGACGCCCAGGGTGACGGCGAGCGCGCGCTCACTGGGCAGTGCCACGTCGAGTGGGATGCGCCCGTCCATCACCAAAAGGCGTACGACGTCGGCAAGCTCGCGATAGGCGGGAGCGGCGCCAGTGTTCCACGGACCGAGGAGACGCACCATGGCTGTGGGGTTGAGGGATCCGGGCATAAGACCAGTATTGCAAACTGGCTATGGAAAGCAATGCCAGTTTTCGGGAGCATGGTTTCATGATGACCCGCAGAATCACCCAGCTCCTGATTGGCCTCGCAATGTACGGGATCTCCCTGGCCATGTTCATCCGGGCCGGCCTTGGCCTGGACCCCTGGGATGTCTTCCACCAAGGCGTCGCGGGGAAGATCGGGTGGAGCATCGGCACGGTCGTCGTAGTGGTCAGCTTCCTGGTTCTTCTCCTCTGGATACCGCTGAGGCAGATGCCCGGTTTCGGAACCCTCGCCAACGCCGTTCTGGTGGGAGTCTTCGCGGACATCGGCCTGGCCCTGATCCCGGCGTTCTCGCACCTGGGTGGCCAGATCGCCATGCTCGCCGGCGCCGTGGTCCTGAACGGAATCGCCTCCGCTTGCTACATCGGCGCACGCCTTGGCCCGGGTGCCCGCGACGGACTCATGACGGGACTTGCCCGCCGCACCGGATGGTCGGTGCGTTTGTCCCGGACCTTGATCGAGGTTGTCGTGCTCGGTGTGGGCTGGCTGTTGGGTGGGTCCGTCGGCGTTGGAACCGTTGTCTACGCCTTGGCCATTGGCCCGGTGGTTCAGCTATTGCTGCCGCTGTTTACGGTTCCGGTGAAGGCTCCCGTGGCTGCCCCGGAAGCGGTGCCGGCCACTTCGTGACGCGGAATCTTCCTGGCGACTCGCAGATTTCTTGACGCCCCCGGAATTCCGGAGGCGTCAGGGAATTTCCGCAGCGTCAGCCGGACGAGCCGGGCTGGCACTCCGGGCAGAAGTAGATGGTGCGGTCTTCCATCCCGGACGCTGGCCCCAGCACTCCGCGGCGAATCGGCGTCCGGCAACGAAGGCACGGCTGGTGCTCGCGGCCGTACACCCAGTAGCCGGAGCGGGGAATTCCCCGGACTCCAGGGAACGCTGTGCCGCGCGTGATCCTTGGCCCGGGTCCGAGGTTGGCTTCGAGCATAACCTTGGCTTCGGCGAGCATCGCCGGCAGATCCTTCACAGCCGATACCGGCGCGGCCGGATGCACCCCGGCCAGGAAACACGCCTCGCAACGGTAGATATTGCCGAGGCCGGCGAGGTTCCGCTGGTCCAACAGTGCGACGCCGATCGGTGCGTCCGGCGCGGCCCGGAGCCGACGAACGGCCTCTTCCGCGTCCCAGTCGGGACCGAGCAGGTCCGGGCCGAGGTGCCCTACTACGCGGGACTCGTCCGTCGTCGGGATCACCTCCAGGATTCCCAAGGAGAAGCCGACGACGTCGGCCGTCGCTGTGCGGAGGACGCACCTGGCCGTGTGGCCGGGTTTCCTCCACCGGCCGCCGGGGGAATAGACCTGCCAGCTTCCCTCCATTTTCAAATGCGAATGGATGGTCAGGGCGCGGCGGGATGGTCCGGTAGCCGCCGAACCGGCGTCGTCCGCCGGCGCAGTCGCGACCGACCCAATCGCCGCCGGCTCCAGCAAGCGCATGAGCAGGTGCTTTCCCCGTGGCACTACCTCGGACACGGTCCATCCGGCCAGGTTCAGTGTGGCAAACCTGGGTACCCGGAAGTCCGAGGAGACAAGGGTCTGCCCACCGAGGGCCTTGTGCAACTCCGCGGCGGCCCGCCAGACCGAGTCACCCTCAGGCACGGATCCTCAAACCCTTCGGCGTGGAGTACGCCCCGGCAGCCGCAAGGGCGGAAGCCACGGGGGTGTCCAAGAGGTCATGGCCGTTGACCTTTTCCATAATCAATTTGTCCACGGCTCCCCGCCGCACCACTCCGACGAGCGCGGCAGCGGCAGCGGCCAGGACGGCGTCGTCTTGGCTGAAAGTGAGCAGGGTCTTCCCTCCCCGTTCGACATACAAAACCAAGGCGCCGTCGACTATCACCACCAGGGCACCTGCTTTCCGTCCCGGACGGTGGCCCGATCCAGCGTCGACGGCCAACGCGGGCCACGGGAGGGCCGCGCCATACGGGTTTGCGGGGTCCGTTGCGGCGAGGGCCAAAGCGACTGGCTCCGTTTTGGCGAGTTGGGCGTCCTCCGTGAAGGAGCGTAATCGGTCCACTGTCGCCGGCACGGCAAATTGGGCGGCGCCGAGGTGTTCGATGAAGTAGCCGCGGCGGCACCGCCCGGCTTCTTCGAGGCGCGCGAGGACCTTGTACATCAGCCCGAATCCGCCCACGATGTTCTCCACCATGACGGAGCCCCGAGTCACGACGCCGTACCTGTCGAGGAGGAGTTCGGCGGTGCCGCGCGCGTGGATGGTGGGGTCGAGCTCGGGAGCAGGCAACGCGGACCAGCGTCCAACGGCGAGCGGGGGAGTCGGAGCCGCTCCGGTGACCGAGCCGTAGCGGCCGCCCGCGAGTCCGGGCGAGCCCATCAAGCCCGTGCCGTGCGAGCGGCCGAGCCTGCTCATGCGCAGGGACCTGGCACGCGGCGGCCGCGCGGGCTGTTTGTGCGCCGTGCGTCCGCCGGCAATCATCGCGCGGACGGGGCCGAAGGTGTCGCCCGTGATGCGGCCGGCCCACACAAGGTCCCACAGGGCAGCCACCACGGCATCGTCGCTAAGGACCGCGTCCATGCCGCCGGCAACATCGGTGAGTTGCCGGAAGAAATAGGCGCCCCCGCCGGTCTGCAGGTATTCCAGAAGGCGGAGTTGGGCGTCGCCGGGCTCGAATTCAGGGTCCGGGTTGAGGGTGAGCTCCGCGGCTTCGGCCACATGGAGACTGATCCAGCCGTCGTTCCCGGGCAACGAGCCAGCCCCTGACCACAAGACTTCGCCCGCGGCCATGAGCTCGTCCAACATGGCCGGCTGGTAATCGGAAATGCGGCTGGCCAGCACCAAAGGCTCCCACGCCGACGCCGGAACAGGCACGCCGGAGAGCTGGTCGATGGCGGTCATGATGCCGTCGAGCCCGCGCAGCGCCGGGGCACCCCTGCCTCCAGAAGAACCAGGACGGCCGGCCGAGGGCACGGATACGTTTTGCCAGGCGGGGAGGAACCGGCCGTACGCGGCAGCGTCCACCGGCTCCACTTCGGCGCGCAGCGCGGCCAGTGAACGACGCCGGAGCTTGCGCAGCACTTCGGAATCGCACCACTCGCTACTCAATGGGACTCCGCGGAGCGGAACAGCCGGGAGTTCCGGTGTCTCCAACAACTCCGAACCCTCATCGGGAACCGTGGCCGGCGCACTCGGGTGCGGGCGGAACTCGCCCTCCACTACGCGGCCGTCCGCCGCCAGGCGTTTGAGCGCAGTGCTTACGACGGCGACACCCAGTCCCAGCCTCGAGGCGGCTTCCTCGGCCGTGAAGGGTCCGTGGGTTCGTGCATATCGGGAGACCAGGTCCCCGAGCGGATCGTGGACGGGTTCGATGAAGGCGAGCGGCACTCCCATGGGCAGCGGAACCCCGATGGCATCGCGGAGCCGGGCCGCGTCCTCGATAGCGGCGAATCGTTCAACGCCGCTGAGCGTCACGGTGAGGGCGCGGTTGGCCTTGCGCAGCGCCGCCAGATGCGATGCGGCCAGATGCGATCCCGCCGCCAGTTGCGACGCGGCCGGATCCGCGGAAGCTTCCACTCCTTCGGGCTGCAAACGGGCCGCCACTTCTTCGACGCTCAAGGGGCCGAGCAGGCGCAGCAAGTCCGCGACGCCTTCCATCCCACGGACCAGCCGGTCCGGTGCCAGCCGCTGGAGCTCGAGCTCGGTGGCCTCAATGACCTTCGCGTCGAGGAGTTCGCGTAGTTCCACCCTGCCCAGGAGCTCGTTGAGGAGCGTGGAGTCGAGGGCCAAGGCAGCGGCCCTGCGTTCGGCGAGCGGTGAATCGCCCTCGTACAAATACTGGGCCACATACCCAAAGAGCAGCGATTTGGCGAAGGGCGAGGGCTGCTGCGTGGTGGTCTGAACCAAGCGCAGTTCCCTGCGTTCGATCGAAGCTGCTATGTCTTTCAACGCGGGGAGGTCGTAGACGTCCTGCAAACACTCGCGCACGGTTTCGAGCACGATGGGGAAAGACGGGTACTTCTTCGCGACATCCAGCAATTGCGCGGAGCGTTGCCGTTGCTGCCACAGCGGCTGCCTTTTCGCAGGGTTCTGGCGCGGCAACAACAGGGCGCGCGCGGCACACTCGCGGAAGCGGGAGGCGAACAAGGCACTCCCGCCAACCTCCGCCGTCACGATCTGCTCAAGCTCCTCCGGGTCGAACAGGAACAGCTCGGCCCCCGGAGGTTCGTCCTCCATCATCGGGACCCTCAGCACGATCCCGTCGTCGGCGGCCATCGCGGAACCGTCCAGCCCGTAGCGCTGCTGGAGCCGCTGCCCGACGGCGAGTGCCCACGGTGCGTGGACCGGCATGCCGAAGGGGCTGTGCAGCACCACGCGCCAATCGCCGAGTTCGTCATGGAACCGTTCGACCACGAGCGTCCGGTCATTAGGGACCACTTCCGTGGCCTGCTTCTGTTCGCCCAGATACTGGATCAGGTTGCCGGCGGCGAAGTCGTCCAGTCCGCTGGCCTTGCAGCGTTCCAGTGCTGGCTCTTGGTCCGAGGCGGAAAGCTCACGCACGAATGCTCCGAGGGCGCGGCCGAGATCCACCGGCCGGCCCAAGGAATCGCCCTTCCAGAAGGGGAGTTTTCCGGGCTGGCCGAAGGCGGGCGAGACAAGGACACGGTCGTGCGTGATGTCCTCGATTTTCCAGCTGGTGGCGCCCAGGGCAAAGATGTCGCCGACGCGTGATTCGTAGACCATTTCCTCGTCGAGCTCGCCGACGCGTCGGCCGCCTTTGGCAGCGCGCGACGCCGGACTGGGCTCCTGTGCGGACCCTGCACCGGCCTGGCTGGAACCGGAGCCGGACCCAGAACCGGTGCCTTCGCTCTCGGTGCCGATGATGTACACGCCGAAGAGCCCGCGGTCCGGGATGGTTCCGCCCGAGGTGACGGCAAGTCGCTGTGCTCCGGGGCGGCCCTCGATGGTGCCGGCATTCCGGTCCCAGATGATGCGCGGCCTGAGTTCGGCGAATTCGTCCGAAGGATACCGGCCAGCCAGGAGATCCAGGGTGGCTTCGAAAGCTGAGCGGGGCAGGGTGGCGAAAGGAGCGGAGCGCCGAACGGTGGCGAACCATTCCTCGACATCGATGCTTCCCAGGGCGGTGGCGGCGACCGTTTGTTGGGCGAGGATGTCCAAGGGGTTGGCTGGAACGTGGAGGCGTTCGATCTTCCCGCTCAGCATGCGTTCCACAGTGATGGCGGTGTGGACGAGGTCTGCCCGGTGCTTGGGGAAGAGTACGCCTTCTGAAATCTCGCCTACTTGGTGCCCGGCGCGCCCAACCCTTTGCAGTCCGCTCGCCACCGACGGCGGCGACTCAACCTGGACTACAAGGTCCACGGCACCCATGTCGATGCCGAGTTCCAGGGACGACGTGGCCACAACGCACCGCAGCCGGCCGGACTTGAGGTCATCCTCGATGAGTGCCCGCTGGTCCTTGGACACGGAACCGTGGTGCGCGCGGGCCAGGACCGGATCGGCGCCGCTCGTGCTGCCGGCCTGGGCCATCATGTGCGCCGGAGTCGCCGTCGAGGACGGCAGCCCCGAGTCCAGCGCCGAATCCGCCGCGGCGGAAAACACATCCACCGCCATGAGTTGGCGCTCCGCGTAGATCTCGTTCAATCGGGCTGTGAGTCGCTCCGCGAGACGCCGGGAGTTCGCGAACACAATGGTGGACTGCTTCGACAGCACAAGGTCGACGATCTTCTCCTCGACATGCGGCCAAATGGACGCTTGCGGTTGCAGTCCGGAGGCCGGCCCGGAGTCGAAGGCGCCCGCGGCTCCCGCCAGGTCGGACATGTCCTCCACAGGAACGCTGACGCTGAGGTTCCAGTTCTTGTGCGACGGTGGTGCGACGATTTCCACGGGTGCCGAACCGGCGAGGAACTGTGCGACGAGCTCGCGCGGCTCCACGGTAGCCGAGAGGCCGATCCGTTGGGCGGGTTTCGGCAGCAGAGCATCGAGCCGTTCCAATGACACCGCGAGGTGTGCGCCACGCTTGGTGCCTGCAACGGCGTGGACCTCGTCGACGATCACGGTGTCCACCTCGCTGAGCGTCTCCCGGGCTTTGGACGTCAGCATGAGGAACAAGGACTCGGGCGTGGTGATGAGGATGTCCGGCGGGTGGCTGAGCAGCGCGCGGCGGTCCGCCGTCGTCGTATCTCCTGAACGGACTCCGACGCTGACCAGCGGGGCCGGCAACCCGAGCCGTTTGGCGGTTTGCGTGATGCCGATCAGCGGCGAGCGGAGGTTCCGTTCGACGTCCACGCCGAGGGCCTTGAGGGGTGAGATGTACAGGACTCGGGTCTTGCGCTTGGGAGCTTTGGCACGGGCGGTTGTGCCCTCAAGTTCCGGAAGGGCGCCCGCCGAAGCAAGCGGGGACACGGACAAGAGCCGGTCCAACGCCCACAGGAATGCTGCGAGCGTCTTGCCGGAACCCGTGGGTGCAACTACAAGGGCGTGCGATCCCGAAGAAATGGCCTTCCATGCACCGTCCTGGGCAGGGGTGGGCGCGGAGAAAGCACCGAGGAACCACTCCCGCGTGGCACGGCTGAAGCGGTCCATGGCTGAATTGCCAGGACCGCCCGGTAGCTTCTGCTCCTGCATTCCTCCATCATGCCTCACGGCACCGACACAATAAGGAACAGCGCTGGACCGCCTACCCCGCCTGGAACGCCTGGACGGTCAGGAGATTGATATTGGTGTTGCTGCAGGCCGTGTATTGCTGCGGGATGAACAGCGAAGCGGTGTCCTCGGGTGGGTAGACCCGGAAGCCGGCGGCTGGGGCCTGGGTGCACTCGGGGTAGTTCCCGGCCTGGGTGTAGCGGAGTTGGGCGAAACCGGCCTTCCCCGGAGCGAGGAGCACTTGCGTCACAGGCTGCGAGTCGTCGCGCGCGGCAGCCGCGCCGATCGGATCGCCCGCGGGTCCCGACGTGAGTGAGACGCCCGGGAAGCCATTGAGGACGCAGGGTTGCGTGCCGGAGTTGGTCAGGATGAGTTTCATGTAGACGCTCCCTGCCGCTCCGCCCCCTGTGGAGTCGACAGATGCCGTCAGCGAGCCCGCTTTGCAGAGAGCGACGCCTGATGGCGTCGTCCCGGTGCTCGATGGCGTGGCGCTGCCGCCTGAAGTAGGAGTACTTGAGGCCGAGGCCGACGGTGACGACGAGGCCGACGCCGTGTCGCTGGGTATGGCTGATCCCGAGGGCTGGGCCTGGGTTTGGAAACAGCCGGAGAGCAGGAATACCGAGGCTGCTGCCATCGTGAGCAGGAGACCGTTCTTGACTCGCATATTCGTCATGCGCACAGCTTTTCGTCGTCATTTGCCGGAGTCAACTGCGGCGCGGCAGCGGCGCCGGATTGGCGTCCGGATCGTAATGTTCCGGACGCCGACCCAACGGAGCCGTTACTTGGAGACTGATGCCTTGGCGGAACGGCTGCGGAAGAAGGCCGCGCCACCCAGACCCAGCCCTGCCACGCCGGCGATCAGGCCGGCCCAGCTGCGCGCCTGTGAGCCGTCGTCGGTCACGGAAGCTGCCTGCTCGGTGGAGATGGACGCAGCCATGTGACTGTCACCCGCGGCCGGATCTGCGGCTGTGACGGCCACCGAAGGAGCCGGAGCCTTCAGCGAGTGCGCGTCCTGGCCGTCCTTCGGGATTTCAGCCCAGTTCGTCTGCCCTTGCTCGCAGTTCTGGAGCGTGGGGAAGTAGAGGGTCTTGCCAGCGGTGTCGGGCAGCTTCACGGACAGGACCAGCGCGTCGCGCAAGTGCGGGTCCAGCGGAGCCTTGGTCGTGTAGACGATCTGGCTGGTGCGTTTGGTGATCGATGTGCCGTCGGCCAGTTTCTTGGGTTCCGGCAGCGTCTGCGTCACCTTTTCAACTGTCCAGTTGGGGTTCACCGTGGGCGTGGCGTCGGTCAGTTCCTCGGGCAGGTTGATGGTCAACTTGGTGGTGCCTGAGGTGTCGCAGCCGTGCGGGACGCCGAACGTCAGCAGGGCATACGAGTTGGCCGTGGTCTTGTCCGGGTTGATGGAGACGTGGGCAGATGCGCCTGCGAGGCCGGCCATCATCAGTGCGGCGGTGCCGCCCGCGATTGCGGTAGCGGACAGGGCGCGGCGGAGTGAGGACTTGTTCATGGTTGTTGCCTTTCAACGGGCGCGCGAAGGCGCGCCAAAGTGAGGGGATGTGCCCGTCACCAGTTGAAGGCGGTGCCGGGCGGAGTCAGGAGGGTACGACGACGGCGGGCGGGCCGCGTCTGCTGTCTTGCCTGAGGTTCCGCCACGGGCGGGGGATGAATACGGCAGGTGCGCTGAACGCAACAGCTGCGTTGCCGGCGTCGGGCCTGAAGATCAGTCGGATGAGCTGCAAGAGGGGACGAAGCCAGGCCGCGAGCTGCCACAGTGCCTGCTCGCCCTTGGCCAGGAGTAATGCCGAAGCGGCAGTGGCGAGGGCGTGCCCCGTCAGCATCAACCAGCTGAGGGGAGTGTCGACCTCATGAAAATGGACTGTTTCAGCGCCCAGCGGCGGGGAGAGGTGTTCCGCCGCCAAATGGTGTGCCGGTGAGCCCGGAGCCGGAACGGCGAGCGGACCGAATGCCGTGAAGGCTTCGTGCAGGACAAGCTGGCCGGCTCCCAGAAGCGCGGCAATGACCGGAAATCCGAGCTTGAACCGGGTGGCAAGAGTGGTGACGAGCCCGGTCAATGCAAGGACGGCCAACAGGACCGGAGCGACGGGAAGCGCACCCCCGGAGAGGACATGGGCACCTGCCGCGAGGGCAACAATGGCGACCGCCAGGGCCACCGAACGCATGGCATGGAAGGGCGTCCGGGCATGCGATGCGCGCACGGGTTCCTCCCTCGGTAGCGTTCAAGCGGGTGGTCGACCGTCCGGTTCGGGCTGGCCAACCCCGCAATTCTACCGGTGGTTCGTGGCCGTGCCGCTGTCGGATGGGTCGTATGACGGGGTCATGCTGCGGGTTTGGGAATCAGGCAGTTATTGCCGGACCACCTTCGGAGGGCTTGCCTGCCGGGCCTTTGCCGGATTGTCCTTTGCCGGCCGGCCCACCGCTCTTCGGCCCCTCGCCCGCCGGTTCCGGCGCGGCTTCCGAGAAGCTGCGTGCCGCGCGCGAACCGGCGATGGTGCTTGCCCCAATGCTGATGAGGGCCCCGAGGATCATAGCGGCGGCTTCTCCCGGTTCCAGCAAATGCAATTGGGAGCCGATGGTGGCGGCTGCAACCGGCACTCCCAATTGGGACGAGGCCAGTACTGCGAGCGGCAGGGGCTGGCCGAGGGCCCGGATGCTTCCGTGCACCAGCAGTGTTCCAAAGCCAAGGCAGATCCCGAGGAGGATCATGCTTGGGCTGCCCGCGAGGGTCCTTAGGTCGAGCGATGCACCCAGCCAGACGAAGAAGACCGGCCCCAGGAAACCGTCGCTCACGGCGAAAAGCTGGTGCGCCAGGCGACGGGGTTCGCCCACCGCGGAGACCACCAGGCCGAAGGAGAACCCGGCCAGCATGATGGAGACGTGGCCGAGGACCGCGAGCCCTGAAAGCGCGAACAGCAAGGCCAGCTGGATCCGCAGTTCCAGGGCGAACTTCCGGTCTTCGGATATGTCGTGTAACCGTCCGCGGTTGCCGCTGTTCTCCAGCCAACGAAGCACGAAGAACAAGACCAACGCGCAAGCCGCGACGACGGCTGCCCCGACCGCTGCCCGGCCGGCGTTCGGCGGGTCAACGGCTAACGGAAGCGCCACAATGCAAGCGATATCAGCGATCGCCACTTGCGCCGTCGTCGTCAGGACCTTCGGCCCTGTCAGCCGAAGCGAGTCGACGATCGGCAAGACCAACGCTGCTGAGGAGGATGCGAGCAAAACGATGTAGAGGGGAGCATGTCCGGTGCCGAAGGCTAAAGCGATGACGACTCCGACGACGGCGGCCAGCACCGCGGCGACGCCGGCGCGCAAGGCGCCGCTACCCAGGGCGGGACGGATGGCCTTGTCCCGCACGGGGACGTGCGTCCCGGCGACGAACATGATGAGGGCGAACCCGACGTCGGCCACGAACGTGAAGGTGGGATCCGAGGAGTCCACCAGTCCCAGTCCCGTGCGTCCGATGACGATGCCTGCCAGCAACTGCCCCAAAACAACGGGAAGGTGCCATTTCCGGGGTAGCGCCAAGAGCGGACCGAGGAGCGCGACTGCGGCGATCAGCGAAAGCTGAAAGAACGACACCTTCCTCCTTCTCCGGGCCTGGCGGTTGGTCTGCGGTGTTTACCGGGGCGCATCAGCCAGTTTCAGGGGAATGTCCGTGTTCTCGTCGGTGTAGTAGCTCGCGCACACCCGGTGATAGCCATCAGCCACCTGAGCGGGCATGCCCGTGGCCAGGTCTCCCCGGACCATCAGGATGGGCGAGAGCTTCTTGCCCTCCTTGATCTTCTTCAGGTCCGAGGCCACGTGGGCGTTCTCTTCCGGGAGCAACGCCAAGCGGGCGGCCCGGAGGATGTCCTTGGCTTTGCGGTGCTGGATGGGCGCGTCCTTGAGGGCGGCGACAACCGATGCCACCACATGGTCGGATTCCAGCAGGGAAAGGTAGTCTGCGGCGCTTGGGTAGTCCTGGTCCTCGGGCTCCGGCAACCAGCGGACTTCGCCTTTGTTATCGTCAGGCATGCGTCGTACTCCTTGGCCAGCGGTATCGGCTTGCAAATGTGGGTGGCGCGGGACGGGGGACCTTGGAGAGGTCCGTGCCGGGACGCCGTCGTCGTAATTCAAGGGCGAGGCTTTCTTGGCCGCGCGCCATCGCCCAGTGGTGATTCGCGGCAAAAGCGGGTTTGAGCAGCCAGCTTAGCCGCCGGAGCAGGGGTTTCGATGTGCTGACCCGCCAGTCATAGGTGATAACGGTTTCCGGGCCGTCCTGTTCGAAAGTCCAGCGCCCGGTACCGCGCAGGTCGCCGCTCGCCGCGATCGCGAAACCTTGCTCTGTGATGGGTTCGGTGACCGTGAACCTCCAGCGCAGCGTGTACGGCAGCCAACCTTTGGACTGCAGCGAGAAGGCCTTTCCCGTACCGTCGGCGTTTCCCGGGTCCAGCGGAACAACCCTCAAGTACACCGAAGGCCACCAGCGGGGCAGTGTCCCCGCGTCGCCTAAAATATCCATGACCTCACGCGGGGTCCCCGCGACGCGCCAGACAGTGAGGAACTCGTAGTCGGCGTTGCTCTTGGAAGTGCCGCCCATTGCTGCCTCCAGGGCGCGGATGGATAGTGGACTCACAGTACTCATGCCGTTGCACACGGTCAACGGCCCGGCTTCGGCGTGCCTGCGGGCGAGTTACTCCCGGACGGTCACAGCCAGCCGCTGGATGTCGTTGTTTCCCATGCCTTGATAGTTCCACTCCGGCGTTTCCGGCTGGGTCTGCCCTGTGGAATCCGTCGCACGGCATGCCAAATCGTGGGAACCGGGCGTTGCGATCCACGTGAATGTCCATCCGCGCCACGAATGCCGGCCGGTGGGAGCTTGAAGTTGGGCCTGCTCCCAGACCCCGTCCACGCAGACTTCCACGCTCTCCACGGTTCCTTGCCCGGACCAGGCCCGGCCGCTCAGCTGAACCGGTCCCGCGTTCACCGCGCGTTGCCGTGTGAAGAAATCTGGAACGCCGGGGGGAGCCATGAGGGAACGGACTTTGATCCGTTGGACGGGCTCGCCGGGATCGCCTGCGTCTTGGGTGTAACGGTAGGAGTCGAGCTGTTGGTAACCGTCGAAGCTGTGGTCAATTGCCTCGATGGATTGCAGCCATTTGACGCTCGTCATTCCGTACCAGCCCGGGACGAGGAGCCGGACGGGGTAGCCATGTTGAGGTGGCAGGGCTTGGCCGTTGACCTCATAGGCGAGCAGGACGTCGTCGGACATTGCTTCCGCGAGCGTCAGGCTGCGCGCGTACTGGTGCTCCACGCCGCCCTGGATCCCACGGTCCGCGCCCGTGAAGACGAGTTCGACGGCGTCGGGTGACACGCCGGCGTCGAGCAGCAACGGAGCAAGCGGGGTGCCGGTCCACTCGGCGGTGCCCACCCCACCCTGGTCCCAGGGCTGGCTCACAGGCCGCGGTTCCAGCCGCGAGCGGCCGTTGCCGGCGCACTCCATCGTGACGGCTTGGGTGCGGCGCTCGCGGTGCTGGAGGTCAGGCAGAGTGTACTCGTGCGGATGGTCCACGAGCCCGCCGATATTCAGCCGCCACGAGACGGGATCGATCTGGGGAACGTCGAAATGGACCAGGAGATAATGCATGCCCAGCGGTGTGACGGGCCATCGGAGCATTTCCAGCGGCATGGCGTGGTTGCGCGAAGCGAGTTGCAGTTCCTCGCGGGTGATGGGACCGGTTGTCGGAGCGGCCGTAGCGGCCGGTGCGGTTGGTTCTGTCGGAACAGCGGGGGCGGTAGGGGCTGGGGTGGCAACAGCGGCGCCTTCCGCTGTGCGGCGGGTGTTGACGCTCATGCTCCCAGTATGGGCGCCCGGAGCAGTGGTGTCACTGGAATTTGGCCGGGGAAGCGAGGCGCTTGTCCCGCGGTGCGTACGGCGACGGGGGCGGGGGCCGCGTCCGACGTCGGGCTGTTGGGAAAGTATTCTTGGTCTTTGGCGCTTGCGCTCCTGGACAGAGACAGATGGAAGAAGGAGAGCCTCCGTGAAAATCCGAGCCCCACGACTCGACGTGAGTGGCGTTCTCCTTGTTTGGGCCCTGATATTCGGGCTTTGGCAACCTTTTATTTGGTGGCGGGGGATTGTCGCTGCCGTATGTTTGATCATCGCGCTGTGGGGCTTTGTTGCTTGGTACCGGCGTCGTCCTACGCGGGGACGTTAGGGCACCTGATTGCAGCGCGGCTGGTGATTATCTGTTTTTGTAGATCTTCAGTTGCAGGGAGTGGCGATGGTTCAGTCCAGGAAGCTGATTCTGATTGGCTACTGGGACGGTCCTGAGGCAGACCCGTCATGGCCTTCTCCAGAGGAATTCGTGGACGCAAGTTGGGACATCGATGAGCGTGATCTTGTCGTATCCTACTTGCGGATGGGGTTTGTCGCGCGGAGCTTCATGGGGTTCTCGCGCTGTCGGTTCTGTGGGAAAGAGAACGGCAATCTGGAATTGAGCGACGGCCATTTCGTGTGGCCGGATGGGTTGGCTCATTACGTCGTCGAACATGGTGTAAGGCTTCCGGACCGGTTCGTTCGCCACTCGTTAGCTATTATTGACAGCCTTGAGAGTGCGTCCCGAGACGTCGAATGGTGGCGAGGAATCAGCCCGACTCAGAAGCACTGACTCACTGAGCGGCACGTAACGACATCACGCTTGGTTCTGCATTGGATGGTTTAATTAAGCAAATTCAAGATTTTCTCAAAATTCTGTTGCAGAATGGCCAGTTCCGGCGGAGGCGCCGGTATCCAGACGGGAGGAATCTGGCTAATGGTGAAACTTTCCGATGGACAGATGCTTCCCGACCGTGTCTTCTATTCGCTGCTTAGCCCTAAGTACGGCGGGCCCGCAGATTGGAACAGAGTTGACGAAATCTCAGGAACTTGGACTAGCAAACGAGATGTAATCAGCAAGCAGAACTTCGTCGTCGCCGATATCGTTGACCGCTTGTTGGGGTCCAAATTCTACGTAAACGGATCTGGAGCCGATCGGACGATCGAGTATCCAATTGGTGACTACGACACCGGTAATTTCATTGTATTTAGACGTCAGTGACCGGTAGACATGATGGCCGTCGATGCTATGAATTTTTGTGGTACCCACAGGACACCACAGGAAATCCGGTTGGCGGCGCATTTGCCATGGTCTCCGACTGGCGCCCGTCCCGGTCTCGTGCGATTTCGCTCCGCTGTCAGGGCTGGAGTCGTGCGCTCACGGCGGTCTAAAAGCTGAACGCGTCACGCGTCGAGAGCACTCTTCGGGTCGTGCTCGAGCGCAGCCGTGATGGCGGTGTATGACGCCACGGTCAGGGGTTGAGCGGAACCTTCGAGAGCATAGCGCACAGTGACCGGACCCTGGACCATTGAATTCCTGTCAAAGCTGTCCTTCTCAATGGCCGTAGTCTCGGCGGCCGGAATCACACCCAGCGCAGGCCTCGTCACAACCCAGCGCGACCTGGCCGATGTGGCCACGACCGCAGTTCAAAGGGCCAGCCGGAGCATAGCCGTGATTGACGCCTCCAAATTCGGGACAACGGCACTGATACAGATGGTCCCGCCCGCGCACATTGAAAAGTCATCACTGACAGTCGATTAGATCCGCAAACGGCCGATGCCTACAGATCATCAGGCTGGACGATAGAGATCGGTCCGTAGAACGGACCGGCCCAATGCATCAGGTCCGCACTGCTCGCACCCCCAACTGACTCGATACCTCGAGTCTTACGACGCACTCGACGGAAGCTGTCCTGGCCGAGTGTCACCAGAGAATCCCCCGGTCGGACATAGCTTCCATGAACGGGTTTGGTAAGCGGGCACGCCCCCGATTGGGCGGCCTCCCCCCAGCTCAGGCCGACGAAACGCCGGTTATCGGCGTTTGGAAATGGCCGGGGGAGTGCCCGCAGAAGGGGTCTCTGATCAGTGCACGAAGGCCGGTACGCAGAATCCTTGAGGGCAATCGACGCGGCTATCTACTCCGGGAAGGTGCACTACCTGGGCCCATCATGCTGCCGAAGGTAGGGCGCCGCGCAAGCGCCTGGCACCCGCCCCTAAAGAACCAGCACAAGCAACGTCGTGAAACCCTTGGTTTCTTGCACCTTGAATTGACCTTGCTCAGATTAGTATCCAATTCGTCCTAATGGATCCGAAGTGAGTATTTCCCCTTACTAATCGGGGATCCTAAGCTGGTCGGAGCATGGCACCGTGCCCTGCCTCGATCTGCCAGGAGTGTCAATGGAGACTCGGCACCTGAAGTACTTCATTGCCGTGGCGGAGGAGAGGCACTTTGGCCGGGCAGCTCTCCGCCTGCACATGGCGCAGCCGCCGCTGTCGCAGGCGATCCGACAGCTCGAGGAGCAGCTCGGCACCCCCCTATTGGTGCGCACCACGCGCAAGGTTGAGCTCACCCCGGCCGGGCAGGTCCTGCTGGACCGCGGACGCGCGCTGCTGCAGGACCTCGGCGCCCTCGTGGACGACGTCCAGCAGGTCGGCGCAGGAGCCACCGGCGTGATCCGGGTCGGCTTCACAGGAACCGCCACGTACCGGCTGATGCCCAGCATCGTTCAGGCAGCACGCCGGACCCTCCCAGGGCTCAGGATCACTGTGCAAGGCGAGATGCTGACACCACAGATGGAGGCTGCTCTCGAAGAAGGCCGGCTGGACGTAGCAGTCCTCCGCCCCCCGGTCCGCTCCGACGAGCTCACGCTGAGGTTGCTTGAACAGGACCAGCTGGTGGCGGCTCTGCCTGCCGATTCGCCCCTCGCGGAGCGCGGCACACTGGACATCACCGATCTGGCCGCCGAGGACTTCATCGGCTATTCCGCGGACTCCGTAGTCAACACCATCTCCGTTGAAGCCTGCCGCAAGGCCGGTTTCCAGCCTCGCCTGGTGCAGGAGTCCAAGGAAACATCCACCCTGCTCTCGCTCGTGGCCGCCGGCATGGGCGTCGCACTCGTGCCCATGACCTCCCGGATGTTTTCCTTCCAAGGCGTCGCCTTCCGCCCGCTCCGGGACCCCCCGCCGGTTGACCTCGCCGTCGCATGGAACCGGAACAATGCGACCCCGCTGATCCGGACCTTTCTGGGCCTCTTCGACGCCCTCCCCGCCTCACAGCCAGCAGCCGCCGCAAAGGACACCTCCGAATGAAAATCGCACGTATTGAGGCCATCCCCTACTCCATCCCCTACGCCCGGCCCCTGAAGTTCGCGAGCGGAGAGGTCACGGCCGCGGAACACGTGCTGGTCCGGATCCATACGGACACTGGCATCTGCGGCGTGGCCGACACCCCTCCACGCCCCTACACGTACGGCGAAACGCAGGAATCCATCGTCGCTGTGGTGACCAATGTGTTTGCCCCGCAGCTGATCGGGCTGGATCCGATGGACCGCTCCAAGGTCCAGCAGGTGCTCCGCCGCACGGTCAACAACCCCACGGCCAAGGGGGCCCTGGACATCGCCCTGTGGGACATCATCGGCATCTCCCTGGACACCCCCGTGCACAAATTGCTTGGCGGCTTCACCGACAGCATGCGGGTGTCCCACATGCTGGGCTTCAAGCCCGCCGCCGAGCTCCTCGAGGAAGCGCTGGGGTTCCGTGAAACGTACGGCATCGACACCTTCAAGCTCAAGACCGGCCGGCGGCCGCTCTCCCTGGACGTCGAGGCCTGCCATGTGCTGCGGGAGGGCCTCGGTGCGGACACCGAGATCTACCTCGACGCCAACCGGGGCTGGACGGCGAACGAGGCTATGGAGGTCCTCCGCCAAACCGAAGGTCTAGGACTGTCCATGCTGGAAGAACCGTGCGACGCCAGTGAGGCCATGGGCCGCCGCCGGCTCGTGCAGCAGTCACGCATCCCCATCGTCGGCGATGAAAGCGTCCCCACTCTCGGCGACGTGTCCCGAGAGCTGCTCTCCGGCGGCAGCAACGCCATCTGCATCAAGACCGCGCGCAGCGGTTTCACCGAGGCCCAGCAGATCCTCGGCCTCTGCGAGGGGCTGGGTGTGGACGTCACGATGGGTAACCAGATCGACACCCAGGTCGGAAGCCTGGCCACCGTGACGTTCGGCGCCGCCTTCGAGGCCAGTTCCCGGCGGGCCGGGGAGCTCTCCAACTACCTGGACATGACGGACGACCTGCTCGCAGAGCCGCTCGAAATCAACGACGGTGCCATCCGGGTCCGCGAGATCGCTGGCGTTGGCGCTGTCATCGATGCCGACAAGCTGCAGAAGTACCGTCAGGACTAGGCCTCCCCGGCCGCACCTGCCCTCAGGAACCCAACACCGTAAGGAGAACTTCATGCTCTACCTGGTCCGCATGGACGTCGATATTCCGCTGGACATGCCCAAAGAACGCGCCGACGCCATCAAAGCGGAGGAACGGGAGTACTCCCAGAAGCTCCAGCACGACGGCCGCTGGCCGCATTTGTGGCGGGTCGTGGGCGAGTACTCCAACTACTCGGTGTTCGACGTCGCGGGCAACGACGAGCTGCACACCCTCCTCTCAGGCCTGCCGCTGTTTCCGTACATGGGCATCAAGGTCACGCCGCTCGCCAAGCACCCCTCTGCCATCGAGTAGCCGGTCGGATTCGGATTCATATACCCCGGCTCTCAATCAGTGACAGATGGGTATTTCTCATCAATCAATGCCGGGCCTACTGTTGAAACAACAAGGAACGTGAGGCACAGCACAGTGCAGCGCACAACGGTCCGGAACCCCAACCGTGAATCGACGAAGGAGTCATCATGACGACGGAAACTCAGGCCACTGCGGCCGCTTCGGGGGCTGGCGCCACCGCCCGCTTCAGGGAAAACAAGCAGCTTGCCGCTGGCACGGGCCAGGAGCGAGTCAACGCCCTCGCCGGCCGGCTCATCAAGGCGGTCAACGACATCGTGCTTGACGAGAAGGTCAGTTACGACGAGTACAACGCCTTCAAGGCCTGGCTCATCCAGGTCGGCGAGGACGGCGAATGGCCGCTGTTCCTGGACGTCTGGGTGGAGCATTCGGTCGAGGAGGTTGCCAACGCCAACCGGAATGGGACCAAGGGCACCATCGAGGGGCCGTACTACATCCCGGACGCGCCCACACAGAACACTCCGGCAACCCTGCCGATGCGCGAGGATGAGCCCGGCACTCCGCTGCTGTTCCAGGGCCAGACGAAGAACGTCGCCGGAGAACCGTTGGCCGGTGCGCTGATTGAGCTGTGGCACGCCGATGACCTCGGCTTCTACTCCCAGTTCGCCCCGGGGCTGCCGGAGTGGAACCTCCGAGGCTCTGTCATCGCCGACGGCGAGGGCAATTTCGAGATCAACACCATCCAGCCCGCGCCGTACCAGATCCCCACGGACGGCGCCTGCGGGGCGCTCATCGCTGCGGCAGACTGGCACGCCTGGCGCCCCGCCCACCTGCACCTCAAGGTTTCAGCTCCCGGGCACCAGCCCATCACCACTCAGCTCTACTTCGAAGGCGGCGAGCACGTTGTCGACGACATCGCCTCCGCCGTCAAGCCCGAACTCATCCTCGCACCCACCCGGCGTGCCGACGGCCAGGGTCGCGAAGTCACCTACGACTTCATCCTCGACCCCGAGGACTAAGCCCGCTACCAGTTCCAGGACTGGTACTCGTTAGGCACGGGGGCGGCCCCGGGCCTAACCAAACATCGCACACGGCGGCACCGTTCCGCCGTCGATCCATCCAGCAGACATGCCGCGATGGCGCGCTGCCAAAAACGCTCCTTCTGCCCCATAAAGCCAGGCAGCATTCAGTGCCCACACAACCCCACACCAGACAGGAGATGTCGATGACTCAGGGAGCAGTCAGAGCCGGAGTTGATAACCTCGACCTGCGGCACGCGTTCGGCAGGTTCGCCACCGGAGTCACGGTAGTCACCACCCGCACGGCCGACGGTGTCCCGCACGGTGCCACCGTCAACGCCTTCACCGCGGTGTCCCTGGACCCACCGCTGGCTCAAGTGACGCTGACACGTACTTCACGGGCCGCCCGCTATCTTGAAGGCGCCCCGTTCGCGATCAACATCCTCTCGCTCGAGCAGATGGACGTCGCGTTGCACTTCGGCGGCAAGGTGCTGGACGATGAGCCCGAGTGGGCCCTCGCCGGCAACGTTCCGGTGTTGCTGAAGAATGCAGCGACGCTTGAATGCCGGCCTTGGAACATCTATGACGGCGGCGACCACATCATCGTGGTGGGCGAGGTCATCGCTTTGGACATCACCGATCGCCAGCCGCTCCTGTTCTTCAACGGGAAGTTCCGCGAGATGGGGCGCTTGGTCGGGGGTGCTCCGTGGGACCACCCCGGCGACGCTCCCGAATCGGGCTGGTTCGCCGGCTCCAGTACTTTCAAACGGATGCGTAGCCCCTAGCCGGGATCCCTCCCGCCAGGACGGCCTGACGCTTGTCGGCGTTCGTCGATTCATTGTCGGATGGCAGCGACGGACGAGTCCTTTTAGCCGGAACACAATTCGCACTTTCTAGACGTTTGCATAAGGCGTTCCGATGGTTCGTGCAGTCTCGCGCCACCGGCGCGAAATTCAAGTCAGAGAACGACATCGTGCTTTGTGGGTGCCCGTGAATGAATTGGGGCGTCCTTTTTCATCCAGATTCTGAAGTTTGTTGCTATCAAAGGAGATAAGACAATGACGAAATCAATACACACGATGGCAGGAGCAGGCAATGTCCGCTGAACCCATCGTCGCGGTTTCCGCTAAACCTAAATTCGTGAGAAGCCGCGTCACCTATTCGCTATACGCGTACTTCTGTACATTTGGTTGGTTCATGCTTGGGTTTTCTCCATGTGTTCCGATCATCGCCCAGGAGCAGAAGATCTCAAATGGGCAGGCGGGGCTGATAGGACCGGCTCTCGCCTTGGGCCTTATTCTGGGGGCACTCGCGATCAACCGAGCCACAGCCAGTTTGGGACGCAAGAGGGTTCTTTTTTCTGCGAGCACCATCCTGACGGTTGGTCTCATTGGGCTCCTTTTGAGTTCATCCTTCCCTCTGACTGTCGCGGCGACCTTTGTGTGTGCTTTCGGGGCTGAGTCGATAATCGCCTCAGTGCTCCCGGGCCTGGCAGTGCATCACCAGGCCATGGCTCCAGCCGCGTTGAGTGAGGGCGCTGCGATTGGGGCGGCCGCGGGCCTGGCATCACCGTTCCTCGTTGGTCTGAGTATCTCGGCGGGATGGGGATGGAGGATCGGCATCTCCACCACCATTGTGCTCCTTGTGATCGCATGCCTCTTCCTGGCGGGGATGCCCCGAGTAGGTGCACTTGACGGGCGACGCCTGCGAAACGCCGCTCACCCGTCAGCAGCCCGCCCATCGAAAACTACTGGCGTATTCTGGCTCCTCTGGGTGGCTTGCATTTGCGGCATCGCTTTGGAGTTCTCCACCCTGTTTTGGGTTCCGGCGCTCTTCTCGGAGCGTGCGGGCATGAGCCTGGGGGCAGCCGCGTCCTCGGCCTCCGCGCTCGTTCTGGGTGAACTGATTGCCCGATCGATCTCATCGCGACTCAGTACCCGATGGACGCTCAGGCCTTTGCTGCTGGTTGCCCTTGCCGTTACTGCGTTGGGATGGCTTATCTTCTGGACTGCGAGTGTCCCTCTCGTTGCCGTCGTAGGACTCTTCATCGCTGGTTTGGGGATCGGCCCGCTGCAGCCCTTGACAGCTGCCTCTTTGTTTTCAGTCTCTTCTGGAGAGGAAACTAAGGCGCAGTCGCGCATCTCGATTGGACAGGGGATCGCGATCGGTACTTTCCCCATCATCCTGGGGGCATTGTCGGACGTCACCGGCACGTTCCTCGCTTTTCTGGTGATTCCGGCGCTGGTGATTCTCTGCGCCATCATGCTGCTCATCGCAACCAAAAAGGTGCATTCAGCGCCCGCCCCTGACTCTTACGTCGTCGCACTATAACTACGTCAAGCAGCACGAATGAGAAACCTGTGTCAGCAGCCGTTCCGTTCTCGTTCAGTCGGGTCTGGCCAGCCTTGTCCAACCCTGGGACGGCGCCCATCACCTGTTCTGCTCACACTGCGTACATCTGATCTATGTTCACCACCACGGGCCCTTAGCCTCGCCCGCGAAAGGAAGTCTCAGCATGAAACCCGCCATGAACCAGATCTCGACCATGCAAGCCACATTCGAAGAGGATTTGCCCGCATATGCAGCAGCGGGCTTCGAAGCCATTGGCCTTCTTGAGATGAAACTGCCCGAGGACGACAACAACAACCGCCGCCTGCTGGACAGGTACGGCTTCGAGGTGTCGAACTGCATCGTCAGCGTCCTCTCGATCCTGCCCTTGCAAGGAGTGGTGTTGCCGAAGGGAGACTGGAAGGGCATCGACTTCGAAGGTCCGAAGGACACCGAGACCCGTATCCGCCAGATTTGCGACGCCGTCCGGCGCCTCGGACCGTACAAGCCTTCGTCCGTGACTGTGTCGTTTGGCTCGCCGGACGGCTTCGAAAGCGCTCGAGCCGCTGAAACTGCGCTGCGAGATGGTCTGCGCCGCATCGCGGATGTGGCGACCAAGAGCGGGGTTCGAATCGCGATCGAGCCGATTCACCCATCGATCATCCACACCCTGGGTCAGTCCATCGCTGAGACGGCCCACATTATCGACGATGCAGGGGTCGCGGATGCCGTTGGCATTCTTATCGACACGTGGCATTCTGGGGATTCACCCACCTTGTTCGAGGACATCGGGGCTCACGGCGATCGCGTCATCGGTCTGCATGTGTGTGACCGGGCACCTGCCGGCGACCCCAACCGCCTGGTGCCGGGAACGGGCGCGTCACCAACTGTGGAAATCCTGGGTGCACTCCGCAAGCTCGGCTATGACACTTGGGCGGACGCAGAGCTTTTCTCGCCGCATGACGTTTGGCTGCGCCCCGTCGAGGAGGCAGCCACGATCGGTTTCACCGCAATGAATGATGTACTCAAGCGAAGCGCTGATTTCGTCTGATCCACCCCAACAAACTGTAGGGATTTAACTATGTCCAGTAATGGTCGAATGCAATACCCGCTTGGCGAGGTCACCCGTGGCCACCACTATGCAATCTCCGTGCGCGATATGGACGCAATGATTGCCTGGTACCAGGAGAAGCTAGGTGCCGTGGTAACCGGAGCCTGGGACCCGGAGGAGCTTGACGCTCACGTCCGGATCGTGACTGTCAATGGATTCTCGTTTGAGCTTGTCTCGATGAAGGAATCCTCGCCGTCTTCAACTCAGTGGGGTGACCCGCCCGGTATGGCCATTAAGAATGGCCCGTTCCACATGGCCTTCACCGTGGATGACTGCGCCGCCGCCGTCGCAGAGCTCAAACTTCGCGACGTGAAGTTCGCTTGGGATGTCGCCGACTACGACGAACTCAAGATGCGGTGCGCGCACTTTTGGGATCTGGAGGGAAATATTCTCGAGCTCGTCGAGGTACTCGACTAAGAGAGGCGAGTTCTCGTCTGCAGGCAAAGGGAAAGTGCGGGACTCGGCACCTGATCGCCGGCCGACCGGCCGGCGATCAGGCCGCCGCCGCGCAGGTGTTTGGCAATGAACAGAAACTGCTGGGCAAACCGCACATCGTATTTCTCGGCGTGCGTGGGCGGTAGCACTCATGATTTCGTTCTCTGTCAGGATACGGCAGGGACCGGGCTTGGAACTGCGAACCTGCATGGTCATAAATCGGCTCTCGCGGTTGAGCTCTAGTTGGTGTCCTCGGCCTCAGGGGCCAGGTTCGGCCCATTCCAGGGCGGCGACAAGGTGGCCTTCGTTGGGGAGTGCCTGCTGTTCGGCTGCGGGGAGCTTGTCGTAGGTGTAGGCGGCGACGGCCATGGGCGAGGTGGAGCGTCCTAGGCTGTAGCGAACGCTGCGGTCGTTTTTGGTGCCGCAGATCAGGATGCCGACGGTTTCGTTATGGTAGTCCCGGCGCAGCAGATCATCGACGAGCGCGACGTAGAAGTTGAGTTTGCCGACATTATGCGCAGCTGCTCATAATGCCGGTTATGCGGAGTGGGACATTATGCCGAAGTCTTTGTTCGCGCTGGCGTGTTGACGGCACGTCGCTGAAGCTGTTCTTGGCATAACGCCCCGCTCTGGTGGGGTCAGCGTCCGAGGTTGGTCAGCTAGGTGAGCATGTCCTTGTCTTGGTGCCACAGGGGCATGGCATCGGCCGGGGTGAGGTTGGTGAAGGCGCTCTGGAGTGCTCGTCGCTTCATCTCGCCGTCGATTCGGGCGTAGATCTCGGTGGTCTTCAGGTCGGCGTCGCCGAGGATGTCCCGGATGTAGACGAGGTTGACTCCGGCTTGAAGTAGATGCATCGCCTTGCTGTGTCTGAGGGTGTGTGGCGAAATCGTGTCCGGCAATGTCGCGGGGCTGGCTTCCCTTGCGGCGGCTACGTGCTTATCCAGGATGTAGGCGATGCCGCTTCGGGTCATTTTCACACCCCCACGGTTGGGGAACAGAGACCGGGACCTGTTGGCGGGTCCGGTGAGGCCAGCGCCGTCGGCGTAACGCTGGACGAGAGTGACTGTCGGTAGCATCAGCGGCACGATCCTGGTCTTGTTGCCCTTGCCGGTGAGTTTGACTGTTGCGGGAGGATCGGTTCGCAGGTCGCCGAGGGTCAGATCGGCGATCTCCTGGACCCTGGCGCCGGTGTCGTAGATAAGCGCGAGCAACGCGAGGTCGCGTCGCCCGGAGGGTTTGCTGGTATCGGGCTGGTCGAGGATCAGCCGGATCCCGTCGAGTGAGAGGTGGCGGGGTGAGGCGGTGGTCGTCTTCTTCTTTGGTATCGCAAGGACACGCTGGTACTGCCCGATCCGCTCGATATCCCGGGCTTGCAAGTAGCGGCAGAATGACCGGATCGCGGCCAGTCGCTGGTTGCGGGTCGCTGGTTGCGGGTCGCTGCGGTGCAGCCCCGCTCGGCTTCGAGCCAGGCCAGAAATCGCTCCACGAGATCTTTGGTCAACAGCTCGCAGGTCATGTGCTCGGGGGCGATGTTCTCGTGGGCCTTGCAGTACCTGAGGAACAAGATGAATGCATCTCGGTAGGACCTGATGGTGTTCGTCGCTGAGCCGACCTCTCCGGGAAGGAACCGGGCGAGGAACTCGCTGAGGAGGTACTGGAAATCATGGGTGCTCATTCGAGATCGCCTCCTGGGATCACGCAGGAGGCGACGGCGTTCATGGCGGCGGGGACTTCGGGGAACATGTCCGGGATCAGGCGGACGTATTGGCCGGTCCCCTTGACCGATGCGTGGCCGAGGTAGGTCGCCAGGGTCGGTAGGGCCCAGTAGCCATCGGCGCCTTGGTTGACCAGGCCTTGGAGCGAGTAAACGGCGAAGGTGTGCCGAAGGTCGTGCACGCGGGGTCCATGACCACGGCCGCCGTGCGAGATGCCGGCGGCCCACAGGGTCTTCCTGAACCATCTGTAAATGCTGTCGGAGGTGACGGGCCGACCGTCGTTGTGAGTGAAGAACCGGGTGTCGCGGTCGGCGGTGAATAGCCGTGGTGCGGTGGCGTCGTAGCGGCGCATGATGTCGGCCAGCGACGAAGAGAGTGGGACGAGGCGGTCCTGGTCGTACTTCGCGTGGCGGACGGTGAGGCAGCAGTTGTTGAGATCGACATCACCGCGGGTCAGGTTCAGCGCTTCGGACACGCGCAGGCCGCACCCATACAGGAGCCTGATCAAGACCGGGAGCAGGACCGGCATGACCGAGGACGATTTGGCCTTGAGTCCGGCGCAGGCGGCGAAAAGCCGGTCCAGCTCGCGTCGGGTGAACACGTAGGGGGTGAACGAGTCCCGGTCTCCTCGACGCTTCGGGGGTCGCGGGAAAGCCACCGGGAAGTCCTGTGCGGCCAGGTAGTTGAGGAATTGGTTCGTGTATGCGACTCGGTTGCGCTGGTTGCTGGCACGTTCATTGGGCCGTCGGCGGCACCATTGGTCGACGTGCTCCTGACTGATCGCAATCTCGGTTTGGCCCGTCGAGGCGATAAATCTGGAGAACGCCCGCAGCGTCCGGGGCACCGCGGTATAGCTCAGGCCTTGTGCGCGCTTGTAGCGGACGAAGGCGGCCATGTGCTCGGCGAAGATGGACTCGTAGTATGACGCCTGCTCATCAATCCTCATCGTTGTCACCACCCAGGCTGGCGAGATAGCTCTCGTGGAGGCCCGGCACGTCCAGAGCGCACTCGCGCAGCTGTCCCAGATCGATCTTTAGGTATATCGCCGTCGAACCGGTGCTGGCATGCCCGAGTGCCTCAGAGATCGCCGGGAGCGGCACTGTTTTCTCCAGCAAGGCTGAGGCAAGCGAGTGTCGAAGGGCGTGTGGACCGTGCTTCTTTCCCGCCGGGATCGCGACCCCTGCGGCTTTCAATCGTGCATAGACCACGGCGTGGATCGATACCGGCAGCATGGGCTCGCACGGGCCGTGCAACTTCAGGAACACGTACTCGGAGTCCGAGTGCGGCCTGGCGTTGCGCAGGTAGTCAATGAGTGCTTCACCAACATCGTTGAGCAGGGGAAGCGCCAAGACCCGGCCCGTCTTTTGCTGGATGAACTCGATGCTGTCCTGCTCCCATGTTCGAGTACCTTACTTCCCCAAGGCTCGTTCTTCTGCCTGTCCAGAATGGTCCGTCAGATGTTCCAGTAAAGCTCGATCATGGCGGTATTCACGACGCGCTGAGCCCGCTGTTGAGCCTCACGTACGAGGCTTTTCAACGACATGAGGGCGGCGGCGTAGTCTCCCGGAAGGGTCCGGTTCGAGCTGGGTCATGATTCCACCGTAGTTGGACGCTCCGACAATCCGACGCCAATTGTCCAGACGCCATCTGGACAATTGGGATTTCTCAGCCGTGAACATCACAGCGAAACGATCGGCATCCTGATCTGCGGCACCAAGAACGACCGCAACGTCACGTACACCCTTGGCCGTTCAACGTCGCCCGGGGACTGACTGCGACAGCGCACTCGAGAGGTTGACGGTACTCCGTGTCGTCGCCGGTGGTGGGGCTGGCGGATCGCCGTCCTATTTGTTGGTCGGTACCCGCGTCGTCGCTGCGCCGTAGCACCCCCAACCACATAGCCCAGTGGTAGTTTGCGGTTATGGCAAATGCCCTCGCGTGGTTCTCCCAGTCCGGTGTGGTGCAAGGGTTGATTCTCGGCGCCGTGCTTGCGTTCTTGACGGCGATCCTCGTCATGAACGCCGTGGGCAGGGCGCTCACAACGACCGTCAACGGTTGGAGTGCCATCCGCAAATGCGGCCAGCCTGGCAACGGAGTCCTCGTCCGGGCCGCCTGCGCCAAGGCCCTGCCTGTCGTGAATGTGTTTGAAGAGGCTGCGTACTGGACCGCCACTGTGGATGGCTCAGGGCAAACGCTGAGCGGCGGGAATGGATACGTCCTGCATTTTCCTCCCGGGAACCTCCCGCCGCATGACGCCTTCTGGTCGCTCACCCCGACCGATACCGTCGGGTACATGGTGGAAAATCCCACCAATCGCTACAGCGTTGGTGATCGTTCCGCTCTGGCACAGAATGCCGACGGTTCGGTCGATATCTATCTGCAGCATCAGGCTCCGAGCGGGCACGAGCAGAACTGGCTGCCCGTTCCGTCCGGAAAGTTCAAGCTGATGTTCCGCGTGTATCTGCCCGGCGCGGCGATTCTCGACGACACGTACCAATTGCCGTCGGTTGTCAGGGCGCAGTGAAATGAACCGCCTCATCTTGAAGTACGGACGTCCCCTCACCGCCGTCATACTGGCCGTCTTCGCCTGGGTCATTTACCGGCGGATCGCCAACGGGGACGGAATCGTTCCTCTGGTCATAGCGGCGGTCATCGTATGGGGGCTCGGGGCGCCCGCTTTCATCTACCTCTGGCCGCGACTCACAGTCAACGGGTACAAGAGGGCGATACTCAAGCACGGATTCGGTGAGGGCCCCATCCCCGTCAACACGCTGTACGCCGTGCCCGGCACATCGTCCCCGTCGACGGCGACTTCGCGCGGGAGCCTTATGGCAACCGGGGCCGACGACTTGCTCTACATCGGCGGTTGGCTCGACTTGAGCAAAGGGCCGCAAATCCTGCACGTACCGGACATGGCCGGGCGCTATTTCAGCGTGCAGTTCACCGACCCGTCGAAAAGCACAAACTTTGCCTACGTCGGCAAACGCACCACGGGAACCGAAGCCGGCGACTATGTCCTCAGCGGACCCGGCTGGAAGGGAACGGTACCCAACGGGATGACGCAGATTTCTTCGCCAACTGATTCCGCGCTCGTCATTGGCCGAGTTTTCGTCGAAAGCGACAGCGATCTTCCAACCGCTTACGCGCTCGCGAAGCAAATCCAGCTCGCGCCGCTAAAGCAATAACGTGATCAGCACAGAAGTACGACGGCGGACGGCTCGCCGCCGCTGGCTGGCCGACCGGCCCTTCCAGGACATAAGAGGAGATCAGAATGTCAGCAACACTCAAGGTGACGCACAAGGCCATCGGGGTGGAAGTCCGGCGCGGCACGTACGAGGCCATAGTCGACGGGAAACCTGCCGGGACTGTCGAAATGAACAAGACAATCGACATCACAGTCGAGCCCGGACATCACACCCTGCAAGTCCGAAATGGCCGAAATTCGAGCCGGATCAAGACCTTCGACGTCGCCGAGGACGAAATCGCCAGATTCCGGTGTAGCGGGAAGAGCCCCCTGCCGATCTTTCTCTTGTCCTTCGCGGTTCCCAGCCTGGCGCTCACGCTCAAACGCGAGTAGCCGCACTCAGACGATCCTGTGTGATGGTTATCGGCGGAAGGTGACGTGGATGATGCCGCTTTCGGCGGTCTCTGACGTGACGGTGTAGTCGCTTTCTAGCCCCCGGAGATCGTCCCAGAGCCGTATTCCGCTACCGAGCAGGATTGGTGTGATCGCGACGTGCAGCCGATCGACAAGTCCGGCACTGAGGTAATCGCGCACAACGGTGGGGCCACCTCCGATACGCACATCCTCTTCACCCGCCGCACTGAGCGCTCGTTCAAGCACTTCTTCGGGGCTGGTGCTGACGAAGTGGAAGGTCGTACCGCCGGCCATCGTGATGTCAGGGCGGGGGGTGTGAGTGAGGACGAACACCGGGACGCGGAAGGGCGGCTCGTCACCCCACCAGCCCTTCCACTCGGGGTCGTCGGGAAAGTTATGGAACCCGAACATGCCGGCACCCATAATCTCAGCTCCGACCCCCTCGAAGTAGGCCGCGGCGTATTTGTCGTCGACGCCGGACGTTCCTTCTCCACTGGTGTCATGCAGAACCCGCTCACGGAAAGTGCGGGTGGATGTATATGCGTCAACGAGTCGGCCCCAGTCCGAACCGAACGGATTCTCCGGGGTTGCGTCCGTCGTCGTGGCGAAACCATCCAGCGAGATATTCAGGTCAACTCGAACAGCCATGGTGAAGGTCCCCTCAGATCAGTGGTTGCGTTATGCAACCACCATACTGGTGGTGAGATCTCCTGCACGGAAGAATTCCTGGACGAATTCGTCATCCCTGGGAGTACATGAAAAGTGACCAAGGAGACCAACAGTATGAAATAGGCGGCCAAGAGTGGGCAAATATACCCCCAATCGGCAGCGTTGTCATCTACGACTACCGGGCCCGTCAATCAGCTGTCTGCCTGTCAGGAGGCTTTGGCAAGGTATTGGGCCAGTGCTTCCCTGAGGATTTCGCTCGGCTTGCGGTGCTCGATTTCGGACCGGGCAACCAGTTGTGCGTCCATGTCCTTCGGGAGGCGGATGGTCCGGGACGGGGATGTTCCGCTGCTGCTCAGGGAGGGTTTGCCGACGGCTCTTTTTACTGCCTCGGGCGAGCCCAGGGCTGCTTCCAGCAGGGCGCGTCCGGCACCTTGCCCGGACGCCTTGGTGATGCGGGCGTCAGGGCCTATGTCGGCGGTCTCCGCCCATTCGCCCAGGGCACGGAAGTGGGCCTGTTCCTCCGGGCTCAGGTCCTGACCGCCCTTGGCCTTCTTCTCATTCATTCCGTTGTTCCTCTCTCGGCAATGTCGAGTATCTTCCGCCTTGCCTCCATCACGTGGAAGACCAGGATGTCGTTAGGCGGTGTAATGACTGCCATGACTTCGAGAATCGTCCGGCGGTCCCGAGAAGGGCCGATAAACAGATCCGGACGTGCGCCTGATTCCACACGCGGCTCATCGAACTCTTCAACGTGGTAGATCTGGTTCAAGATTGCATGCAACGCATCCCCGCGGGCAATTCCATGTTTGTTTGCGCTGTCCGCCCACCTGATCCCCATTTTAATATTGTCTCACAATAAAAGGGTTATTGCGAGACAATATTGAGCGGTAGCTCTCGGTCCGAGCGAGCGAGACTGAGGAACGACAACCTTCGAAGGGACATGGGTGTGCACTCATCGTTCCTGAATGCGCGAAGCCCCCGACATCCGCGGTAACCAGCAGCGCACGGCATCGCGGTATTGACGGAATTCTTCGCCGAACCGTTCTTCCAGGTCAGATTCCTCAAGCGGCCTGACAACGTAATTCCACACCAGCGAGCCCACGACGGCGTAGGCCACTACCAGCCATGACTGTAGGATGACGCCAACTGCCGCGCCCTGGAGAATGCCTGCGGCCGCCATTGGATTCCGGATCCAGCGATACGGACCCGCGATGACCAGATGATTGGGCATTGCCGACGGCAGCGGGGTGCCATTGCCCAACGTCGACATCGCCACGGCCGCCGAGATACCAAGGGCGCTGGCTAGTACCAGAACGGCGACACCCACAGGAGCGGCAAACGACGGAAACGGGAGAACCACCGCCCAGCGCTGTTCGAGAAAGGCAACTGCGAACGGAATCACCGCCAGGAAGAACCCCCAGAACAGGACAATTTGCCCAAATGTTGAGGCCACGTGGGCGGCGGCGGTCGCGCGGGGGATTGCGGGACGGAATGCGAACGGACCGCGGATGATCCACGCGGTCGGCACGTTTCCCAGCAAGACTATGCAGAGCGAGATCAGCGAGCCCGCGCTCGCAGCGCCCATGCCGAGTACGCCCCAGCCCGCTTCGGTTGTGACAGTGGCGTAAACCGCCAGTGCGACGGCGACGGCGCCCGTCCAGCCGGCACTCACTAGCGCGGCAGCCTTTACGCCAAAAGACGCCACGGCCGACGCCACGACGAATAAAGGAATGTCGAAGACAGCAACCGCAACCGGGTCGAGGTTACCGAGGGTCGCCTCGCGCACCACCGGCGACAGGAAAACCGCGGCCCACCACAAGAAACCGGCAATCGCCTGCATGGCGAAATATGCCCTGCCCCACCAAATAGCTCCGCCCCGCCGAATCAAGGGCGACACCCGCTCAGCCCAAACATGCGTAGCCCCAATCCCAGACAATTTTGGCTCAGCCTACCGAATTCGAACGCTGCGTCCGTCTTCACACGAGTCCCTCGCAGGACTAGTTAACCCCTCACCCCCCAAAATCCCCTCACCGCTACAATGGGACATATGCCGGACATCGAGCGTTGGCCCACCGGATGGTTGCTGTCTACAGCGGCCCGGTTGGTGGAACACGCTTGGGACGAGAATCTCAGGGCGATCGGCCTCACCCACGCCGGCGTCATCGCGCTGGAGGTTCTTGCAGCCACTGGCCCCATCACCCAGACCACGCTTGCCCAGATCGTGCGTGTGCAGGCCCAAACCATGGGGCAGACCCTCAGCAGGCTGGAGTCACACGGGCACGTTAGCCGCCGTCGAAGTTCCGAGGACCGCCGGGTACACGTCGTTTCGCTGACCGATGCCGGCAGGGACGCACTTGAGCGGGCAGCGGAATCGGAACGGCAGGTTCTTGCCCAGGTATCGATCGATACGTCGATGTTCCGGCAGGAACTGAAAACAGTCGTGCGCGAACTGGCAGGCCGGCAAGCACCAGAAGGAGACAGCGCTAGCGCCCCTCTTGCCTCCGCGGCATTGGAAGACTAGTCCGAGGAAACATCGACGGCGGCCTGCACACCGGGCGCAGGAACCTCGCCGCGCGTGGAACGCTCACCGCGGGCAGCCAACTCATCCAGGACCGCGTCGTACCAGGACTTGACCCCGAACTCGGGCTTCCCGACGTCGAGCAGCCTGAAAAGGGCGTCGGCCAAAAAGTTGAGCTCCGCAACGGACAGCTTCGCAAGCCCCTGGACCGGGTCCAGTTCGCCTTCCAGGCATGAGGTGAGTAATGCGTTCACAGCGCGGCTCCAAGCATGGGAGCAGCTACGTAAAGAGTCTTGGAAGAGAGGGGAGTCGGGCGGGTCATGAGGTCGCTCCATGGAAAGAGTTCCTAGGGCCGCTGCATAACCCACCCTGATGATATCGACACGTGGAGCCGCGCGGCAAGCGCGCCGCGCGGCCGGAAACCACCAGCAACAATGCCTAAGTGGGGCGTTCAGTTCCTTCCCCGTCGCCGAACAAGCCAAGCCACCAGAACCACGACGGCGGCGGCGCAAAGCACGGGCCCGAAACGACGCACCAGCACCGGCCACACGGCCGAGCCCAGATCCAATTCCGACGACGACGCGAGCGGCGCGGACCGAGGTGCGGGTGCAGCCGCGGCCGCAGGCACAGGCGCCGCCGGCGGCTCAACCACCTGCGCTGCAGAACCCGCAGCGGGCCCGACGGCGGCGGGCCCGGCGGCTGCTCCAGCCGCGGGCTCCCCGGGCCGCGCTACCTCGCCGGTAGCCGTCCCGGACCCTGCCGACGCAGCCGAGGCTCCGGCGTCGGGCTCGATTTCGCTCGGAGCCCCGCCGCCCGCCTTCCCGATCACGCACTGGACAAACTGCTCCAGCAACTTGTCCGAGATGTCCTGGATGACTCCGCGGCCGAATTGGGCCGGTTTGCCGGTGACGTTCATGTCGGTGGTCACGTCCACGGCGGTGCCGTCGCCGTCGGGCGTCAGCACTGCCGTGACCGTGGCACCCGCTGTGCCGTTGCCGCGTTTGTCCTTGCCCGTCGCCGAAATGACCACCGTGTGGGTCTCCTGGTTGCGTTCGAGGAATTCACCCGTGCCGGTATAGATCATGGCGATCGGCCCGAGCTTGACCTTGACCGTTCCGGTGAACTGCTCGCCGCTCACGGACGTGAGGGTCGCCCCAGGGAAACAGGGCGCGATGTCTTCCAGTTGGTTGAAGGAATGCCAGGTGTCCTCCAGCGAACTGGGAACCACGAAGTGATGTTTGAGTTCCACGTCTCCCTCCGCCCGCCTTCCGCTAGAGCCCGGCGGCCGCGATAACGGCCCGCTTGGTCAGGACCTCGGCCAAGTGGCGGCGGTAGGCCGCGTCACCGTTGAGGTCGCTCGCGGGATCGGTCCCCTCGGCAGCGTGTGCGCTCGCCGAGGCGATCGCTTCCCGGGTCAGTGCGGCGCCCACGAGTGCCTGCTCGACGGCGGTCGCCCGCAACGGCGTGCTGGCCATGTTGGTCAAGCCGATCCTGGCCTCGGCGATCGTGCCGCCTTCCACCCGGACCATTGCGGCCACGGCGACAATGGACCATTGCTGGGCCACCCTGGTGAATTTCTCGTAGTGCGCACCCCAGCCGGTGTACTTCGGCACCCGGATATGGGTGAGGATCTCGCCGTCGTCGACGGCGGTGGTGAAGTACCCCTGGAAGAAGTCCGCCGCTGCCACCCGGCGTTCCCCTTCCGGACCTGCCAGAATGAACGTCGCGTCCGCAGCCAGCACCGGCGCGGGCATGTCGCCTGCCGGGTCGGCGTGCACCAGGGCGCCGCCGAACGTGCCGCGGTGCCGGACCTGGGGATCCGCGACCGTCGCCGCGGCCTTGGCCAGCAACGGCACGTGCTCGGCAATAAGCGGGTCCGTCGCGATCTGGTGGTGCGTTGTCATGGCTCCGATCAGCAGGGCGTCGCCGTCGTCGCGGACCCCGGACAACTCGCCGATCCGGCCCAAATCGACCACCATCGCGGGGTCGGCAAGGCGCAGTTTCATCACGGGGATCAGGCTTTGACCTCCGGCCAGCACCTTCACGTCGTCGCCGGCGTCGGCCAACACGCTCAACGCCTCCGCCACCGTGGCCGGAGCGGCGTAATCGAATGCGCTCGGAATCATTGCACACCTCCCGTGGTCTTGGCTTCTTCAAGGGCGGCCCACACACGCGCCGGCGTGCATGGCATCTTGATGTCCTTCACGCCAAGGTGCCGAATCGCGTCCAGCACGCCGTTGACAATGGCGGGCGTCGAGGCGATGGTTCCTGCCTCGCCGACTCCCTTGGCCCCCAACTGGTTGGTGGTGGACGGCGTCTCCGTGCGCGCCGTCGTGAAGTGCGGCAGGTCGGGCGCGCCGGGCACGAGGTAGTCCACGAACGAGCCCGTGACCAGGGTCCCGGCGTCGTCGTGCACGGCCTCCTCATAAAGGGCCTGAGCGATTCCCTGCGCCAGGCCGCCGTGGACCTGGCCCTCCACAATCAGCGGATTGACCACCACCCCAACGTCGTCCACGCAAACGTACTTGCGGATGCTGACCTGCCCGGTCTCGGTGTCCACTTCCATGGCGGCCAGATGGGTGCCGTGCGGGAAGGAGAAGCTCTGCGGGTCGAAGGTGGCATCCGAATCCAGATTGGGCTCAAACCCTTCCGGCAGGTTGTGCGCCGAGAAGGCGGCGAAGGCGACTTCACCGAAGGCAGTGGACTGATCAGTGCCCTTGACGCTGAACTTGCCGTCCGTGAACTCGATGTCCTCCTCGCTGGCCTCCATCATGTGCGCTGCCAGGACCTTGGCCTTCTCGATCACCTTGTCCGCAGCGGCCAGCACCGCCATACCACCGACGGTCAGCGAGCGGGAGCCGTAGGTGTCCAGGCCCCGCTGGGAGACCTGTGTATCACCATGCAGCACTTCGACATTTTCGAACGGCACGCCGAGCCTGTCCGCCACGAGCTGGCTCCACGCGGTTTCGTGGCCCTGGCCGTGGGGGGAAGTGCCCGTGACTACCTCGACGTTGCCGGTGGGCAGCACCCGCACCTGGGCGTGCTCCCAGCCTCCGGCCGCGTAACTGAGCGCGCCAAGCACCCGGGATGGAGCCAGGCCGCACATTTCGGTGAACGTGGAGATGCCGATGCCGAGTTGGACAGGATCGTTGGCCTCGCGGCGCCTGGCCTGCTCTGCCCGGAGTTCGTCGTAGCCAAAGAGTTCCAGGGCCTTCGCCGTGGCCGCCTCGTAGTTGCCGCTGTCGTATTCCAGCCCGGTGACAGTGGTGAAGGGGAATTCCTCGTGGTTGATCCAGTTCTTCTTCCGCAGTTCCAGGGGATCCATGCCCAGTTCGACGGCGAGCTCATCCATCAAGCGCTCGATAGCGAAGGTTGCTTCCGGCCGGCCTGCGCCCCGGTAAGCGCCCGTCCACGCCTTGTTGGTGAAGAGGTTGTTGCATTCCAGTCGGTACGCCGGGAATTTGTAGATGGCGTTGTACATGAACGCGCCCAGGATCGGGATGCCCGAGCCGATAATGCCGAGGTAGGCTCCCATGTCCGCCAGCAGCTGGATGTCCAGCCCTGTGACAATCCCGTCCTTCGTCGCCGCGAGCTTCACCTTCTGCACTTGGGCCCGGCCGTGATGCCCGGACTGAAGCGACTCGCTGCGGGTTTCGGTGTATTTGCACGGCTTGCCGACCCGCCGGGCTGCCATGAGGGTGATGAATTCTTCCGGGATCACCGTCAGTTTTCCGCCAAAACCGCCGCCCACGTCGGGGGCGATCACACGCAGCTTGCTTTCCGGGAGGCCGAGCGTCAATGCCAGGATCAGCCGCAGGATATGGGGTATCTGCGTGGACGACCACATGGTGATCTGCTCACTCGTCGGATCCACCACGATCGAGCGCGGTTCCATGAAGGCCGGGATGAGGCGTTGCTGGTAAAAGGTGCGTTCGATGAGGACTTCGGCGTTCTCCAACGCCTCGGCGATCGGCTTGCCTGTGCCGGCTTCGCCCGAGTCAAACACCCATGTTGCCGAGAGGTTGGAGTCCAAGCTCGAGTGGGCCAGCACCTTGTCGGTGAATGCTTCCTCCAGATCCAGGACCACCGGAAGTTGGTCGTAGCTGACGTCCACGAGTTCGACGGCGTCCCGCGCCGCTGCGGCGCTGCGGGCAACGATGCAGGCAACTACCTCGCCGGCAAAGGCCACCTCGTCGACGGCGATCGACGGGAACGCGGGCGCCTTCTGCTCGGCGGTGACGGGCCAGACGTTGGGCAGGCTGCCCTGTTCCGCGGCCAGATCGGCTCCGGTGAACACGGCGACGACGCCGGGTGAGGACTTCGCGGCTGAGGTGTCGATCGAGGTGATCCTGGCGTGGGCGAACGGACTGCGGACCATGGCCAAATGGAGCATGCCGGGCAACGTCATGTTGTCCGTGTACCTGGAGCGCCCCGTGATGAGGTGCGCGTCTTCTTTGCGGAGGCGGGGCCTGCCGATTTCGGCGATGGTCATGCCACACCTGCCGTTTCTGATTCGTCGCTGTCCGCGGAAACCGTACCGTCAGCGGCTGCCTGTACCGCGGCAACAATGTTCTGGTACCCGGTGCACCGGCAAAGGTTCCCCTCGAGGCCGTCCCGGATTTCCTGTTCGGTGGGGTGCGGATTTTCGGTGAGGAGGGATGCCGATTGCATGATCATGCCGGGCGTGCAGAAGCCGCATTGCAGCGCATGGCATTGGTGGAAGGCTTGCTGCAGAGGGGCGAGCTTGCCGTCCCGGGCCAGGCCTTCGATGGTGGTGACGCTGTGGCCGTCTGCCTGAACCGCGAACATGGTGCAGGATTTGACGCTGACTCCGTTCAGATGGACGGTGCAGGCGCCGCAGTTGGTAGTGTCGCAGCCGATCAATGTGCCGGTCTTGCCAAGCCGTTCGCGCAGGTACTGGACCAGCAGCAATCGTGGCTCGACATCGTCTGTGTAGCTCACATCATCGACTTCGACGGTGATCGTCTTGGAACTCGCCATTGGGATCTCCTGTCGCGTTGGACGACGGGCACGACTGCCCGGCATCCAGTCCTGATGTGACACAGGTTACTCCTCGGAAGGGGTGAGCGCCCTAGCCCGGCTTGAGTTCGTACCCCGCATCCTCGTGGTCCGCTTCAACCGTGGGTTCGTGGTGGATCCGAGCCTCCATGGTGCTCAATCTTCCGCCGCCGCCACCCCAGTGCAAGGCAATGATTTCGGCGGCGATGGAGACGGCCGTTTCCTCCGGGGTGCGGGATCCCAGGTCCAGGCCGATCGGGCTGGAGAGCCTGGCCAATTCGGCCTCGCTCAGGCCGGCTTCGCGCAGCCGTTCCAATCGGTCGTGGTGCGTGCGCCGGGATCCCATCGCGCCCACGTAGGCCACGTTGTGGCGCAGTGCCAACTCAAGGAGCGGCACGTCGAATTTCGGATCATGTGTGAGCACACAGATCACGGTGCGCTCGTCCACTTGGCCGGCAGCGATCTGCGCCTGCAGGTAGCGGTGCGGCCATTCCACCACTACCTCGTCCGCCTGCGGGAACCGGGCAGCCGTCGCGAAAACCGCGCGTGCGTCGCAGACCGTGACCCGGTAGCCCAGGAAGGTGCCTTGCTTGGCGACGGCGGCGGCGAAGTCGATCGCGCCGAACACCAGCATCCGCGGCTGCGGGGCGAAACTGAGGGCGAACACGCGCATGCCCTCGCCGCGCCGCTGCCCGTCCGGTCCGTACATGAGCGTGGCGTTGCGGCCCGCGGCCAGCAGGCCCTGGACGTCATCGGATACCGCATGGTCGGCACGCTCGCTGCCGAGGGAACCCACGAACCCCTCCGGGCGGACCACCAGGTGGCGGCCCAGCCACGCCGGATCGGGGTGTTCGATCACGGTGACGATCGCAACCGGCCGGCCCGCACCGACGTCGTCCGCTACCTGGGCCAGTTCCGGGAAGTTCTCAGTGGAGACCGGCTCCACAAAAATGTCCAGGATCCCGCCGCAGGTGAGGCCGACCTCGAACGCGGCATCGTCACTGATGCCGTAGCGCTGCAGCACCGGCTTGCCGGACTCGACCACCTTGGTGGCCAGTTCATAAAGCGCTCCTTCGACGCACCCGCCGGACACCGAGCCCACCGCACTGCCGTCGGCGTCGACCATCATGGCGGCACCGGCCGGCCGCGGTGCGGAGCGGAAGGTGCGCACCACCGTTCCGAGTCCTACTGTGTGGCCGGCCGCCATGGCGGCGACCAGATCGTCCAAGACCTCACGCATTGGCAACCACGTCCAACAACTCCTCGAAACTCTGCATTGAGTGCCCCCCTATAAAGAAGTCAACGTGCGGCAGCACCGCCCTGATTCCCCGCTGCAGCGGCTCGTACCCCGCCTTGCCGCGGTGCGGATTGGACCAAATGATCCGCCTCGCCAGATGGTGCAGCCGCTCGGCTTGGCGTCCCAGCAGTGCGGGGTCGCCGCGCTCCCAGCCGTCGCTGGCAATCACGACGACGGCGCCCCGCACCATCACGCGCTGCCCCCACCGGTCGTTGAACGCCCGGAGCACTTCTCCGAGCCGGGTACCGCCGGACCAGTCGGGGACTGTGCGGCCGGCGAGGGCCAAGGCATTGTCCGGGTCCGGCACCCTCAGTGCGGCAGTCACGCGGGTCAGGCGGGTGCCCAGCGTGAACACCTCCACTTGGCGCGGGGCGGCTTCCACTACCCGGTGGGCCAAGCGAAGCAGGCTGTCCGCGTACGGTGCCATGGAGCCCGAAACGTCGATCAGCCAGACCACCCGGCGGTTTTTGCGGGGAGCCCGGGCGCGGCGCAGCGGCCCCGGTTCCCCGCCGCGGCGCAGCTGGTCGCGCAGGGTCCGCACCCGGTCCACGTCGCCGTGCCGGTCGAGGTGCTTGCGCCGGGTCTGCCGGGTGGGCAGGCGCACCGGCAGCTCCTCGAACATCCGGTGCAGCAAGGCCCGTTCCTCGTCGTCCAATACGGCCACATCGCGGTGCCGAAGCAACTCCCGGCGGCTGGCGAGTGCCCGCAACTGTTCCCTCCTACCTTCCGGGCCGCCGTCGTCGTCATCCAAAGTGGCAGCGCTCACGGATGTCGCGGAGTTTTCCAGGCGTTGGGCGGCGGAGTGTTCCACGGCAAACCAGGCCTCAAACGTCCGCTGGTAGGCGGGCAAGTCCTCCGGCGAGGCGCATAGCGTCGCGCGGCCGGCCCAGAACACGTCCGAACGGCGGTCCAACTTGAGCCTGCCGACGGCGTCGACGAAGCTGAGCGAGCGGTCCGCGGTCACTTTCACGCCGGCCGCACGCACGGCTGCAGCGAAGGCAAGGAGGATCTCTTCGGCGCTGTGTTCGGGGCTTTGTCCTGCCGTTGGCATGGGCTCAGCCGAGCATCCGGGCCAGGGCCGCCGAGACGCGCTCGGTGTCCTCGCGGTACTTGCACAGCGCGCCGATGCTGGCCGCAGCCGAAGCCAGGTCAAGCTCGGCCCGGCCGAGCTGGTGCAAGGCACGCGCCCAGTCCAAGGTCTCGGCGACGCCGGGAGGCTTCAGTACGTCGTCGGTGACCCGGATCTGCTGGACCGCGCGCACCACCTGCTCGGCCAGGAGCGCGGGCACTTGGGGGAGCCGGGTGCGCACAATCTCCACTTCTCGGGCCAGCCCGGGGTGGTCGATCCAGTGGTAGAGGCAGCGGCGTTTGAGCGCATCGTGCAGATCGCGCGTCCGGTTGGAGGTGAGCACCACGATCGGCGGGGTTTCGGCTTTGACCGTGCCGAACTCGGGGATGGAGACCTGATAAGCGGAGAGCACCTCCAGCAGGAACGCCTCGAACTCGTCGTCGGCCCGGTCGATTTCGTCGATCAGCAGCACCGCCGGGCTTTGCTGCAGCGCTTTGAGGATGGGACGCGCGAGCAGGAACCGTTTGTCGTAAAGCGAACTTTCCAGTTCGGCCACGCTCAGCCGCGCGTCCATTCCCGCTCCGCCGCTGGCCTCCACGCTGCGCAGATGCAGGATCTGGGCGGTGAAGTCCCAGTCATACAGCGCCTGCGAGGCGTCGATTCCCTCATAGCACTGCAATCGGATCAGCGGCAGCCCGAACCCTTCCGCCAGGGCCTCCGCGAGGGAGGTCTTGCCGGTGCCCGGTTCGCCCTCCAGAAGCAGCGGCCGTTCCATGCTCAGGGCGAGGTAGCCAATGGTGGCCAGGCCATCGTCGGCGAGGTAGCCGGTGGCGGCCAGCATTTCGGCCAGCGCTGTGGCGGAGCTGATCGACGTCTGCGTCATGGCACCAGCATAGGGTCACCGGCAGGGCTCCGGTCTGGTGGGCTACCCGCCGATGTACGACATCTCGATCTTGTGTGTCGCGGCGGGGTCTTGAGGCGTGTGCGAACTGCGCAGTTCCGAGTAGCGGTCCGCGCGGCCGCCCCACAAGGCGGACAACGCCGTCGAAAGCTCGACGTCGGACGCCCCGCCTCTCAGGAGTGCCCTCAAGTCCGTGCCCGCCGTGGCGAAGAGGCACGTGAACAGCTTCCCGTCGGCGGAGAGCCGGGCCCGCGTGCAGCCGCGGCAGAAGGCTTGGGTCACGCTGGAAATGACCCCGATTTCGCCGCTGCCGTCCGCGTAGCGCCAGCGATCCGAGGTTTCGCCGGGGTAGTTCGGCGCCACGGGCTCCAGCGGGAACACCGCGCCGATGCGGGCCAGGATCTCGGCTGAGGCAACCACCTCATCCATTTTCCAGCCGTTGGACGCACCCACGTCCATGTACTCGATGAACCGCAGAATGAACCCGGACCCTTTGAAGTGGCGAGCCATGGGAAGAATGTCCTGATCGTTCGTCCCCCGCTTGACCACCATGTTGATCTTCACGGGCCCGAGACCCGCGGCCTGGGCAACGTCTGCGGCATGCAGGACCTTCGCCACGGGATAGCCGACGTCGTTCATGGCCTGGAAGGTCTCCTCCCGGAGGGAGTCCAGCGAGACCGTCACCCGGTTGAGCCCCGCATCCTTGAGGGCTTGCGCCTTCTGCGCCAGGACCGAGCCGTTCGTGGTCATCGCCAGGTCCGGTGCCAGCCCGTCGGGAGTGCGCAAGCGGGCCAGCATCCGGACCAGTTCCTCGATGTCCTTCCGCAACAGGGGTTCACCGCCGGTCAGCCGGATCTTCCGCACACCGTGTCCCACCGCGATCGACGCCAGCCTGGTGATTTCCTCAAACGTCAGCAGCTGGTCCCGGGGCATGAAAACGAAATCCCGCCCGAAGATCTCCTTGGGCATGCAGTAGACGCACCGGAAATTGCACCGGTCCGTGACGGAAATCCGCAGGTCCCGCAGGGGCCGGTGGAAGGTGTCGGTGATGGAATTGGCGTCCATGCAGCGCCCTCTCAACGCGGTAGTAGTGCCAACCGCTTGTGCCTCTCCCAGAGTATGCCCGGTCCCGGGCGCCCACAATGGACCGCGGTCGGGCGAACGGCGGCGGAGGCGGCCTCAGCCGATGGGCTCTGACATCTTCTCCACGACATACTGGGCGTCCACCGACGTGCCGGTCACCGGATCGGTCATTTCCACTCTCCAGCTGCGGGCAAACTGGTCGACCCCCTGTTTCATTGCCACTGTGCCTGAAATGAGGACGGTGCCGGGCTGGTTCAGGCCGCGTTCTGCGAGCACCGCCAGCCAGTAGTCCGGGCTGAGGAGGGCCTCCAGCGAACTGTCCTGGATCAGGGTGTCCGGAGTTTCGCCGTCGCCCACCCAGCCCTTGAGCGTGATCTTGTCCAAATGGTCGCGAACATCATCCAGGCGCCATGCTTTGCGTCCCAAGACGTCCGGGCTCGCGTTCTTGCTCCACGCCACGCCGTGGACCTCGAGCTCACGGTCCGTGTGGTCGCACGCCACGGTCAGGAGGACGTCCCCATCGGTGATCACGAGCGCCCATTCCGCTTCGCCCGAGGTCCGGCCGTGCTGGACGCGGACTTCCGAAACCTGCTGGGCCAGATAAGGCGACACCGGGTACAGCGCTGGCGTGGTTGTGGGGCCGGGAACGCCAAGTTCGGCCAGTTCGGCGATGTGGGCCTGCACTTCTTCCTGCTCGCGCCCTGCGTAGCCGGCGTTCAGGAGGTGCTTGACCTGGACATTCCGCGTGGTGCCATCGGGAAGTTCAAAGCTCAGAGTCGTCATTTTCTGTCCATCCTTTGCGTGTCCTGCTGGAGAAATTTTTCAGATCGGAAACCGGAAACAGTCGCCAATGTACATCCAGTATGCGTAATGTATACATTTAACGCCAGTGTGGCAGGCGTCACCGTAAACTTCTCGTGGAGGAAACCCATGGCCAATGTTCCAGTTCCGGCTTCCGGCGCAGCGCCGCGTCCCGGAAAGCCGATGCATCCCAAAGGCCTGTACAAGGCCTTTGCGGCAAGCCTCACCGGCACCGCGCTCGAGTGGTACGACTTTGCCGTCTACTCCGCCGCGGCCGCCGTCGTATTCCCCCTCGTCTTTTTCCCGTCGTCGGATCCCTTGACCGGGACCATCCTGGCGTTCTCGACCTACGCGGTGGGCTATGTCTCCCGTCCTGTGGGCGGCATCATTTTCGGCCGGCTCGGTGACCGCATCGGCCGCAAGAAGGTCCTCGTGACGACGCTGATGATCATCGGCGTCGCCACTGTGCTGATCGGGGTGCTGCCTGGCTACGGCAGCATCGGCATCTCGGCCCCGATCATCCTGGTGTTGCTGCGCTTCGCCCAAGGCGTGGGTGTCGGCGGCGAATGGGGCGGGGCAGTGCTGCTCTCCAGCGAATACGGCGATCCCCATCGGCGCGGCTTCTGGGCTTCCGCGGCCCAAGTCGGACCGCCGGCCGGCAACCTTCTGGCCAACGGCATCTTGGCCGTCCTGACCGTCACCCTCAGCGAAGCGCAGTTCATCAGCTTCGGCTGGCGCATCGCTTTCCTGGTTTCGGCCGTGTTGGTGGGCTTCGGTCTTTGGATCCGGTTGAAGCTTGAAGATACCCCGATCTTCAAGGCCATCGAGGCGCACAGTGAGCAGCCCAACGCTCCGGTCCGCGAGGTCTTCAGCAAGGAACTCCGTCCGCTCGTCGCTGCCACCCTGTGCAGGGTTGGCCCGGACGTGCTCTATGCCCTGTTCACCGTCTTCACCCTGAGCTACGGGATCCAGACGCTTGGTTACGACCGCAGCCAGGTCCTCACTGCCGTGTTGATCGGTTCGGCATTCCAACTGTTCATGATCCCGTTGGCCGGGGCCGTCTCCGACCGCTTCAACCGGCGACTCGTCTACGGGATCGCGGCGGTGGTCGGGGCCGTCTGGACTTTCGTCTTCTTCGGAATCCTCGGCGGACACAGCGAGCCGTTGCTGATCGCGGGAATCGTCCTGGGCCTCATGGCGCACTCCTTCATGTACGGACCGCAGGCAGCCTTCATCGTGGAACAGTTCTCTCCGCGACTTCGGTCCACCGGAAGTTCGTTGGCCTATACGTTCGCAGGCGTGATCGGGGGCGCCATCGCACCCTTGATGTTCACGCTGTTGTTGTCCCAGTTCGGCACCTGGATTCCGGTTGCCATCTATGTGGCCGTGGCCGCCGTCGTGACCGCCGTGGGGTTGGCGCTCGGCCGGGACTCCAACACCGTGGAGGACGAGGACTATCGCCTGCTGCTGGAAGGTTCCGCGGCAAGCCAACGGTCGGCCGTCGCGGAAACGCGCTGACGCTCACGTCATGCCTTCGAAAATCCTGACAAGCTGCGCTGGGCGGACAGAAGATTCCTCAGGTGCGCAGCAGGATGTCCCGGGTCACCGCGAGGTGATGGTCGATGGCCTTCTGGGCCTTCGCGGCGTCGCCGGACATCAGGGCGTCGAGAATGTCCTGGTGTTCGGCGCATACCTGTTCGCGCCGGCCTCCGGTACGGAACAGCGCGGAGACGCCTACCAGAATCTGCCGGACGTGGAGCTTGCTGTACGTCCGGGAGATGAGCTCGTTGCCGGCCGCGTCGATGAGCTGCTGGTGGAACAGGGTGTCCAGGCGGATAAACTCACGGGCCGCTTCCGGGCTCAGTTCCTCGGGAAGCTTTGCCTGCTGGTCAAGGGTTTCCTGCATCGTCCGGGCGGGAACCCGGCCTTGCTCGATGACCAGCCCGGCGGCGTGGCTTTCAAGGATCCCGCGCAGTTCCATCAATTCGGACATTTCCCGGCCGGTCACCGGAGGAACGTAAGCTCCGCGTTGGGGGATCAGTTCCACCAAGCCGTCCGAGACGAGCAGCAGGAGCGCCTCACGCACCGGCGTACGCGATACGCCGATTTCCGCGGCCAGTTCCTGCTCGTTCAGGAACTTCCCCTGGACTTCGGGGTCGATCAGGATATTTTCACGCAAGTACGCGTACGCCTTCTCGCGGCCGGACGCCGCAGTCCCCGAACTTTTTCGCATACATCATGTATACAACAATTTGGAGTAAATTCATGCGTTTAGCCGTGGCACAAATCATCACGGGAGCCGATCTGGCCGCCAACCTGGAACTGATCCGAGAATACGCCACCCGCTCCAAAGCCGCCGGAGCCGAACTCGTGGTCTTTCCCGAAGCAGCGATGCGCGCCTTTGGCAACAGCCTTGCGGACATCGCCGAACCGTTGGCCGGACCGTGGGCCACAGCGGTCCGCGGCCTCGCACGGGAGCTGAACATCGCCGTCGTGGTGGGAATGTTCACTCCCGGTGAGGGCGGCCGGGTCCGGAACACCCTTTTGGTCACCGGCCCAGGGGTGGACGCCTCCTACGACAAGATCCACCTCTTCGATGCCTTCGGTTTCGCGGAATCCGATTCGGTCGACGCCGGGACGTCACCCGTAACCTTCGAATTCAACGGCACCGTGTTTGGCCTTGCCACGTGCTACGACGTGCGCTTCCCCGCCCTCTTCACAGCCAACGCCCGGGCAGGAGCGCAGGTCAACATCGTCTGCGCCTCGTGGGGCGACGGCGAAGGCAAAGCCGAGCAGTGGGAGCTGCTGGTGCGGGCCCGCGCAGTGGACAGCACCACCTTCGTGGTGGCGTGCGGCCAAGGCAACCCGGCCAGCGTCGGCCTGCCCACCACCGGCACCGCGCCCACGGGAATAGGGCACAGTGCCGTGATCTCGCCACTGGGTGCCGTGATGGTGGGCCTCGGGGAAATGCCGGAACTCGCCGTCGTCGACATCGATCCGTCGGTCGTCGAAGAAGTCCGGGGCAAGCTTCCGGTCCTGGCGAATGCCCGGGATCTTTAGCGTCGCGGAGACGGCGGCGTCTTCTTTCAGGGAGGGCGGCGCCGTCCTGACCTTCTTTCGTTTCGGAAAGCGCTTACGACACGGCGAGTCGCGTCATTTCGAGGCTTTTGCGCGGCAAAGAAGGTCAGGACGGACAGGCCACGTTCGACTTAGGCGGCCGGTATGTCTTCGAAGGCGACTTGGTCGAGCAGGATATGGCCCCAACTTCCCGTGCCGTTATCGACCACTTGGATCTGGGCGCTCTGGCCAACGAGGTCGGAGACGTTCCACGACGTCCAGGCGAGGCGTTCGCTGTTCTGGCCCGTCGCGGTGCGGACCACTTGCCCGTTGACCACAAGATTCACCGTGGTCTGATTGTCCGGTTCACCTCCAACCGCGTTTGGCACGCTGCTGAACACGATCTGGTCCACCATGATGTGGCCCCAGGATCCGCTTGCGTGGTCGATGACCTGGATTTGGGCCTTCTGCCCCACGAGCGTGTGGACGTCCCAGTTCACGTTCGACATCGTCGATGAATTCTGGCCTGTTGCCGTTCGCACTACCTGCCCGTTGACGAGGAGGTTCACCGCCGCGGCGCCGGACTGGCCCCAGGGGTGGTTTCCTCCAGCGATGAGGAAGTCGATGTAGTCCCGCGTGATCGTGAACGTCGGTGACGTGATCGCGCCCGTGGAGGCATCACCTCCTCCGACGTACGTATCGAGGACCTTGGAGCCGAGCTGGTTGGGGAGGGATTCCGCCGTCGGGCCCTGGCCAATGTAACTGCCCGACGCCGTCCACCCGGCACCCCACGTCGCGCCCTCGAAGTCGGCGAAGACGTCCGACGGCCTCGGGTTGTTCCCGCCTCCTGCGAGGAAGTTGACGTACGAGTGGCCGATGGTGAACGACGGCGAGGTCAGCATTCCGGTCGCTGCGTCGCCGCCGTTGAAACTGTTGGCGAGCTTGTTCCCGAGGTAGCCCGTGACGGGCTGCTGGTTGGGGAGCGCCCCGGCGGCTGGCCCGGAACCGAAGGCCGCTCCCGCCGTCGTCCATGAACCATAGGTGCTGCCCTCGAAGTCCGCGTACGGCGCCGCGGGGTTCGCCTGTTCGGTGATGTTGGCGAATTCCGTGATCGAGAGGTTGGCGAAGTTTGCGCTGCCGCCGATCGTGTAGAGGGAGATCCCCGTGTCCGACGACGTGAAGAAGGCCTGGTTCGAGAGTGCGATCCGGCCGTCGTCGGCGAAGACCTCCACGCTGCCATGGTCCACGAGGATCCGGAGGTGCAAGGACGTCGTGCCCGAGGCGAGCGGCGCCTGGGACTGCTGGTACGTGCCGAAGGAATACGGCACTTGGTCCTGCGCGGAGCGATCGACGTAGAGGTTGCCCCCGTAGACACCGATGTTCGTGTGCCGGCTGCCGTCCTTGTTCTCGCCGACGGAGATGCCGACGTTGTTCAGGGTGGTCCAGCTGACGTCCGCATCGAGCTCGTAGGCGGAGCCGTGGTAGTCGAGGGTTGTCCGTCCATTGACCGTCGCGTTGGCGGGCTTCACGGTTTTGGTGGCGTAGTTGGCCAGATTCGGGGTCGGCTGGGATAGGAGGCTGTAGACACCGCTGCCCTCGGACTTGAGGCTGAGCTGACGCACCACCGACATCTGGCCGTTGTAGTTGTCCGTGGAGTCCGTCGGCACGGTGTGCGGCGCGTAGTGCCAGTTGTTCATCCAGCCGATCGCGTAACGGGAGGTGTCGGGATTCGCGGCGTCCGGCCAGGTCACCGAGGCGTACCAGTCCGAACCCCAGTCGAGCCACTGCGGGTCCGTCTGGTCCGCGACGAACGCCGAGCCGTTCCACGTTCCGGTCCAGTACGCGTAGGTGTCCGGCTTGCCGCTGTAGTCGCCCTGCATGCTCCCGGCCATGACCCAATGCCACGAACCGTCGTCGGCCTTCATCTGGAAGATGTCCGGGCACTCAACGCCGCCGATGTTCGGAGTGGTGTAGCTGAAGTCGGTTTGGTGCGTCCACGTCTTAAGATCCGGCGAGGTGTAGAAGGTGATCTTTTGCTGGCGGCCGATCGCGGCTACCCAGGTCGAGTGTGCCGCGTCCCAAACGATCTTCGGGTCGCGGAACCAGTCCGAGGCGTCCGGGTTGGCAATGACCGGTGCGCCGTACTGCGTGAAGGTTGTCCCGCCGTCGGTCGAGTACCAGAGGTATTGCGATTGCTGGAACGGGTCGCCGTCGGTGGGCTGCGTGGCGAGCGCGACGACGGCGCCGGCCCCGAAGCCCGCGGTGTTGTTGGTATCGATCACCGAGGAGCCGGTCCAGACGGGGAAATTGCTTTGGAGGGGGAGGGCGTCGCCTTGGTCGTTGAACACCACAGTGTCCGACGACGTCGCATGTCGCCATCCGCCGGGGCCGTTGTCCTGGTTGCTGTGAAGGTAGTACAGGTTGTACTTGCCGTTGAGATAGATGGGCCGCTGAGGGTCGCTCAGCCATCCTGACGGGGGAGTCATGTGGTAGACGGCCCGCATTGGCGGTGGGGTCGCGCTGCCGACGGCTCCTGCGCCGGGGATGTCCCCGGTAACTATGGTTGTGGTGAAAAACATCGTGAGCGCGGCGAAGAGGGCGAGCATGCTCGCCCTCTTCGACAGCCTCCTTGCTGAGTGGGCCATAAGATCTCCGGGTCTCGGTCAGGACTACTCGACCGCCGATAGCTCTGCGTCGAGCCTCTGCACACGGCGTTGTTGAGCAGTCGGGGGAGCTTGTGGTGGAGCTAAGGATTTTTGATTAAACGCTTAATCACGGCAAGAATAACTGGCACTTGACTCGTGATCAAGCGTTTAAGCGGATTATTTTAGCTGGTTGCCCGGAGGGCGAGGCGGCGCATGAGGGCGCGCCGGATCCGCTGGGCTGGCTGTTCAATGGCCACGCAGCTCAAGAAACCAAGCGGCCAGACCGCCACGAGAGCGAACGCAGCAAACCCGAGCGCGGGAACGTGGGATGGAATGTGGGCGGCTGCGAGGAGCTGCTGGACGGGCCATCCGTAGATGTAGATCCCGTAGGAGATGTCGTAGCGGGACCCGATGGCGGACGCGCTGACGATTGAACCGATCGACAGGACGAGATAGGCAAACGGTAGCGGGGCGAGGGCTGTGCCGTAGCCCGTGGCGAGGGCGCCCCACACTGCCAGTGCGGCGAGGAGGCTCGGCGCCGCACCGACGCGGACCGTGTGTCTCTGGGTGGCAAGGAGGGATCCCGCCATGAAGACCGCGAGCAGCGGGAGGACGAATTCGGTGCGATTCGGCCCGAAGCTGCCTGCAAGCAGCTTTCCGAAGACTGCTCCCGTGGATGCGGCAAAAAGCAGGAATATTGCAGTGGCAGTGCCTCGCCTGCTCTCCGGAACCCTGCGGAGCAGGAACACAATCGCGGCGATGATAACGTAGCAGAGCCCCTCCCAGGTGAGGGTCCATAGGGGGCCGTTCCAGTCAAAGCGGTCGTTGTTGCCCCAGAGGGACGTCCCGATGGCGGGCGTGTCCATGACGCCGATGCTGAGTGCCAGCGCCGCGCCGAGGAAGGCCAAGGCTCCGCGCGGGTCGTAGGTCCCGTGTGTCAGGAGGGCGCCAAGCGGTGCTGCCACGAAGGCAACAGTAAGCGCCGCGACCACGAGGGCCGGATAGATGCGGGCGAGCCGTGCTGCGGCATACTCGAGCACAGAGTCCGAGCGTTCGGCGCTGACGGTGATGAGATAGCCGGAGATGGCGAAGAAGCCCATGACGCCAGCGGTCCCGAGCTTGATCCCGTAAAGCGAGGGTTCCGGGCCGTAGCCACCCAGCCACCAGGAATGGGAGACGATCACGGCTGCCGCGAAGACCAAGCGCAGGGCGTTCAGCGAGTTTCGTCCGGAGCCCAGGGCATTACCCAGGGTGCGGGCGCCGAGTATGGCCAGGCCCGGACGGTCCACGGCTGTCGTTGGGGTCTTCATGGGCTGGTCATCTCTTTTGGGCTCAGAGGCTGTTCGGGTGACCTTCTTTGGGTGTGACCTGGCTAACATTCTTGACTGAATCTACACGAGTAGATCTGAGGGGGTCAAGCGACTTCTTTCTCAACCAACCAGCCGCACCTCGCCTTGGCCGAGCTGACCAGCTGGAAAGAGACGGCCACGGCCGTAGCCGGACACGGCAGCGCCGACCTCGAGTGGCTTGACGATGACGAGACCGTGGAGCGGCCGTAACACCGTACGCATCTGGTTCTGCCTTCACGAGCGCACGGTCTTTCTGGAACAGGTGCGCACCAGTCCTTCGAACGAGGCGAAGTAGCCCGAATCAGACTCGTTTTAGCCGAAGCTCACCCGCGACGGACAGCCACCCTCAATCAGCCCGTCGATAGTGCAAGGCGACCGCGCCGTTGCTGAGCGGCTCCGCCGAGATCAGGTCGAGGCGTCGCGTGCTAGGCAGTCCGCCCTGGTACAGGGTGGGACCGTGGCCGGCAATCCTGGGATGGACAAGGAACTTGTACTCGTCAATCAGACTCAGTTGGTCCAGCCCTGTCGCAAGTTTGCCGCTGCCGACGAGCACCCCGCCGGGAGTCGCATCCTTGAGATCCTGTACCGCCGTGCGCAGGTCGCCGACGACGTGGTGGCTGTTGGTCCACGGGAAGTCGCTTCGCGTGGACGACACAACGTACTTCGGCTTGGCCTCCAGCTTGAGCGCCCACTCGCGCATCGCAGGCGGCGCGTCCTCCTCGCCGCGGACGACCGCTGGCCAGTAACTCTCCATCATCTCGTAGGTGGTGCGGCCCCAGAGCATTGCGCCCCCCTCGTCCATGAGGCGGGTGAAGTAGGCGTGCGTCTCGTCGTCGGCGATGCCTTCCTGGTGGTCGACGCAACCGTCAAGGGTGACGTTGATGCTGAAGGTTAGGAGACCCATATGACGATTCTAGGCTGCCCACTTACCGATGCCTCAAATATCGCCGCCTCGGCACGGAGGCTGCTTTCGTCGGAATCGCTGTCGGAATCGCTAGGGTTCGCTCGGGTAGTCATCGTCTTCCTGGCGCCGTGGGATTCACGAAGGCGATCAGTTCCCTGCTCGACGAGTTGCGGCGGCTCAGTCGGCGAAATCTGGACCACCACGCCCCGTGAAAGCAGAAAACCCCTGGCTGACCAGGGGTTTTCTTTGGCGGCCCTTGTGACGCTAGGTTGAAATTATGAACTATGGACACGAATCGCGAAGTTAGTAGATAGCAGCACCCAGCCCTGAACCAAATCCGGTCCATTAGTGGGGGCTTATCTGATGGTTTACCTAGATGCGTTGGGCGGTCCATCAGATGCGTCAGGCCATCTCGACGTTTTATAGTGATACAAATTCGTCTTCGAGCGCAGCCGGTTCCCACGACTCGCAAATAAACTGTTGCCGTCCGTGGAGTTCTATGCCTCTAAGGACGACGAAAGAGAGCCCATTCAACTTAGCGAGTCCGATCATGACCTTTAGGGTGGGTTGCTCCAAGCCTCGGACGCACGAAGCTTCACCGTCCTTGAAGCAGAGAGCCTGGTATCGCTCTGCCTCAGGCCGAGACCAAAACAAGGGGACAGTCTTGCCCTCGCCATCTGGAAATTGGTTTGCCAATTCTGGTGTCCAGGGCAGAAGCAACCACGACCCAGTCACTTTTCCGTTTTTGGCTTCCATGACCGTCCAGAACGGCTGACCAGATGCAGATTCGTCCGGGAGCATCGGCGCGAGGAATCGGTTGGCGACGGCCTGGCCGAAATGGGGGAGTTCGTCAAGCGTCATATGTCGAACTCCGTGGTCGTCAAGGTACTTGAGAGCGCCAGACTGGAAACCGCTTGCAGAGATGAAAAGACCAATCGTGCTGGGCATGTCCCTGACCTTTCCGCAGAAGGCGATCACGTCGTCCCGGCCGACCGGTCGTTTGTGGTCCTTACACTCAATGGCAACTCGGTGCTTGTTTCCTGCGATCTCATACTCGAAGAAGACATCAATGTTGTACAAGTTGCCGAAATTATCAGGAACCTGAGCCTGCTTCGTAACGGTAATATTCCTAGCGTGTCTGCTCAAGAGTGAGTCGTACACGTAACTCACGTAAGACTCCAGGAAGTCACCTGGACCCGCAGACTTACCATTCTCACGCCTGTACCACTCGTAAAAGTCACGCTTCAGCTTCGCCACGTTCCACATGCCTCTAGCCTATAAAGGACGCGCCGCATGGGGGACCAGCAGGTCCTCATCGCGGAGCTGAGAGGCCTCCACGATAGCGAGGAGGGCACGGAAGGCCGCCGTGGCGAGGGTCCGCTTGTCGTAGATGCCTTCGTGCTCGTCTGCGTAGTCCAGGGCGGCGGCCCACGCGGGACACTCCATGTCCATCGACGGTCACCTATACGAACTTCTAGCCAGTTCTAGGAAAGATACCTAGAACCCCCTATAACTCCGTATAGGTTCTCATAAGTCCATTTCCGGGTGGCCCGCCCTGTCGGTCGGCTCAGCTACGGCCGCGGCGCCCGGCACGTTCGGCGAATGCATCCAAGGCCGCCAGCATTTCAGGCGCCCGCCAGAACCGGCCTTTCTTGTATTTATCGACGCCGACGACGATCCCCGCTTCCTCCAGGGCATCCAGGGCGCGCTTCTGACGCATGTAGTCGAGGCCGAGCTTGGACCCCAGAACCGCGGCGTTGACAACTGGCTGGCTGGCCAGAAGATCCAGGACCGGCCATACGGCTGAGTCACGGCGTGCTGTGATCCTGTCAGCCCAACCCTCGGTAATGGCGACGACGTCGTTGGCGAGCGTCGTGCCGTTCTCAATGGCCCGGAACGCCGCTTCGGAGGTCACGGTGATGATGAGCTCCGGGTCTCCGGCCCGGAAAGCAGTGAGGGCAGCGTGATAGGCGCCGACGTTGGCGAGCAGCCCGGCGGAGACGGGGACAGTGACATGCGAGGCCACACCCCGGTGCTTGAGCATGGCGTGCAGCAAGGCTCTTCCGGTACGTCCGTTGCCGTCGGTGAACGGGTGGATGGTCTCGAACTGTGCGTGCGCGATGGCGGCCTGGATGATCACCGGGATGTCCCAGCGCCGGGTGTAGTCCATGACGTCGGTCATCAGCGCCGGGACACGGCTGTGGTGCGGCGGGACGAATTCCGCGCCGATCGGACTGTACTGGCTGGTGCCGATCCAAACCTGTTGGTCGCGCCAGTGTCCGGCGACGTCGGCGTCGCGGGTGCCGTCCATCAGGGCTCTGTGCATGTCCAGGACGCTCTCGGGCGTCAGGTGGTCGGCGGCGGCCAGCGCCGTCTCCATTGCCCGGACATTGCGGACGACCAAGGTGGCGTTGGCCTTGTCTTCTACACCGAGCTCGGCCTCACCCAGGCTGCGGGCGCTGGCGGTCAGGTTCTCGATCTGCGAGGAGGCGACTGACTCACTGCGCAGCATCAGGGACACGAACGGGCGCAGGTGCTTGCCGTAGCGTTCGTCGAACCGGCTGATCTCCTGGGCGGCTTCCTCGGCCAGCGCCGCGACCCTTGGAGAGGGGAGGTAGGTCGATTTTGCGATAGTCGAAGGGATCAACGCCTCATAGGGCTGCCCGGCCATCCCGGACAGATAGTTGCTGGTGCGGAAGGCGTCCTGGGTTCCGGTCCACTCGTAGCGTTCATACTCGGCCGCCGGCCAACCAGATGTACCGGCCAGGGTGACATGCCCGTAGATGCCTGTACCGTCCGCTTGCCCCGGCTGCTTCATGATCGCCTAACTGTAAGAATATCCCTTGGATTCTTACATTTATACTCCTAAGCGTAAGAACATGCCATGGCTTATCTCATTTAGCCAGCAAGGGCCACAGCACCATGTCAGCCTCTGGCCACCTCGATACGCGGAAGCCATTGCTCCGCGAGATCCCGTCTGTGGTAGCGGAAGAGAGATTGAACGGTGGAACCCACGTCATGGCGAGTTCATCGGTTAGCGCCGACGGGAGCGCTTTCCGGGGGACGGGGCCGACGCCCTGGCTTCCTTGGAACCGAGCTGGTAAAAGATCTGCCTCGGCAGCGACGCAAACATTCCTAACACGGACAGGTGAGTTGTGCTCGTCAACTGGCGCGGTTGGCCATCTTCTGTATCCACTCGGGGACTCTGCACGTTGCGTAACAGCCAAGGGCATCGCGTAGCCGAGGTGGGAGGTGACTCTTCCTCGAAACATGCACCAAAAATGCACCACGAAGGCCCCGGGAATGCAGAAAACCCCCGGAATTCCGGGGGTTTTCATTGGCGGTGACGGTGGGATTTGAACCCACGTTGGCTTTTACACCAAACAACATTTCGAGTGTTGCACCTTCGGCCGCTCGGACACGTCACCAACTGAAATAGGGTACCGGAGTGGAGGCCCGTTCCCCAAAACGGCCGGGCGACGCCCACTTAGTAAGTAGCCTTCCCTTTCGTAATCGCAGCCGCAGGACTAGATTCGCAAGCACGATGACTCTTCCACGAAACGCACCGCAGAACACGGACACCCAGAACACGCACCCCCAAACGGCCCTGGCCTACTGGACGGTCGGCCCGTGCCAAGGCGAGCTCCGCAGCGAGGACCTTCCGGCGCCGGCGCAGGGCGAGGCTGTGGTCCGTGCTTTGTACTCGGGAATCAGCAGGGGCACAGAGCTCGTGGTCCATGAAGCGCACGTGCCCACACGAACCGCGAAAGCGATGCGGGCCCCCCATCAAACCGGGGACTTTCCCGCGCCGGTCAAGTTCGGTTATCTATCGGTCGGAATAGTTGAACAAGGCCCCGAGGACTGGATCGGCCAGAATGTGTTTTGCCTGCACCCGCATCAAGACCGCTACGTCGTGCCGCTCACCTCACTCACCCGAATACCCGACGGCGTGCCGGAACGCCGCGCTGTGCTCACTGGCATCGCCGAAATCGCCCTCAACGCCCTTTGGGAGGCGGGGCCCCGCCTGGGTGACAGGATCGCCGTCGTCGGCGCCGGATTGGTGGGCGGCATGACCGCGGCGCTCCTGCGCGGTTTCCCGCTGGAGCGCTTGCAACTGGTGGAGACGGACCCGGCGAAGCGCGGGTTCGTGGAATCCCTGGGCGTGGAGTTCGTGCTCCCGGACGACGCGCATCAGGATTGCGACATCGTGTTCCACTGCTCGGCCACGGATGAAGGACTGGCCCGTAGCCTGCAATTAGCCGGGGACGAGGGCGAGATCATTGAGATGTCCTGGTACGGGGACCGGAAGGTCTCCTTGCCGCTGGGGGAGGACTTCCACGCCCGGCGCCTCACCATCCGAGCCAGCCAGGTGGGAGTGGTGGCACGTTCGCGCCGGCATAGCCGTACCTCAAGAGAGCGGCTGGAACTGGCGGTCTCTCTGCTGCGGGACCCCATTTTCGACGCGTTCCTCACGGGGGAGTCGCAATTCGAGGAACTGCCGGAGGTCTTCAATGGCCTGGAAAACGGCGAACTGGACGATCTTTGCCGAGTCATCAACTACCCCGGGACCCCGCAGCGGGAAGGAAACGAGGCATAACGATGTTCAGCCTCACCGTCCGCCGGCACTTCATGATCGCCCACAGCCTTCCGCGGGAATCGTTCGGCCCGGCCCAAGGACTCCACGGAGCCACTTTCGTGGCCGAGGTGACATTCCGTCGGGCCAAACTGAACGACGATGCGATCGTCCTGGACATCGGCGCCGCTGGAACCATCGTGGACGAGGTGCTGGCCGGCCTCAACTACAAGAACCTCGACGAACACCCGGACTTCGCCGGACAGCTCACGACGACGGAAGTGCTGGCCCGCTTCATCGCTGAGGCGGTTGCAGCGAAAGTCCGCGAGAGCGACGACGGCGGTGCGCTCGCCGGCGTCGACGTCCTCCTCCGGGAACATCCCGACGCCTGGGCAGGCTTCTCGCTGGATTTCGAGCGGTAGCTCGCGCGGGACCGCCCCGGATGGCGGATAAACGGTGCAGAATGGGGCCATGACGTCCGCCGTGCTTTCCACCCAAACGCTCACCCCGGAACTCCTCCGCGCCTGGGCGTGGCACAGACAGGGCCTGGACGGTTCCCTCTCCGGCAAGACGTCCGAGGAAGTCCTGGATCGCGCCGGCTGGGCCCGCTCGGTGGGCGGTGCCAACCCCTACCTGACGCTCTTCGCCCGGGCGGGGATCCGGCGCGAACAGGTCGATCGCGACGTCGCCGAGTTGAGGATCCACGAGCTCCCCACGGCCCGCGGTTGCACCTACGTCCTGGGCCGGAACGACTTCGCGTGGGGCCTCCAAGTCGGCCGGGACGCCGCGGTGGCGCCGTTCAAGGTCCTGGCCCGCCTCGGCGTCGAACGCGGTGAGATCACCCTCCTCGAAGAGCAAGTACTCCACACCCTCCTGGAATCCAGCGACCCCATGGATCCCAAGCAGCTCAGGGACGAGCTCGGCGAATCCGTCCGCAGCCTCGGCGAAGAAGGCAAGAAGAAAGGTGCGTCAACCACCCTGCCCACGGCGCTGGGGCTCCTCCAAGCCGATGGCCGCATCCGTCGCGTCCCCGTCAACGGCCGCCTCGACCAGCAGCGCTACGCCTACACGTCGTGGGTGCTGCCGCCCAGTGGCCTCGACGACGACGCCGCCCGGGCGCTTTTGATCGAACGGTACCTGCGCTGGACTGGCGGAGCGACGTTCAAGCAGAGCCAATGGCTTACGGGCTTCACCGTCGCGCAGAGCAAGGCGGCGCTGGCCGCCGTCGGCGCCGTCGAAGTGACGACGGCGGCAGGCGAGCCGCTCTGGATGCTGCCCGACGACGTCGAGCACCTTTCCGCGTTCACGGCGCCGCAGGAGGAACAGATCCAGCTTCTGGCCGGGACGGATTCTTTGGTACTGCTGCGCAGGAATTCGGCGGACATGCTGGCCGAAGGAGATCGGGGCCGGAAGATCCTGGACACCACGCTCGCGCTGCAGGCGGACCTGTCCGACCACCCGATCCTGGACCGGGGACGGATCATCGGGCTGTGGCAATACGATCCGGGCAAGGAACGGATCGCAGCATGGACGTTCGACAAGCCCACTGCGGCCGTCACCCAGCGGATCAATGAGGTGGAGAGCTGGATCCGCGAAGACCTCGGGGACTTCCGCTCGTTCAGCCTGGACTCGCCGGCATCGCGGCAAAAACGCATCGACGCCCTGGACAGTGCCAATTCATAAAGCGAACGCTGGTCTCAGGTTGGAGTGCTTCAGTCCACCCAGAATCCGGAGAACTCGCCGGTGGCTTGCGTGAAGGTGGCATCCACGTGTTTTACCCGGCCGGGGGCGTCCCGGGACTGCAGCCATTCCAGCAAGGAGTCGACGGCTTCGCGGTCTCCCTCTGCGATCACTTGCACCGAGCCGTCCAACTGGTTGGCAGCTTCCCCGGTCAATCCCAATAGCCGGGCTTGGTGCATCGTGGAGTACCGGAAACCCACGCCCTGGACGCGGCCGGTCACCATGGCCGTGACGCGCACTGGGGAACTCATGCGGCACCCGATCCATACGGCCTCGTGATCGCCTCGAGGAAATGACCGTCCGGATCGGCGAAGTAGACGCCGCGTCCGCCGTCGTTGTGGTTGATCTGCTGGGGGCGTGAGCGTGCAGGATCGGCCCAGTAGGGGATGCCCTCAGCCTGGATCCGGGCGAAGATCCCGTCGAAGTCGTCCTCGCTGACCAGGAAGGCATAGTGCTGGGGAGAGATGGGCCGGTCCGCCGTGGCGAAATCGAGGGCGACTCCATGGTCAAAGGCCACGGTCATGAAGGACCACATGGCTTGCGGCTTCGGAAGCCCAAACACCTTGGCGAGGAACTCCGCGGAACGGCGTTTGTCCGTTGTGTAGACGATGGTGTGGTTGAACGAGACGGTCATGAGGTCCTCCTCAGGTGTGCTGCCTGAGACCATCTGACGTCCAACACCTCACAATTTCAAGGGCGATCCGGAGGCAGCTGCTATTTCCGGTGGGCCGCGAAGAAATCGCGCAACAGAGCCGAGCATTCCTCTTCGCGCACGCCTGCGTACACCTCCACCCAGTGGTTGAGCCGGCGTTCCCTCAGGATGTCGAACACCGATCCGGCAGCCCCGGCCTTCTCATCCCAGGCGCCGAAGACCACCCGCGGAATCCGGGCCAGCACAATGGCTCCGGCGCACATCGCGCACGGCTCCAGCGTCACCACAAGGGTGCAGTCCTCGAGGCGCCAGCCGTCTCCGCCTTCGCCGAGCTCAAGGGCGTGGCGTTGCAGGGCCGCGGCCGCCTCGCGGATGGCAACGATCTCGGCGTGCGCCGTCGGGTCGCCGTGCGCTTCCCGTTCGTTCCGTCCGGCACCCAGCACGCCGCCGTCGGGCCCCAGGACGACAGCGCCGATCGGCACGTCCTCCGTATTCAGCGCCCGCCGGGCCTCGTCCAGTGCCAGGCCCATCCAGGCCGCGTGCTCTGCGTGATAAGGCTCGTTGGTGCTCATCCCTCAATGATAGTTTTGGAGTCATGCGCACACTCGTCGTGGACCACCCGCTGGTCGCTCACAAGCTCACCGTTCTGCGGGATAAGAACACTCCTTCACCGGTCTTCCGGCAACTCACCGAAGAACTCGTCACTTTGCTGGCCTACGAGGCCACCCGCGAAGTCAGGACCGAAGCGGTAGAGATCGAAACCCCCATCACCAAGGCGATCGGCACTGCCTTCACGAAGCCGACGCCGCTGGTGGTCCCCATCCTGCGCGCAGGCCTCGGCATGCTTGAGGGCATGACCAAGCTGGTTCCCACCGCCGAAGTGGGCTTCCTGGGGATGGCCCGCGACGAAGAGACCCTGGACATCATCACCTACGCCGAGCGCCTCCCCGAGGACCTCACCGGCCGCCAGATCTTCGTCCTGGATCCCATGCTCGCCACCGGCGGCACACTGCGCGAAGCCATCAAGTTCCTCTTCAAGCGCGGTGCCTCGGACGTCACGTGCATCTGCTTGCTCGCAGCCCCGGAGGGCCTGGCCAAGCTGGAAGAAGAGCTTTCCGAAGCCAACGTCAAGATCGTCCTCGCGTCGATCGACGAGAGGCTCAACGAAAAGGCCTACATCGTTCCGGGCCTGGGCGACGCCGGAGACCGCCTGTACGGCGTGGCCGGCTAGCGAGTCCGGCTAGCTACTAACCCGCGCGGCGCTGGGCCTTGCTTGCCTTGAGCACCATGGGCAGCTTGGACCGAAGGGTGCACTCAAGCAACTCCTCGGCGGTCTCGTCCTGCTCGTAGACTTCCGGCAGGCGGATGCCGATCAGGGTGTTCATGAGCATGCCCTGCGCAAGGAAGTCGCGGGAGGTTTCGGGGGACAGGCCGGCTTCGTCGCGCACCAGGCGGTAAATATCCAGGAATCCTTCCCTGGCGCGTGCCCCGATGGCGGGTTCATGGCCGGCGACGAAGGCCTGCATCAGCATCATGAGAATGCCGCGATCCTCGATCAGGTCGGCGTAGGCGATGGCCATGAGCTGCTTGAGCTGTTCCGGGCGACCGCTCCCGGCGGCAGGATCGAGGTGCCGCAATTCTTCGGCGAGTTCTCCGGCGTCGTACGCCGCGATGACGTCGCGGAACGCGCGCAGCAGCTTGCCCTGGGCGCGATCCAGGGCCTCCAGGAACAGTGTCTCCTTGGTGCCGAACATCCGCACGACATACGGCTGGCTGATGCCCGCGGCCTTTGCCACTTGGTCCGTGGTGGAACCAGCGTAGCCACGCTCGGCGAAGACGCCGGTGGCGGCTTCCAGGATCAGTTCGCGCCGCTGCGCCGCTGGTATGCGTTCGGCAGTTGCCTGGCTGCTTGAGCCCGATTCCGGGGCGCCTGTGCCCGCTGTTTTCTTCGCCACACTTGACATGTTATCAGTCGATAACTAACTTTGGGCCTTAAGTAATCATTCGATTACAACAACCCAACTTAGCGGCACCTCAGCGACCCGTGGAGTCATCATGAAACGCACCATTCCCGTTTGGCTGGCCATTGTGGCGGCCTCTCTCCCCGTCTTCATGGCCACACTGGACAACCTCGTGGTCACCAACGCACTGCCCGTCATGCACAAGGCCCTCGGTGCGAGCGTCGAGGAACTGCAGTGGATCGTCAACGCCTACTCCCTGAGCTTCGCGGCGTTCATGTTGCTGGCCGTCGGCCTGGGGGACCGCTTCGGCCGCCGTCACGTGTTCATCGCGGGCCTTGCCATCTTCACCCTCGCGTCCGCAGCGGCAGCCGTCAGCACGGATCCGTTGCAGCTCATCGCCGCCCGCGCGGTCCAGGGCGTTGGCTCCGCGGCGCTCATGCCGCTATCGCTCACCCTGCTGGTGGGCTCGGTCAGCGACAAGCTGCGCCCGCTCGCCATCGGCATCTGGGGCGGAGTCTCCGGCCTGGGTGTCGCACTGGGGCCGCTGATCGGCGGCGCAGTCGTGGAAGGCTGGAGCTGGGAAGCGATCTTCTGGCTCAACGTGCCCATCGGCATCCTGTCGATTCCTCTGGCGCTCTTCGCGCTGCCGAACAGCTTCGGCGCCCGCGTCCGCGCCGACGTCGTAGGCCTTCTTCTCTCCGGACTCGGCCTCCTGGGGCTCGTCTTCGGCATTGTCCGGGGGAACGACGCCGGCTGGTCCAGCGCCGAAGTCCTCGCCGGCTTGATCGGTGGCGGCGTCCTGCTGCTTGCCTTCGTTCTGTGGGAATCCCGGGTCGCTGCGCCACTGCTTCCGCTCCGGCTGTTCCGCGACCGCAGCTTCACCGTGGCAAACCTGATCGGCTTGACCTTCAGCTTCGGGATCTTCGGGTCTGTCTTCATCCTCATCCAGTTCCTGCAGGTAGTACAGGGCCACGGACCCCTCGCAGCAGGCGTCATGACGATGCCCTGGACCTTGGCGCCCATGTTCGTGGCACCGCTTGCCGGCCTGTTGGCCCCGCGGCTTGGCACCAGGACCCTGATGATTGCGGGCCTCGTGCTGCTGACAGCGGGCATGTTCTGGCTGGCCGGAGTCCTTTCCGCGACCGTCCCTTATGAAACCCTGGTGCCGGGCTTTGTTGCGGCCGGAATCGGTATGGGCCTGGTTTTCGCCCCGATGTCGACGGCGGTGCTCGCCAACATGCGCGCCGAGGACCACGCGAAGGCGAGTGGGACCAACTCCACTCTCCGGGAGATCGGTGTGGCACTGGGCGTGGCCGTCCTGACGGCAGTCTTCACGGGAGCCGGCGGCAAACTCACTCCCACGGGCTATGTGGACGCGGCCATTCCCGCCGTCTACGTGGGTGCGTCTGTGCTGGTCCTCGCCACGCTGGCGGCGTGGCTCCTCCCGTCCCGCGCCCACGCACGCAGCCTGGCGGCTGGAGCGGAAGCGGGCGCCGCCGTCGAACCCTCCCTGCAAAACGCCTAACCAGCCGAACTCGTCAACGCGGGGTCACTTACGGCCCAATTCGAGCAGCAACATGGGCCGTAAGTGACCCAGCGTTGTGCTCCGCCCCTACCGGTTTTCGGGCTCCGCCGATAGCCTTTGGCGCATGGACTGGAAACTTGAACTTGTGTTTGTCCCCGTGTCCGATGTGGACCGCGCCAAGGATTTCTACGTCAACAAAGTGGGCTTCAACGCCGACTACGACGAGCGGCCTATGGACGGCATCCGCTTCGTCCAACTGACTCCGCCCGGCTCGGCCTGCTCCATCTGCATCGGCGAGGGCCTCAACGACGCCCCTCCAGGCACCGCTCCCAGCCTGCAAATGGTGGTGGGAGATATCCAGGAGGCCCACAGCCAGCTCAAGGCCAACGGCGTGGAAGTCAGCGACATCGACATCCAGGATTGGGGCCACTTTGTGTACTTCGCCGATCCGGACGGCAACAAATGGGCCGTTCAGTACATCCCCCACCGGCCCAACGGCTAGGACTCACACCGTAAGAGTTGGGCCGCAGACCGGCTTCAGCGGCAGGATGGATGCATGAACCTGCCTGCTGAAGCCGTGAAAACCCTGACCGTCCGGGCTGTCCTCTTCGATATGGACGGAACCTTGGTGGACTCCACCGCGATCGTGGAGCAAGTGTGGAGCGAATTCGCGGGCCGGTATGGACTGGACATCGAGGAGATCCTGCGGACTTCACACGGGGTCCAAGCCAAGGACACGGTGCGCCGTTTCGCTCCCGCCGGAGCTGACATCGACGCGCTCGCGGAGGAACTCGGCGAGATGGAACGGACCCGGACGGACGGGATCGTTGCGTTGCCCGGAGCCGCGGAACTGTTGCGGTCGTTGCCTGCCGACGCCGTCGCCATGGTCACCTCGGCCGATCGGATCCTTGCCGGGGTGCGCATGCAGGCAGCCGGACTCGAGATGCCCGCGACCACTGTTACCTCCGAGGCCGTGACCCGTGGCAAACCGCACCCGGAAGGCTACCTCAGGGCCGCAGCGCTGCTGGGTGCCGAGCCGGCCGACGTCGTCGTCTTCGAAGATGCCCCCGCGGGCATCGCTTCCGCCCGTGCGGCCGGAATGCGGACCGTGGTGGTGGGCGACGCCGGCGGCGAGGCGGCGGATGGGCTGTGGCAGATCGCGGACTATTCAGCTGTCACTGCCACGGCGAGCCTGGACGCTTCCGGTCGATGGGTGATCGAGCTCCGGTTCTAGCCCGCCAGTACGTACACCGTGGTCCCGCCGATGGTCTGTGACTGGAAGTTCGCAGCCACCCATTGCGCGATCTGGGCGGGGGCTTCCGATCCGCTGTTCGCCTGCATGGTCCCGCCGGCGATGAAGTAGTGGATCTTGCCCTGTGCCACGAGCTGCTGGAACTGCTCAAGGGTGGGAGACGGGTCCGTGCCGTTGAAACCGCCCACCGCCATGACCGGCAGTTCGGTGGCCAGCTGGTAGCCGGCGGCGTTGTTCGAGCCCACGACGGCGGCCGCCCACGTGTAGTTCGAGGCGCCGGATTTCAGTGCGGCAACCATTTCCGACGACGGCGTGGTGGCGCCGAGCAGGCCGCCCAGGCCGCCGCCTTGCCGGTTCCCTCCGAAGCCGCCAGCCTGGGCGCCCGGCTGTTGGAGGGTCTGCGGGGGAGTGTTCTGGGCTGCGTTGTTTTGCCCGAAGCCGCCCCGGGCTCCAAAGCCGCCGAAGCCACCGAACGTAGTCGCGGGACCGGCGCTGGGGATTGCGCCACTATGCGTCACGGAGGCGGTAGAGATCGAGTACGCCAGCGGACCGGCAAGGGAGGCCGCGAGGGCGAGCGCCGCCGTCGTGCGGTGGAGGATGCGGACCGGGAAACGTCCCGAGAGCAGCAAGCCGGCCGCAGCCGCCAATGCGCCCAGCAGCACGGCCCAGCGCAGCAACGGACCATAAGCGGTGGTGCCGCCCAGGAGGCCGAAGGCCGTGAATCCAGCTGCGGCAACTGCCACAGCGAGCACGACCGCGGCGACGAGCTGTGCGCGGTGCTGCCACAAAAGCGCCCCGCCCAGGCCCGCGAGCCCGGCGATGCCCGGGGCCAGCGCCACCGCGTAGTAGGGGTGGATGATGCCTGCCATGAAGCTGAACACGAGCCCGGTGACCAGCACCCACGAGCCCCACACGATCACCGAGGCGCGGACGCTATCCGTGCGCGGGGCACGCCGGCCCAGCCACAGCAGCCCGGCCCCGAGGACTAGCACCGAAGGGAGCAGCCACGCGATCTGGCCGCCGAATTCGTTGTTGAACATCCGGAACAGCCCAGGAACTCCCCAACCGTTGCCGCCCCCCACGCTGCCGGTCTCCTGGCCGCTCAGCCGGCCGAGGCCGTTGTAACCGAGCGTCAGTTCCAGGATCGAGTTGTTCTGTGAGCCGCCGATGTATGGCCGCATGTTCGCCGGAACGAGTTCGACGACGGCGAGCCACCAGCCGGCCGCGACCACCATGGCCGCCCCCGCGCCGAGCAGATGAAGCAGGCGACGCCCCACTCCACCCGGCGCGGCAACCAAGTACGCCACCGCAAATCCAGGAACCACCAGCAGGACCTGGAGTTGCTTGGTGAGGAAGCCGAAGCCAAGGAACACTCCGGCCAGCAGGAGCCAGCGCAGTGTGTTGTCCTGCATGGACCGCAGAGTGGCGTAGCCGGCGGCCGTCATGAGTAGCACCAGCAGGGCGTCCGGGTTGTTGAACCGGAACATGAGGGTGGCTACCGGGGTGATGGCCATGACGACGGCGGCGAGCAGCCCGGCCCGGTGGGCGAGCTGTGGATCGCCGGAAGCGGGGGCCGCGGCTCGCCTGACTGCCAGATACAGCAGCCAGGCCGTGGCCACGCCCATGAGCGCCTGGGGAACCAGGATGCTCCAGGAGCTCAGCCCGAAGATCCGTACCGAGAGGTCCATGATCCAGAGCGACGCCGGCGGTTTGTCCACCGTGATGGAGTTGGCGGCGTCGGACGATCCGAAGAACCATGCGGCCCAATTCTGCGAACCGGCCTGGGCCGCCGCGGAATAGAACGCGTTGGCCCAGCCGGAAGCGCCGAGATTCCAGAGATAAAGGACCGCCGTTGCCAGGAGCACGAAACCGAGCTCCACGCGGTGCCGCAGGGCATGCGGGCCGCGGGTGCGGCGGGGCTGGCGGGACCGGCGGGGCGAACCGGCCCGGGCGCGGCCGCCCCCTCCGTGGGGAACGGCCGCTTCCTGCGGCGCAGTCGGCCCCACCAACAGCGGCGGCGGAGCCGGCTGCCTTGCCTCGGAGTCCGTGCCTGTGGAATAGGAAGTGGTCATCGGAATCTACTTTGTCAGCTTGTAGACCGTGGAGTTGCCCACCGTCTGGGCTTGGAAGTTCGCCTGTACCCAGGAGGCTACCTCGGAATTGCCGCCTTGGCCTCCGAACCCGCCGCCACCCATGCCGCCTCCTGCGATGTAGTAGCCGATCTGTCCCTTGGCCACCATGTCCTGGAACTCTGCCAGCGTGGGGTAGGGATCGCCGCCGTTCCAGCCACCGAGCGCGATCACGTTGGTGTTCGTGGCGAGCTCAAGGCTTGCGGCTTGGGTGGCACCGGAGACGATCGCCGACCACTTCGTGGTGGTGGATTTCAGCAGGGCGGTCAGTCCGGCGTCGGACGTTCCCTCGGAACCGGGCCCTCCCGCCGGACCCGCGCCACCAGCTGCGCCGAACCCACCGGCGCGGTTTCCGAAGCCGCCCATGGCGGAACCGCTGGGTCCCGACGTAGGGATGGAACCGGAGTGCGCGGTAGCCGCCGTCGCGAGCGTCCACGCCGCTGTTCCGAGGCCGCCGGCCAGAAGGGAAACGACGACGACGGCCGCGGCCGCTGCGTTCCGGAACCGCCCCGCCGTGTTTTGGCCGGCAAAGCGCAACGAGTCGAGGCGGAGCAGGATTGCCGCTGCCGCCACCACGCCCAGGACGACGATCACGATGCGCAACCACGGAAGCCACGAGGCGTCGCGGCCCAGGAGAACCGCGGACCAAGCCGAACTACCGAGGATGACCACGGCCAGGACGATCCTGGCCGGCCAATATCCACGGCCACGCCACAGCTCAACGCTGCCAATGCCTGCCAAGGCTGCGATTGCCGGTGCGAGCGCTACCGCGTAGTAGGGGTGGACAATGCCGCTCATGAAGCTGAAGACGCCCGCCGTCACCAGAAGCCAGCCACCCCACAGGATGAGCGCGGCACGGGTGCGGGAAGCCCGCGCTTCCCGGCGGGTGAACCATAGGCCGGCTGCCAGCAGAATCAGTGCAGCAGGGAGAAGCCAGGAGACCTCAGCGCCGAAGCTCGTGCCAAACATGCGGGTGATCCCGGCAGCGCCACCGAATCCGGCGTTGCCGCCACCGCCACCGCCGCCGCCGAAGGCGCCGAGGCCACCGAGATTGCCTCCAGCAGGGGCGCCCGCTCCGCCGCCGCCGGGCGTGCCTTCGCCCGAACCCGTGATGCGGGACAGCCCGTTGTAGCCAAAGGTCAGCTCGAGGAAGCTGTTGGTTTGCGAACCCGCCATGTAAGGCCGTGCCGATGCCGGGGTCAGCTGGAAGAGGGCGACATAACTGCCGGCTACTACTGCGATTCCGGCCAGCGCGCCGAGCAGGTGCAGCAGCCTCCGCCGCAACGGGGTAGGTGCGGCCCAGAGATACGCAAGTCCCAGGCCCGGAACAATCAGGAAACCCTGCAGCATCTTGCTCAGGAACGCGAGGCCCACTACAGCGCCGGCAGCGGCGAGCCACTTCCAGCCCGCCCGTTCGATGGCGCGGGTAGTGAAGTACGCCGCCAGGACCAGGCAGAGAGTCAGCATGGCGTCGGGATTGTTGAAGCGGAACATGAGCGCCGCCACCGGGGTCAGTGCCAAGGCGCCACCGGCCAACAAGCCAGCGCCTGGTCCGGAAACCCGCTTGACCGTCAAGTAAAGGAATCCAACGGCGGCCACGCCCATCAGCGCCTCGGGAACCAGCATGCTCAGGGGAGAGAAGCCGAAGATCCGGCCCGCCAAAGCAGGGATCCACAAGGAGGCCGGAGGCTTGTCCACGGTGATGGCGTTGCCGGCGTCGAGCGAACCGAACAGAAGCGCCGTCCAGTCCTTGGTGCCGGCTTGAATGGCCGCTGCGTAGAAGGAGTTTCCGTAGCCGGTGGCCGCGAGGTTCCAGAGATACAGGAACGCGGTGGCTACGAGGAGCCCGGCGGCGGACGGCCGTACCCAACGGGGCTGCCGGCCAAAGGCGTATCGGGTCCAGCGGGGCGTTGCATCCGGGGTTGACGGGCGTGCCGAGTGGCGCGGTGCGTCGGCAATCCCGACGGCGGGGCCGGCGTCAGCATTTCCGGCGGCGGGTCCTGTGCTTGCGGGAGTAATCGTGGAGGTCATGATGCTGCCGTTTCTGTGCGCGTTTTGGCTTGTGTCATGGGTTCAGCCGACGGCGCCGCAGGCTGCCGAAAGACCCAAAGGCGGAACAACAGGAAGCGGACTGCCGTGGCGGCGAGGTTCGCTGCGACCACGGTGAGGAGCTCGCCCCAGCGGTCCGGCGTCGTCGTACTGTGCACCAAGGCGAGGGCCCCGGAGGTGAGTGCGAGGCCGATCCCGAAGACGATCAACCCCTCGAAGTGGTGCCGAACGGGATTGCCGCCCTGGATGCCGAAGGTGAAGCGACGGTTGGCGCCGGTGTTGGCGATGGCCGTGACGAGCAGCGCCAGGAAGTTCGCCAGCTGCGGGTCCATGAAGCCGCGGCAGAACAGGAAGATGAGCACATAGGCGAGGGTGGACGCAGCGCCGATCGCGGCGAACCGGACCAATTGCCCGAATAGGCTGCTGCGCGGGCTTTGCTCGGCGATTCGGGACGACGCCGGGAGCGGCCCGCGTGCAAGTGCCGCCCGCAGTTCCGGAATGGGGATGCGGCCCGAGACGAGATCCCGGGTGAGCCGGACCATGCCGCGGATGTCGGCGAGGGCGGTCCGCACCACGTCGACGCTGGAATTGGGATCGTCGATCCAGTCGACGGGAACTTCGTGGACCCGGAGGCCGCAGCGTTCGGCGAGGACCAGGAGTTCGGTGTCGAAGAACCACGAGTTATCCATGGTGTGCGGGAGGATCTGCTGGGCGACGTCTGCCCGGATCGCTTTGAAGCCGCACTGGGCATCGCTGAAGCGGGCACCCATGAACGAGTGCAGCATCAGGTTGTATCCGCGCGAAATGAACTCGCGTTTGGGGCCGCGGACGACCCGCGAGTTACGGGTCAGTCGGGTGCCGATGGCGAGGTCCGAATGGCCGGAGATCAGCGGCGCCAAAAGGGGCGCCAGTGCGGCGAGGTCAGTGGAAAGGTCAACGTCCATGTAAGCCAGAACGGGCGACGGCGATGCAAGCCACACCTTGCGAAGGGCGTTGCCGCGTCCCTTCTCGTCAAGGTGGACAACCGCGAGCTCAGGCAGTTCCCGGGCTACGCGCTCCGCGATTTTCAACGTGCCGTCCGTGCTCGCGTTGTCCGCCACGGTGATGCGGAAGCCATGCGGGAAGGATTCGCGCAAGTGGCCGTGAAGCCTGCGCAGGCACTCTTCGAGATCGCGTTCCTCGTTGAAGACGGGGATGGTGACGTCGAGGACGGGGATGGCGGTGTGGGTGTCCACGGGGGCGCGCCGCCCCGTGCCGCGCTGGATGGGAGTGCTGGGTTGGATGGGAAGGCCCGGCGGCACCACCGCGGGGTCCTTCAGGGTTCCGGAGGTGGATTCGATGAGCGTCATGTATCCAGAGTGCCGTTGCCGAATATGAAGGCTTTAGGCGGAACCTGTGACGTGGCTGTGGATGTGTGACCAGCGTGGCGCATCACTTGCCTGGCCAAGAAACGGAGAGGCCCGCCCCGGAAGGGACGGACCTCGACGTACTTTGTGGTTGGCTCTTGGCTTAGTACCAGTTGTGGGCCAAGTGGAAGGACCATGCCGCGGACGGCGATCCGTAGCGTTCCTTGATGTAGTTCAGGCCCCAGCGGATTTGCGTCTGGTAGTTGGTCTGCCAGTCGGCGCCTTCGGACGCCATCTTTTCGGCCGGCAGCGACTGCCCAATGCCGTAAGCGCCACTGGAGGCGTTGGTGGCAGTGGTGCGCCAATCCGATTCCTTGTTCCACAAGGTGATCAGGGCCGACATTTCGCCCTGGCCCCAACCGTAGGAGGGAAGGATGCTTGCGGCGTAGGCCTGGGCGCCGGAGGGATCATCGACGGCGACTGGTGCAGCCGGTGCCGCTGGAGCAGGGGGTGCAGCGGGTGCGGCCGGTGCGGCAGCCTGGGGCGCGACGGCGGCTGGAGCGGGCGCGGCCGCCTGGCTTGGCGTCGACGCAGTGCTCGGCTTGGGGATCGCGCTTGCGCTCGCCGACGGCGTGGCGGTGGCCGAAGGCGTGGCTGAGTGATCCACCGTGCGGGATTCGGACGTGCGGCTCATGTCCTGGGCGTTGATGGCTTGTCCGGCGGCCTGGGTGGCAGCGCCTGCGCCGAGGAACACGGCAACGACGCCGGCAACAACTGCCATGCGCTGGCCGGTGCCGAGGTTCGAGGCGGCTCGCCTCAGCGTGGAACGTGACTTGTTTCTCCGGGCAGGTTCGCCGCGGTGGCGCGCAACAGGGCGCGACTGATCCTTGGAATCAGACATGGTGATTGCCTCTCGACGCCTGCGGAGTTAGCTGTCGGATTCGGATGAGGTCATCCGGCCGTGGCCACAGCGGAACGTGGCGGCACGGCTTCACCCCTAGGGCTGGCTCAACATGAGCGCTTGCCCGGAGACCTGGGTCCCCCGTCTCTGCCTGGACTGTTGGGCACCGGGGAGTGGCAGAGCTCGGCGCCTACCCGGCGGTGGCCGGAATGATCCAGCGCACCTATTCGACGGTACAGGAGGATCCAGCTTAAGTCACATTTAGGTAACGGAGATCACGACGCCGGTGCGTCGACTTGCGCGCGCCGGGCACCGGCGTCGTACTCTTCTGGTTCGCCCGTCAGGCCGGGGCAGTCCTGAGCGCCGGGAGCCGCACCGCGAACTCCGTCCGGCCAGGCCGCGACGCCACTTCGACCGTGCCGCCGTGCGCCTGAACGATGGATTCCACAATGGACAAGCCGAGGCCGGAGGTGCCCTCGGAGCCGGACCGGGCGGCGTCGGCACGGGCAAAGCGGGAGAAGATCCTGCCCTGGAATTCAGGCGGGATGCCCGGGCCGTTGTCGGTCACGGTCACCACGGCGCTGCCATCGGCGGAGCGCATCACGCCCGTGACCACGGTGGTTCCCGCCTCGGTGTGCTTGCGGGCGTTGGAGAGCAGATTCGCCAAAACCTGGTGGAGTTGGGTGGTGTCGCCGCGGACCGTGAGGGGCTCATCCGGGAGCTTGAGTTGCCAGATGTGCTCGGGAGCCATGACTTTCTCGTCGCTGACGGTCTCGATCACCAACTGCGTGAGGTCCACATCGGTGAATTCCGGGGCCTTCCCTTCGTCCAACCGGGCCAAGAGAAGGAGGTCCTCCACGAGGGTGGTCATGCGTTCGGACTGGCTCTGCACCCGGCCCAGCGACTTGCGCCCGTCTTCGGTGAACGTCTCGGTCATGCGCAAGAGTTCGGTGTAGCCGCGGATGGCGGTCAGCGGAGTGCGTAGTTCGTGCGACGCATCCGCGACGAATTGGCGCACCTTGGTTTCGCTTTGCTGGCGGGCCTCGAGGGCGCTCGAGACGTTGTCCAGCATCAGGTTCAAAGCATGGCCGACGCTTCCCACTTCGGTGCTCGGATGGGCCGCCGACGCCGGAACACGCACCGCGAGGGCCACTTCACCGGCGTCGAGTGGAAGTTTCGACACCTTGGTGGCGACGTCGGAGAGTTGCTCCAACGGCCGCATGGTGCGGCGGATCAGCACGGTTCCGGCCAGCCCGATCAGGACCAGTCCGCCCAAGGAGACCAGCACCATGGTCCAGACGAGGGAGGCCTCGGTGTCCTCTTTCGAGGCGAGCGGGAGACCTGTGATGACAACATCGCCGTAAGGAGTTTCGGTGGCCACCAGCCGGTAGCCGCCAGTGGACAGCGTGCGATCAACCGGGCGGCCATCGGACGGGAGCGCCGACAGGATTCGGGCGTCGCTGGGCGACAACGGCGCACGTGTGGCATCGGAGGACAAGAAGCCGGCATCGCTGCTCACCTGGCCTGCAAGGATGCGTGCATTGAGCGTGCCGATGCTCTGGCCGCGGGGGTCCAGCGGGTCCGGACGGCCGCCAGGGTTGCCTTGCGGCGGGCGGCCATGGGAGGCCTGCATCAATTGCTGATCGAGCTGCTTCGTGAGGAACAGATCCATGGAGGCATAGCTGACCACCCCGACTGCACCGCAGATGGCCACAAGGAGTGCCATGGAGAGAAGGATCAAGCGCGTGCGCAAGTGCCAGGTTGAAGGATTGAACCAGCTATGGTCGGTCTGGCGGGGGATACCCGAGAGTGCGGACATTCGGCGCCCCGGCTATTCGGCAGGCTTGATGACGTAGCCTGCTCCGCGCACCGTGTGGATCATGGGCGGGTGGTTGGCCTCGATCTTCTTGCGCAGGTATGAGATGTAAAGCTCCACGATGTTGGCTTGGCCGCCGAAATCGTAGTCCCACACGCGGTCCAGGATCTGGGCCTTGCTGACCACGCGCTTGGGGTTCTCCATGAGGTAGCGCAGGAGCTCGAACTGGGTCGCCGTGAGCGGGATGTCCTCGCCGCCGCGGGTAACTTCACGCGTGTCGACGTTCAGGGTCAAGTCGCCCACCACCAGCTCGGCGGTGTCCATCGCGGCCACCCCCGAGCGTTGGACCAAACGGTGCAGGCGCAACAGGACTTCCTCCATGCTGAAGGGCTTGGTGACATAATCGTCGCCGCCGGCGGCCAACCCGACGATGCGGTCCTGTACGTCGTCCTTGGCGGTGAGGAAGAGCGCAGGCACCTCCGGCGCAAAGGCGCGGATCCTGCCGAGCAGCTCGACGCCGTCGAACCCTGGAAGCATCACATCCAGCACCAGGACGTCCGGTCGGAAGTCCTTGGCGAGCTTTACCGCGGCGGGACCGTCGCCCGCCACCGCCACCGACCAGCCCGCCATGCGGAGGCCCATGCTCATGAGCTCGGCGAGGCTGGGTTCGTCGTCAACCACAAGGGCACGGATGGGGGAACCGTCCGGGTGGCTGAGTTGCGGAAGGTTGTTGGTCATGGAGTGCGAGGATGCCATGGGACAACTCTCCTATCTGCCGGTTTGCCAGTGCTTTGCCGTTGCTGTGAGCACCCTGTGAGTCCCAGCCTAGCCACCTGTCCGGAGGTTGTGGCGGTTCTGCAGGTCACAGGGAAGCCTTCAGTTCGACACAGCCAACGCACAGCAAAGCGGCTGACGCTGTTTGGGACAAGAACAATCACGACCAAACAGTCTCGATTTCGATGGAGAACACCATGGATCAGCAAAACAACCCCTCCGTACCTGGTTCCGAGCCGGAGAACGGACACCCGCAGCCGGTGATCCGCCCCCTTGATGATTCTGCGCAGGCTGGTGCCGGGCAGCCGGCCGCAGGGTGGGGTGCTCCGCAGCCGCCGGCGAACCAGCAGCCGGCCGCCGGGTGGGGTGCTCCGCAGCAATACAACGCCGGACAGCCCCGACCTTCGTTTTTCAAGAACTGGAGCCTGAAGAAGGGGCTCATTGTTGGCGGCGTCGCGGTGGTGGTCGCTGCTGCGGCAGGAGCCGGTGCATATGCCGCCGGCAACGGGACCGCGGCCGCGGATACCACCAACGCGCAGGGACCTGGGGCCGGGCAGAACGGCCAGGGCGGATTCGGTGGCCCGGGCGGCACGAACGCAGGCCCTGGCGGGCTCGGCGTCGGCATGGGCGGCCTGAACGCCGCGGTCCACTCTGAATACGTGGTCCTCCAGAACGGCAGCTATGTCACCATGGCGGGTCAGTTGGGTACGGTCACCGACATCTCGGCGAGTTCCATGACCGTCAAGAGCGAGGACGGGTTCACGAAAACCTATGCGCTGGGAACGGACGTCGTGGTAGCTGAAGGCCTGCGGCAACGTGGAAGCGGAAGCGGCGGCACCACCCTGACCCTCGCCGATGTGAAATCCGGATCCAGCGTGAGGGTCACTGCGCTCAAGGAATCGGACAAGTACACGGCCCAGTCCATCCAGATCGTTACTGCCACCACATCAAGTACCCAAGGAACCGGCACCACCAACTAGTCCCCACCGCCACCCTCGCCTCGCAAGTCCCCACCGGGTCCCGGCCTTCGCAAGCTCAGGCAGGGACCCTCGCCGGCGTGGCCCCACGGCCAGGGAACCCTGGCGGCGTGGGCCCACGGAGCTGATGTCGTTACGGGCCTTCAAAACGACATCCAGTGCGAGCGCGGCGTGAGGCTAGGGCCATTGCGGGGGTCCTAGCAGACGATTTGCCAAAGAATTTTCACGAGATGCCGATCCAGGATTGGACAAGGGTTGTTTCATATCTCGAGATTCAAAGGCAAGCGCGTGACGTGGCTTGAGATTCAGAAAACGGCAAATCCATCAAATTTTATTCGAATATTGCGCCAAGAATAGCCAGTGTGACGAACGAGAATGGGTCACATTTGGACATGTGTGAATTGTGATGTGCGGCACAATAGTCCGATTCGTCTCAAAATGTGGACGGTCCGGCCCTTTGTTACTTGCAAGTTCCCTTTGTTACGTTGCACACTTCAAATGTGAACAAGAACTCAACAGCATCTGCAGCCGCAGCGATCGAGCCCAGCGCACCCGCTGGTACTTCGATGAGCTGTTGTCGAATGCATGCCTAACTTAAGACCCCAACAAGTTTCAGGCATTCGCCCCCTGCCCAGCGTCGGGCGCCCCTCCCCATCTCATTGCGGGGACCAGACCAGCATTCGAAGCCGCGATGACGGCTATTCACTTTGAGGTAAGCACTCCATGTCAGTTGCATCCGGATACGTCCACATCTCCGTCCGTAACGCCAATAAGGCCGCGTCGAACGCCGGCCTGCGTCCCGGCTTCGGCAACCGCCCGGCCTACGCCCAGCCCGCACCGCAGGGTGGCAGCCAGGCACCCGGCTACGTCCCCCAGGGCTATAACCCCAACTCCTACGGCCAGCTCCGCGCTGTTCCCGCCAACGAGGCCTCGCCGATGACTGCGCCCACGCCGGTCTTGGCTCCAGCGGACCGCTCTATCCGTCCCGTTGCTAATGACAATGTGGCCCGCGGTTTCGTGCTCTACATGGGCATTGACGAGGACACGGCCGCGGCCGCCGGAACGTCCATTGCCAAGTTGGCCCAGGAAATCCGGGCCTACGCCCAGTCCCTCGTTTCCGGCGCCGAGAGCTATGCCGCCGTCGCAGTAGCCCCGGCCAGCGCGCCCGGTTCCGCGCTCGACGTCGTCCGTTCGACTTTCGGTGACCCCACCGTTGGCAACCGCCAGCGCTCCGAGGCGCTCCGCCCGCAGCCTGCACAGGAAGCCCGCCCGTCCGGCGTCTTGATCGACCTCGCCCGTCGTGAGGTGCACCTCGACGGCGATTCCCTGAACCTCACGTTCAAGGAATTCGAGCTCCTCAACTACCTCGTCGAGAACGGCACCCGCACCGTGGGCCGCGACGAACTCCTCGAGGGCCTGTGGCGCAACGCCGAAGAGGTCCCCAACGAGCGCACCATCGACGTCCACATCCGGCGCCTACGCTCCAAGCTCGGCCGCCTGGCAAACACGGTCCGCACCGTGCGCGGCCAGGGCTACCGTTTCTACGAGCACCCCGAGGTTATCGTCTGGGCCGCTCCGGAATACTCGATCTAGTCCCCACCCGTCCAAGGCGCCCGCCCCCTGTCTAGGGGGCGGGCGCTTTCGCTTCCGCGGCCAACCCAACTGACTCGCATTTGTTGTCGTTTACAGGCGTCAAAACGACAACAAATGCGAGCCAGTTGGGATAGTAGGGTGGGGGGATGAGCGAGCATCACATCAAGCGGCTGGTGATCATGCGGCATGCGAAGTCGGACTGGCCCCTCGGTGTGCCGGATCATGAGCGACCCCTTGCCGAACGCGGCCACAAGGAAGCCCCCCTTGCCGGGAAATGGCTCCTCAAACACCACGTGATTCCGGACTTCATCCTGTGTTCGTCCGCGCTCCGGACCCGGCAGACCTGCACGTGGGTGTGCAGCGAGCTGGGGGACAAGGCCCCGACGCCGAAACTCGAGGACGGCCTGTACGCCGCCTCCGCGCAACGCATGTTGACCGTCATCAACCATGTGCCGGAAACCGTCACCACTCTCATGATCTTTTCGCACATGCCCGGCGTGCAGGACCTCGCGATGCACTTGGCTTCCCGCGACTCGGACCATGACGCCTACATGGATGCCGCAACGCGCTACCCCACGAGCGCCATGACAGTCATGGAACTTGAAAAGCCGTGGGCTGAACTCGACGGCCAGGATGCCCGGCTGACCCACTTCGCAGTTCCGCGCCCAAAGAAGTAGCTCCCTCGCGCGAACTGGCAGCTAATACCCTTTTTTGCCCGCGGCCAGAGGGCATCTGCTGCCAACTCGCGCGGATGGTCCCAGCTAGCCCACCTCGAGGCCGGCCGCCACATCCTGCAGTAAGCGGACCACGTGGCGGATGCTGGGGCTTGCCATCATGGTCTTCCGGTACACGATTCCCACTTGGCGTTGCTGCATCGGATTGACCACGGGCACCGCCACCACTCCAGCGGGGAGCTCGGGCCTACCGAGCCGTGGCACGAGCGCCACCGCCACGCCCTGCTGGACCATAGCGATATGGGTGGAAAAGTCGGGGTCGTAGATGCGGATGTCCGGCACGCGCCCCAGGCCTGCCAGGATCGCCAGCAACGCCTCATTGCAGATGGCCCCAGCTGGCGTGCTGATCCAGCTTTCGTCCACCAGGTCGGAAGGCTCGACGGCGGTCCGGCCAGCCAGCGGGTGGGCTGAGTTCAGCAGGACGTCGGCGGTGTCCAGGCAGAGGTCCTCGTGGACCATGTTCTCCGGAATGACCAAGGGTACGGAGTGCCAATTGTGGACGACGCCGAGATCGGCTTCCCCGGTGGCGACCCTCTGGACGGCCTCGCGCGGGTCTTCGGCCACCACACGGACCTCAAGCCCGGATGCGCCAAGCCCGGAGCCCGCCGCGGCCGAAGATCCGGCGGCAACGGCTTGGGCCGTGCCGAGTTTCGCCAGCATCGGCCCCACAAGACCCCGGCAAGCGGTGGAGAATGCCACGAGCCGCAGCACGCCGCTCGGCTTCGTTGGGTCGGCGAGCAGCGTGGCCTGCAGCTCCTCCAACTCGCCCAGGATCCGGCGTCCGTACTCCGCCAACGCCATGCCGCGGTCGGTCAGCAGTACGCCGCGGCCGTGGCGTTCCAGGACCGTCACGCCACTTTGCTTCTCGAGCTTCTTGATCTGCTGGGAAACCGCCGAGGGGCTGAAGCCCATGGCCTCCGAGGCAGCCACCACCGAGCCTTGTTGTTCCACTGCTACGAGGGCCCGCAGCGCCGCAATCTCAATCATGAAGCAAACGTACATGATCCGATGCAGAATTCAACGCTGGTGCTTCATTGGCTTGGCTGTCAGAGTTGAATCGTGAATATCCGCCACTCAGCACTCGCCGTCCTTGTCGCCGTCCTTTGGGGCCTGAATTTCGTCGCGATCGACTTTGGATTGCACCCCGGTAACGGGAGCGGTGGCGCGGCCGACGTGCCGCCTCTACTGTTCGTGGCCATCCGCTTTGTGCTGGTGGTGTTCCCCTGCATCTTCTTCGTCCGCAAACCGGACGTCAGCTGGAAGGCGATCATCGGCGTCGGGCTCTTCATGAGCGCCGGGCAGTTTGGCCTCCTCTACCTGGGCATGGCGCTCGGCATGCCTGCAGGACTTGCCTCGCTGGTCCTGCAGGCTCAAGTGCTCCTGACGGTGCTGTTGGCGGCCCGCTTCCTGGGGGAGCGGCCGAGCAAGCGGCAACTGACAGGGGTTGTGCTGGGTGTCGCCGGGCTAGCGCTGGTGGCGGTGGGTCGAAGCTTGGTGGCCCCCGTGGTGCCGCTCATGATCGTGCTCGCCGCCGCCTTGTCCTGGGCCGCGGGCAACGTCATCGCCCGCAAAGCCAAGGCGGCCTCGGGACTGGGGCTGGTGGTCTGGTCCGGGGCCGTGGTCCCCTTGCCCCTCGCGGCCCTGTCGCTCATCGTCGACGGCCCGGCAGCCGTCGTCGGGACCCTCACCAACTTTCAGCCGGCCACCATCCTGAGCGCCTTGTATACCGCCATTTTCGCGTCGTTGGTGGGCTACGGCATCTGGAACCGGCTGCTCAGCCTGTACCCGAGCTCGGCCGTGGTGCCTTTCACGTTGTTGGTCCCGGTGGTGGGAATGACCGCCGCGTGGCTGCTCATCTCAGAGGTCCCTACGACGGCGGAACTGGCCGGCGGGCTCCTCCTGCTGGGCGGCGTCGCGACTGCCGTGCTGCAACGGCGCGAGAAGCCTGGGGACCTGGCGGCGGCCGAAGTGCGTCAGCGCTTGGGGGCCGGCTTGCGCTGAGGGGCGGATCCCGACGTCGGGCGCTTGGCGGGGGTGCGTGGTGCAGGGCGCTTCACAGTTCCCGAGGCCGGACGGGCCGCCGGTCGCTGGGCGGTCCTGCCGGGTGCCGGGGAAGGCCGCGAAGCAGGCCGGGGCGCGGGCCGCCGGGCAGCCGGACGGGCCACTGCCTTCGCACGGCGCGATGGCCATACCGCCCCCACGAACAAGATCAGCAGGGAACTGCAGCCGGCAAGCGCGGCGAGGTAGAAATAGATGTCCGAGTCCTTGGTGCTCACCGCGCTGCCCAGGGCGTTCTCGTCCTGGTTGAAGGCGAGGCCCCACATGCGCAGGAACGCGATTCCGAACGCGATGAACAGGATAGTCGAGATGGCCCCGAGAACCAGCATGAAGTACCTGCGACGGGTGAAAACCTCGGCGACGCACGCCAGGTAGCCGATCGCCAAGGCCCCCAGGAAGATGTACATCACGGTTTCGTCAAGGGTGATGGCCAGGAGCACCAGCAAACCAGCAGACACCACAGCAGAGATAATCGCAAGCTTTCCGCTGTTCCCCATGTGACGCATGGGATTAATCATCCCTGACCCGCGGCAGCGCCGCGCCCCAAGACGCGGCAGTTGCCATACCGTTACCGCAGTACGTAGCCCCGCATGATGGTCATGAGGGCCGCTATGCTCTGCTCGCGGGTGCGCTCGGGGTTGTACGTCTGCCGGTCAAGGCCCACCACGAAGATCGCTCCGAACATCGCCGCCTCGAGGCTGCCCCGGGCAATGCCCCTATCCACGGTGTACGTGGTGGCGACCTTTTCGATCGCCGCGCCGATCACGGCCAACAGCTCGCTGCGGAGCTCGACGAAGAGCTTGCCCCATTCGCTGGGCGTCCGCCAGTTCTCGCTGATCCAGAGCCGAGCGAAGGACGGGTAGTCGTCCATGAAGTCCATGGCTTGCCCGAGCATGGCCTCCATCGCTTCGAGCGGATCGGCGTGCAGGCCTTCAATCGTCTGGAGCCGGCCGAGCATGATGTCGACGCCGTGGCGCAGCAACTGGGCGATCAGATCGGACTTGCTGCCGAAATTGTAATAGACCGTTCCCTTGGACACCCCGGCTGCGGCCGCGATCTCGTCCACGGTGACGCCCGCAGCGCCGCGCTCGCCGATCAGCTCCATCGAAGCGTCGAAAAGGCGCTGCTTGGTCGCGTTGGTGCGGGCCGGGCGGAGCTTCTTCTCCGGGAGCCCCGAGACATCCGGCTCTTGCATGCTCATACAGCGATCTCCGGCTTCAGGGTCTTGAGGGTCCAGAACTTGTGCTTACGGACAGCCAGCGTGGAAAGCGCGGCCCCCAGCACAGTGTAGCCAAGTAGCCCCAGGACAATCGGCCAGATCATGGTCAAGTCGCCGCCGTAGATCAGGTGCCGCATGCCGGTCACTACGTAGCCCATCGGCATGATCTCGTGCACCACGTGCAGAGGCATAGGGGTGGTTTGCCAAGGGAACGTTCCGCCGGACGACACCAACTGCAGGACCAGCAGGATCAGCACCACGAACTTTCCAGGAGTCCCGAGCAAAGCCACGATGCCCTGGATGAGGGCCGTGAACGCCATGACCGCTGCCAGCATGAACAACCACATCCACACCGGGTGAGCCGCGTTGAGTCCCAGCCCCAGGTCCACCACGAGGGTGAGGATACTGGCCTGCAGCACGGACACCACGAAGAACGGGAGCCAGCCGCCGACGGCGATTTTCCATGACGGCGCGTTCGACGCCAAGGCCCGCTGGGTGATGGGACGCATGGCCTGGACCAGCATGAACACGCCGATCCAGAGGGACAGTGTCAGGAAGAACGGGGCCAGGCCCGCACCGTAGGACCCTGCCTTGGCCTGCGATACGTTGTTGACCGCCACAGGATCGGCGATCACCTTGGACACCTCGCTCTTTTGGGCGTCGTTCGGGTTCGGGACCTTGCCTGCGCCCTTCGCCAACTCGCTCGCCAAGGTGCGGGATCCGTCAGCGGCGCTGGCAGCACCAGTGGCAAGCTGCGCCGCGCCGTCGTCGAGCTTTGCGGCGCCGTCCGCGAGGGCCGCCGTGCCGTTGACGGCGGACTGTTCGCCAGCGGCGAGCGTGGAGGCTCCAGAACTGAGCTGGTCCGCGCCTGCCGAGGCCTGGCCGATGGCGCCCGTCAGCGCCGGGGTAGCGCCCGCAAGCTTGGCGGCGCCGGCACTGACCGCGGCCGATCCGTCCGAGAGCTGCTGGATCTGCGCGGCATCCGCCGAGATCTTGGCTTTGGCGTCGGTGACCGGAGCGGACGCGGCGGCCGTGTCGAAGTCGGCCAGGATCTTGTTCGCCTGGTCCTGGGTGATGACCCCTGCGGACACGAGCCTCGCGTTGGAGGCCACCACGCGGTCCCGCGCCCCGGCGTCGAACGCCGAAAGCTGCCCGACGACGTCCTGGACCTTCGCGTTCAGCTGCGCGTTTCCGGCGGCTACTTGGGCGGCGCCGTCGGCAAGCTTCTGGGAGTCTGCCGGGAGGGACGCGGTCTTGTTCTTCAGCTCCGTGAGGCCCGCGCTGAGCTGCCCGGCACCGCCGTTCAGCTGATTGGCGCCGTCGCGCAGCTTGTTTTGGCCCGCCAGGAGCTCGGACGCACCGCTGCTGAGCTTGCTGGTGCCGTCGTGAAGGGCGGCCGCGCCGTCGCTGAGCTTGCCGACGCCGTCGGCAAGTTGGGAGGCGCCGTCGGACGCCTTGACGATCGAAGCGTGGATGGTGCCGAAGCCTGTGAGGAGTTGGTTGGCGGTTTCCTCGCCTACTTCCTTGGCCACAGTGGAGTGCACCGCAGTGGTGAGTTTGTCCACGATGGTGCTGAGGAGGTAGTTGTTCGCGTCATTGGTGGTGACGTTGAGCATCGCCTGGTTGGCCGCATTGAAACTGCCCGGCGAGACAAGGTTGGCCGAGAAATCCTTCGGGATCTTCAGGGCGAAGGCGTACTTGCCGGATTCAACGCCGGCATCGGCTTCGGCCGTGGTGGTCACCCGCTGCCAGTTGAACACGTGGCCCTCCACGAGGCTGTCGGCAACCTTCTGGCCAGCCTGCAGCTCCGGGCCGCTTGCCGGCTGGGCTCCCGCGTCCTCGACGACCAAAGCGGCGTCGATCTGGTTGAGGTTGCCGTAAGGATCCCAGTTCGCGTAAAGGTACACGGCTCCGTAGAGGAGGGGCACCATGGTCAGGGCGAGGATGGTCAGCTTGGGCAGGAGCCCGCCGGTCATGCGCTTGAGTTCGGAGCGGGCCAGCCGCAGAACAGTCACTTTGCGGTCCTTTGCAGGGTTTCGGGTACTTCTTCGGGATCTTCTTGCGCGGGTTCGGCGGGTGCCGTGTGCGTGACCGAGTTGCCGATCACGGCGGCCGGGCCGTCCCAGCCGTCCGGAAGGGCAGAGACGACGGCGACGACGGCGAGCGGCCGCCCGGCGTCGTACGCCAATTGCTCAAGCCGGGGGAGCCAGTCCGCAGTGTTGGCGCTGTGCCGGTCCGGGGAATCGAGCACCAGAAGGTCGAGGGCAGGGTCCGCGAGGGCCAGGGCGGTCAGCAGTTCAAGGCGGCGGTCCGCAGGGAGTTGCTCGATCCACAGCCCGGCGATGTCTTCGAAGCGGTTGATCTTGAGCCACGGCTTGCTGAGGAGCGCGCCGCGGTAACGGCGGGGGATGAGGGAGAGGTCTTCGGTGACGAGGTCGCGGACGCTCAGATGCTGCTCCGGCTCGTTGACACCCGGAGCGTCAATCAGGGCGCTCGCAGCCCGGAGCTTCTTGGTTTTCGCCGAGTTGTCCCAGCTCAGGAGGCCTTTGCTGGTCTTCATCCGGCCGCTCAGAGCAAGTGCCAAGGCCGTGCGCTGGTCCTGACCGTCGCCGCTGACAAGGAGGAGCTCGCCGCGCCTGGCTTCGAGGGAAGTGGGAGGGAGGAGATCGTCCCGGCGGCCATCGATCTGGAGTTGCTGTGCAGACAGCACAATTGGACCTTTCGCAGAACTTGTTATCTGCTCCAATCGTAACTGAACTGACCAGTCAGTTCAAATAGATCCCTTCGCCTCCTGGGAACCTAGCTGTCTGTTTGCCTTGCACGGCGAATTGGCATGAACGTGCGCGGCGGCTCCGCCGCGGCCAGAAAGTTGCTTATTAGGCCGGCGACTGTTTCAGGCTGTTCCAGTGGAAGCCCATGCGATGCGCCCGGAACGACCGCAAGTTGGCCTTCGGGCAAGGCTTCGTAGAGCGAGAGAGTGTGGGGCAAGGTGACCACGTCGTCGTCGCCGACGATGACGAGCACCGGCTGGTTAATTTGCGCGATGTCGGTGGTGGTGAGTGTCGGCTCCGTGGTGAACATCGCGACACTCTTGCCAAAGACGACATCCAAGTGTTCGGGCCCATCCGGAGACCGCTCGATGTAGGCCCTGCCCAGTTCCTGCGCCATGGGCGATTGGGGGTCCAAGTCGAAGGGCACCGTGCCGTTGTAGTGGTAATTGGTACCAATGACTACAAGCTTTTGCACCAGTTCGGGTCGCCGGAGAGCGACGAGGAGGGCAACGATCCCGCCGTCACTCCACCCCACCAGATGGGCAGGTCTGTTCGCCGGGACCGCCCAGGTCTTCCACCCAGGTTGGGTGTCCGTCAATGTCGAGGTGCTTGGCCATGCGGCCATTCTCCTCCCGCGTTCCCGACGCCACAACGGTTCGTCGACCGGCGGCGGCCAGGGGGTCAGAGTCCGTACTTCTCCAACAGGCGCAGCCACACCTCGCTGATGGTGGGGAACGACGGCACGGCATGCCACAGCCTGTCCAACGGCACTTCGCCCACAATCGCGATGGTGGCGCCGTGCAAGAGCTCGGCCACTCCGGGCCCGGCAAACGTCGCGCCCAGCACCACCTTCCGGTCCTCGTCCACCACCAGTTGTGCCCAGCCTTGGTAATTTTCCGAATGCAGCTGGGATCCGGACACGTTGATAGGGAGCTCAACCGAGCTTGCGTTAATGCCCTTTTGCAGCGCCTGCTTGAGGCCCGGGCCCACGGATGCCACTTCCGGATCCGTGAAGACCACGCTGGGGATCGCATATTCGTCGGCCGTCTTCGCGAGGGCGCTCCATGCCTTCGGGGTGCCGTGGAGGGTTCCTTTGGCACGGGCCACGATGGCGTCGCCGGTTGCCCTGGCCTCGTACTTGCCCTGATGGGTGAGGAATACCGATCCTGCGGCATCGCCGGCCGCGTAAAGCCATAGCCCGCTCGTGCCGTCGCTGGCGGCGCCCTCAACCAAGCCGCTCGAGTCCGTGGTGAGGCGCAATGGCTTGCCTTCTTCGGCGTCGAGCCCTACGTTTTCGAGTCCCAAATTATCAAGGGAAGGCCGACGACCTGTGGCCACCAGCAACTGGTCAGAGTTCAAGACCGTCCCGTCGCCGAGAGTGACGCTGAAGGCATGGTCCGGGTCGTGTTCGACCCGCGTGGTGTCGGTCCCGAGGTGCAGATCAACGCCGTCGGCCCGCAGTCCCGCAGCGACCAAATCGGCGGCTTCCTCGGGAAACGCACTCAACAGCCGGCCTCGGGCAACGATCGAAACCGACGAGCCTAGGCGGGCGAAAGCCTGGGCGAGTTCTACGCTGGCAACCCCTCCGCCCAGCACGATGAACCGTTTGGGGATGTGCCGTGCAGACGTGGCTCCGCGGGTTGTCCAGTAGGGGACGTTGCGCAAACCGTCGATTTTCGGGATGAGCGGTGTGGATCCGGAGGCCACCACCACGGCGTGATGGGCTTTGAGCGAGTAGCTGGTGCCGTCCTTGCCATCCACTTGGACTTCACGCGGGCCGGTGATGCGTGCCCGGCCCCGGATGAGTTCGATGCCTGTGTCCACGAGCCACTGGACCGCGCCGTCGTCCTGCCATTTGTTGGTGAAATAGTCACGGTATTTCAGGACCGGTGCGGGATCCAGGACCTTCGTGACGGCGTCCGACGCTCCGGGCACTGATTGTGCCGTGTGCAGGGCGGTTCCCGGCCGAAGGAGCGCTTTGGACGGTATGCAGGCCCAGTAGGAGCACTCCCCGCCGACGAGCTCAGCCTCCACAATTGCGCAGGTGAGGCCGCCCCGGACCACCCGGTCTGCAACGTTTTCCCCCACAGTCCCGGCGCCGATCACGATGACATCGAATTCCCGGATATTCTCCTCAGCCATGGGAGAAGCCTACGCCCGGACACAGGCCGGGATCAGGGATCCGGCGACGGATTCTGCCGGGTCAGGTGTCCATCGCGCCTTTGAACCAGCCGGTGATGCTCGCCGGATGCGTGATGGCAGTGCCGACGACGACGGCAAACGCCCCGGCGTCGAGGGCCTGGCGGGCCTGTGCCGGGGTATGGATGCGGCCCTCGGCGATGAGCGGCTTGCCCAGCCCAGCGCCGGCGATCTCCGCGAGAAGCTCAAGATCGGGGCCGTCAGTCTTGGGACGGTCCCCGCTGTACCCGGCCAAGGTGGTGCCGATCAGGTCAGCACCGGCGTCGACGGCGGCCGCCGCATCGGCGTAGGAACCGCAGTCAGCCATGACCAAGGCGTGCGATTCGGCGTGGATTCCGTCAATGGTTCGCTTGAGTGTCAAGCCATCGGGACGCGTGCGTCGCGTTCCGTCGATGGCCACGACGTGGGCGCCGGCATTCGCGACGGCGAGGGCGTGCCGGAGCGTCGGGGTGATGAAAACGCCGTCGTGCCCGTCCTTCCAGAGCCCGATCACCGGGACCTCCACAGCTGCGCGGGTGAATTGGACGTCCGCAAGGCCCTGTACGCGGACTGCGGCGGCTCCACCGATAACGGCCGACGCCGCCACCTGGCCGGTGGTCCGGGGATCGCGCATGGGTTCGCCCGGGTAGGCCTGGCAGGACACGATCAACTGCGAGCGGAGGGCTTCGAGGCCATCGGGGGTCAGGATCATGGGGTGTCTCCTTGCGAGGGGTTCGGTTGTTTGGGCGTTTGGGCGTTTGGGCGTTCGGGTGTCAGTTCAGGACGAGTTTGGCCGCGCCCACAATGGCCGCGGTATTGCCTAGCGCCGCGCGAAGCACGGGAATGTCGGCAAGCGGGGCCATGAGCTCCTTGCGCAGGGCGCGTTCCATGGGTTTCCACCAGAAATCTCCCGCATCCGCCAAACCCCCGGAAACCACCACCGTCTCCGGGTCGAGGATGTTGACGAGCCCGCCGATCGCCTGCCCCGCGGCACCTGCGCCCGCCCCGATGGCTTTGATGGCGGCCGTACCGTCGGCCGAATCGGCACGATCTCCGTCGTGCACCAAGGCAAACACCGCACGAGTGTCCGGGACCTCGGGGGAGCCGCCGAAACGGACGAAGGATTCGTGGATGGCCGGGCCGGAAGCGATCGCCTCGACGTGGCCCGAGCCGCCGCACACACACGGGAGGGCCTTGCCCTCGTGATAGGCGTACGGCGACGCAAAATGCCCCACGTGCCCACCCACATAGTGGTGCCCCAAAACAGGAGCGCCGTCCAGCACGAAGCTGCCGCCCACACCCGTACCGAAAGCCACCATGAGCGAACTCGAAGACCCGGCAGCCGCCCCACGCCACGCCTCACCCAGAGCATGCGCATGCACATCGTTGACGGCACTCACCGACCCCCGAGGCAAACCCAGGAGCTGCGCCAACCCCGCCGTCAACCTGGTCCCGGCCCACCCCAGGATCGCATCAGTCGCCGAAACCACCTCGCCATTCACGGCATCGATGACCCCGGCCGAACCGACGCCAACACGCACGACGTCGATTCCCGCACCCGCCGCCCGCCGCATGAGCCGCCCCACGAGCGCCGCAGTTGCCCGCAAAATAGCGTCGCCCCCGTCCCGATTCAGCGTAGGAATCTGCTCCGAAAACAACACCTCCCCATCGGCCCCGACAACCCCCGCGGCAGTCTTCGTCCCCCCAAGATCGACCCCGACCACGTACATCATGTTTGTCCTCCGGATCGTTCGGTTGCTGTTGCTGCGGTTGCTGTGTGGTCAGGTTAGCCGTCGTCGCGGCGGCGCCCAGGCTGCGGTTCGTTGATGATCAGGTTAGCTCTGGCTGGGACAGCGCGGACCCATCATTTCGCCGGCGCTTAGACACCTCCCGCCGTTCCGCTACGGTCGCGGAGCGACCTCCGCAGAACTCTGGTCGGCGATGCGCGCCTACACGAAACAATGCGCCCGCGCTTTGCGCTGATATCCCGCCTGACGCAGGGTCCTGTTGGCTCGCCGACCGGGAGCGTGCCGCCTGCGGCGGCCCGTGCGGATCCCGGCCCGCCGCAAAGGTTCTGCATTCGCCCGAGTGGCGGAGGGACGGTTTTGTGTAGTCCCGCATCGCCGACCAGAATGCTGCGCAGGTCGCCCAGCGACCGGAGCGGCATGGCGGGAGGTGTCTAAGGGACGGCAAAACTGGTCCTGCGGCACGACCCGACCACCGCAACAAGCACCGGGTGAGCGACGGCAAACCGCCCAGATGAGCGCTGATCGGAAGCTCCGGCAAGAGTAGGGTGCGAACCCTAGACCAGGCCGTTGCGCTCGAGGATCGTGCGGATTGCGGAGGTTTCTTCGGCGTTCAGGGAGAGCATGGGGGAGCTCATGGTGTTGGATTCGATGATGCCCATGATTTGGAGGGCGGTCTTGAAAGCGCCTAGTCCTGCTGCGCCGCCGGAGACGCGGCCGTTGGGGGTGTAGACGATGTCGAAGAGGTCGGCCAGGCGGTCTTGTTCGGCGGCCGCTGCGGTCCAGTCTCCGGCCTGGGTGGCGTCGAACAGGCGGCGGTAACCGGCGGGGTCTACGTTGCCGAGGCCGGGTACTACGCCTTGGGCGCCGGCGAGGAGGGCGCCGTCGACGACGATTTCGTGGCCCGTGAAGATGTCGAAGTCGGGGATGTCCTTGGCTGCGAGGAGGAGTTGGCGGAAGGAGACGTCGTCGCCGGAGGAGTCCTTGACGCCTGCGATGACGCCGTCGCGGCCGAGGCGGACCAGGAGGTCGGTGGGCAGTTTGAAGTGGGTGCGGACGGGGACGTCGTAGGCGAAGATCGGCTTGTCCACGGCAGCGTGGATGCTGCGGAAGTGGGTTTCGGTCTCCTGGGCGTTGCCGATGGCGTAGTACATGGAGGTGACCACGATTGCGTCGGCGCCGAGATCCACGACTTTGCGTGCTTCTTCGATGACCCGGTTGGTGGTTTGTTCGTTGGCGCCGACGATCAGGGGCACGGCGCCGGCGTTCGCGTCGGCGATCGTGGAGACCACCAGTTCGCGCTCTTCGTTGGTCATGTAGGGGACCTCGCCTGAGGAGCCCAGCACGAAAAGGCCGGACACGCCGCCGTCGAGCAGGTGCTTGGTGACGTTCTTCAGGGACGCGGTGTCAACGCGCCCGTCGGCGTGGCGGGGGGTGATGACCGGGGGAATGACGCCCTGGAACTGAGTAGACACAAAAATCTCCGTTGCTTGGATCTGGATGGGAAAAACTTAGGTGTGGAGCAGGCTGGGCGCGGCGCCGAGCAGCTTCTTGGTGTAGTCGTTGCTCGGGTTGTCGAAGACCTGGGCGGCCGGGCCTTCTTCGACGATCTGTCCGAAGTACATGACGCAGATGCGGTCGGAGACGTAGCGGACAGTCTGGATGTCGTGCGAAATGAAGACCATGCCGAGGTTCAGCTGGGTTTTCAGGTCAGACAGCAGGTTGAGGACTTGGGCGCGGACGGAAACGTCGAGGGCCGACGTCGGCTCGTCCGCCACGATGATGTCCGGGTCCAGGGCGAGGGCGCGGGCGATCGCCACGCGCTGGCGCTGGCCGCCGGAGACTTGCGACGGCGTGACCTCGGCCGCCGATTGTGGCAAGCCAACAAGGGCCAGCAGTTCCTTGACCTTGGTCGAGCGCGACGCGGCGTTGCCGATGCCGTGAACCTGCAGGGGATCGGTGAGGATGTCCTGGATGGTCATGCGTGGATTGAGGGCCGTGGCGGGGTCCTGGAAGACGACGGAGACGGCGCGTCCGAACTCCTTGCGCATCCGGGCGTTGCGTTTGATGGCCGGCTTGCCGTGGAAGAGCACCTGGCCCGACGTCGGGGCCTGGAGTCCCACGAGCACTGACGCGAGCGTTGACTTGCCGCAGCCGGACTCGCCGACGATGCCGACCGTTTCGCCCCGGCTGATGCTGAAGTCCACGCCGTTGACTGCCTTGACGATGTTGGGCCGGAAGAGGCCGCCCGTGCGCGCCCGGTGGTGGACCTTGACGTCTTTGAGCTCGATGACCGGTTTGCCGGTTGAAACACTCACTTTGCGTCCTCCTTCAGGTGGCTGGCCCAGTAGTGGTCCCGGTCTGCTCCGCCGCCGGCGGGTTCAACAACGGCGAGGACCAATTGCTGGTTCGGGTCGGCGTCGGGCCTCAACGAACGCGCCGCAAAACGGTCGCCTGGAGCGAAATCGCGCGGTGACGGGACGGTGCCTGGGATCTGGTGGAGGCGGACGGCGTCGGCTTCGATCGAAAGGACCGCGCCCAACAGACCGCGCGTGTATTCGTGCCGCGGGTTCTGCAGGAGCTCCGAAGCCTGTGCGGATTCCACCACCTGGCCGGCGTACATGACCGTGATCCGGTGCGCCAAGGAGGCAACCAGGGCGAGGTCGTGGCTGACGAAGACCATGGCGAAGCCGAGCTGTTCACGCAGTTCGTTGAGCAACTCCACTACTTGCTTCTGGACGGTGACGTCGAGGGCGGTGGTGGGTTCGTCTGCCACCACGATCTTCGGCGAGCGGGAGAGCGCCATGGCGATCAGGACGCGTTGACGCTGGCCGCCGGAGAGCTCATGCGGGTAGCTGGCGAGGGTGCGGACGGGATCGAGCTTCACCATTTCCAGCAACTCGGCAGGGGTCTTGCGGCCGCCGCGCCTGGTCAGCTGGGTCATCTGTTCCTTGATCTTCATGGATGGGTTGAGCGAACTCAGCGCATCCTGGTAGACCATGGCGATCTGTTCGCCGCGCAGGCCCTGGTAGGCCTTGCTGTTGCTGTGCTTCGAGCCGGAATCCAGGAGTTCCTTGCCATCGAAGACGATGGAACCAGTGATCTCGGCGGTCTTTGGCAGGAGGCCCATGATCGCGAGGGACGTGATGGACTTGCCGCAACCGGATTCGCCCACCAGGCCCATGGTTTCGCCTTCGCGGACGGTGAAGGAGACGTTGTCCACGATCGCGGTGTCGCCGAAGCGGCCCGGGAAGCGGATGGACAGGTTCTTGACCTCCAGAACGTTCCTGGCGTCGGCGGGGACCTGGGGGAGCCTGTCCGTGCGCTTGGCCTCGATGGATGCGAGGAGCTCGAGTTCCTTATCCAGTAGGGCATGCGGATTCTCTGCTGCGAGCCTCGGATCGTTCAGGACGGACGCCGCGTAGTCCTCTTCGGAGAGCGGATCGCCGTTGGCGGCGCGAACGCCGTCGAGCTCGTGCTGTTCCACCACGGAAGACTGGGCTACTGACGTCGCGATCTCGGTATCGACGGCGGCGCCCGCCACCGCGGCGCCCGCAAAGGCAGCGGCAGCGCCGTCGTCGTCCTTCACGACCGGCGCCTTCCGCAGCTTCGGGTTCACCATGGCATCGGTGAGCCCCTCGGCGAGGATGTTCAGCGCAAGCACGGTGAGCAGGATGGTGAGGCCGGCGAAGGTGGTTGCCCACCAGCCGCCGGAGAGGACCAGGTTGCGGCCGTAGGAGATCACGTTGCCCCACGACGGCGCGGGATCCTGCACACCGGCGCCGAGGAAGGACAGCGATGCTTCGAGGATGATGGCGTCGGCCACCATGACCGTGGCGAAAACCAGCACCGGGGCCGCAGTGTTGCGGACAATGTGCTTGAGCAGGATGTAGGCGCGGCCGGCGCCCATCACGCGTTCGGCGCGGACGTAGTCTTCACCGTATTGGGAGAGCACATTGGCGCGGACCACGCGGGCGAGCTGCGGGGTGTAGATGATCGCGATCGCGACAATGATGGTGGGCACCGAGTTGCCGAACGCCGCCAGGAGCACGGCCGCGAGGGCGATGCCCGGGAACGCCATGAGGATGTCCATGAGGCGCATGACGATCTCGTTGACGGCCTTGCTGGACGTCGCGGCGAGCGAGCCAAGCACGGCGCCGACGACGATCGCAAGGGCCACTGCGCCGAGGCCGATCATGAGCGAAGACTGTGAGCCGTAAAGGAGCCGGGAGAAGACGTCGCGGCCCAGGCGGTCGGTGCCGAAGAAGTGGTCGCCGTCCGGAGCTTGCGCAGGAATGAACGTTTCCAGGGGGTCGTGTGGCGCGATGACCGGAGCGAAGATGGCTGCCAGGGCGATGACGACGAGGAACAACAGGGCAAAACGCGATCCCCACGGGAGGGACTTGAAGCGGACGCCCGGGGCGCTGAGCCGTTCAGCAAGTTTGCTGCGCATGGCTATACCGTCCTGATTCGGGGGTTGATGAGCAGGTACAGGAGGTCCACCACGATGTTCACCAGAACGAAGGTGACCGAGATGGTGAGGACCACGCCCTGGACCAGGTTGACGTCCAGGTTGGTGATGCCGTTGAGGATCAGCTGGCCCATGCCCGGAAGGGCGAAGATCATTTCAATCACGACGGCGCCGCCCAGGAGGTAGCCGATCCTGAGTCCCAGCACGGTCACCGGAGTCACGAGCGCGTTGCGCAGGACGTTCCGGGAAACCACCTCGCGGTACGGAACTCCGTTGCCAATGGCTGTCCGGACGTAGTCGCGGTCCAGTTCCTCCACCATGGACGTGCGGACCACGCGGATCAGGGAAGCGGAGACCGGAATGCCGAGAGCGAGGGCCGGGAGCGCCATCGAGTTGAGCCAACCGCCGAAGCCGGACTCCGGCGTCGCGATCCCGCCCGAGGGAAACAGAGGGTTGTCACCGAGCGCGAACCACTGAATGAGCAGGATGCCAAGCCAGAAGGACGGGGTGGCGATGGCCGCGATGGAGAAGATCCGGACCAGTTGGTCCTGCCACTTGTCGCGGTAAAGGGCGCCGATGATGCCGAATACCAGCGAGAGCACGACGGCGATGATCACGCCGAGGAACGTCAGCTGGAGGGTTAGCGGGAAGGCAGACGCGATCATGCTTGCCACCGACTTGGACGGCGGGGTGGTCACGCCGAGATCGAGCTGCAGGAGCCTGCCGAGGAAACGGAAGTACTGGACGAACAGGGGATCGTTCAGGCCGTTGTCCTGGCGGTACTGCTGTTTGGCGGCCTCGCTGGCGCCTTCGCCGAGGGCCGTGCTGGCCTGGTCGCCTGGGGCTGCTTGAAGGACGAGGAAGACCAACAGCGTGATGCCCAGGATCATCAAGGGCAATGCCGCGAGCCTACGTCCAAGCAGACGCAATATCATGACCATTTGTTCTCCGGTTGCTTTGGTGCGGGGGCCCAACTGACTCGCAGTAAGTGTCGTTTTGAGCCGTCTAAACGACAACAAATGCGAGCCAGTTGGGTGTGGCTAGGACGTGCGGCCGACGCCGATGAAGGACAGTCCCGTGGTGGGCAGCGGCTTGAAGCCTGAGAGCTTCTTTTCGTCCCATGCACTGGGGAGCTGGCGGTGGAAGAGCGGGTACAGCGGGACTTCGTCCGAGACGAGGTCCACGATCTGGCCGGTGATCTTCTTCGCGTCGGCGGCTGCGGCCTGCGAGCCCTTGTCCATCAGGCCCTGGAGGGTGGCGCTCTCCGGAGTGGTCCAGTAGGCGCGCTTGGCCATCCAGGTGGCGCCGGAGTAGAACCAGCTCAAGAGCAGGTCTGCGTCGTTGCCGAAGACGGAGGGGTCGCCCGGGGCCGCAACCACGGAGAAGTCGGCCTTGCCAACCCTGTCCGAGTACAAGGCGCCGGACTGCAGGTTCTTTGCGGTGACCTTGACGCCCGGGATCTTGTTCCAGGATTCAAGCATCAGCGGGGCAACGTCCTTGACCCAGGCAGTATCGGTGGTGAGCAGCTCGAATTCGAGGTTGCTCACGCCGGCTTGCTTGAGGAGGTCCGCGGCCTTCTGGGGATCGTAACCGTAGACGTTCTTGGCCTTGACGTAGTCCGGGTGGCCCTCTTGGAAGTACGACGACGCAGCCTTGGCATTGCCGAACAAGGCCTTCTTGATGATGGCGTCTTTGTCCAGTCCATAGTGGAGTGCCTGGCGGACCAGCTTGTTGTCGAACGGGGCTTTAGCGCAGTTGAACATCAGGAACAGCATGCCGAAGGACTGCACTGATTCAACCCGGGTCTTGGACTTGAGCCCGTCCATGTCCAGGTACGGGACATCTTCGATCGCCTGGACGCGGCCTGACTGGACTGCCGTGACACGGGCGGCCGCGTCCGAGAGCAACAGCCAGGTCATGCCCTTGGCGAGTGCCGGCTTGGGACCGTTGTAGTCGGCGAATGCTTCGAAGACGATCTTGTCGTCCTTGACTGCCGAAATCAGCTTGTAGGGGCCGGAACCGACGGGCTTGGCATCGAATCCCTTCGGATCGGCAGAGGCCAACGCCTTCGGCACCACCTTCACCACGGAGATTCGGGGTCCGAAGCCGGGGAAAGGATATTTCAGCGAGAACTCGACTGTCTTGGCATCGAGGGCCTTGACGTCCTTGATGAAGGGAATGAACTGGGAGAACAAGGACTTGTTGGCCGGGTCCATCACGCGGGTGAAGGAGTAGACAACATCGTCGGTGGTGACCGGGGCGCCGTTGTGGAACTTGGCACCGTCGCGGATGGTCACCTGGTACGTGGTGTCGTTGACCTTCTTGGGGTCGCTGGCGGCCAGCGCGTTGTAAGGCTCGCGGGTGGCGGGGTGGAGTTCCACGAGGCCTTCGAAGACGTGCAGGTTGGCGGCCTGCGGCGTGGCGCCGGAGGACGTCATCGGGTCGAAACCCGTGGACAGGGCATAGGAGATGCCTGCCTCGATGGTGAGGTCCTTGTTGACGGCCGCAGTGTTGTTTGCTGCGCCCGTGGTGGTGGAGGCAGGACCGCCACATGCCGACAGGGTGGCCGTGAACGCTGCCGCGGCTCCGATCGCCCCGGTCAGCTTGAGGAAGTTGCGTCGGCTGGCGTCGCTGACCAGCGGCAGGGTGTTAATCGTGTTGCTCATAAGATGCCTCACCATTCAAGTTTTCTGGTTATCGGATGTAGGACATCCGATGCTCGTAAAGAAACTGTAAGGGTGGTCACATGAAGTCGTCAAGCGAGATCTGGATCACTGGTGGCCGGAGGAGCGGTCGCGGCGGTGCTGCCGGAGTGCTGCCGGTGGGCGCGGCGCCGCGGTTTACCCTGCGAGATTCGGGCCCGGGGCTCGGTGAAAAATAAAGGCGAACATCTATCAAGGAGATGGGACATCCGATATTGTATGTTGCGAAGCACTATATCCACGGTGGGCGCTAGGCTCACCTCAACATTAACACTGCACTGATTCCTTGTCCCCGGTCCTGAAAGGATCCGGGCCAGGGAGGGGTACTTTTGCAAGGAGAGCCATGACCACTTCCGGTGTCGTTCCGCAGGCGCGGTTCAGCGCACAGGCCCGGCTCAGGGCCCTTCAGTCGGACATTATGGAATTGATCCTCGAGCGCGAGCTCGAGGCGGGCGATCCTTTGCCCACGGAAAATGAACTCTCCGTGGCGTTGGGGGTAGGGCGCAACACCCTGCGCGAATCGCTGAAAGTGCTGCAGGCGCTGGGTGTCATCGAGATCCGCCACGGCTTTGGCATGTTCGTCGCCCCGAGCAACTTCGAGGCGCTCGCCGACGGCCTGACGTTCCGGGGCCGCTTGTCCCTGCGCCACCAGGGGCTCGAGGCGCTGCAACTGGTGGACGTGCGCCAGGCCCTCGAATCGGGGCTGATCGGATCCTCCATGGATGTGATGACCGCTGAACAGCTCGCCCTGATCGAAGAGGCCGTCAAGCAGATGGAGGAGCTCGCAGCCTCCGGCGAGAACTTCGTAGCCGCCGACGCTGAGTTCCACCGCCGGCTGTTCGAGCCGTTGAACAACGAGCTCCTCATCAATCTCATGGGCGTTTTCTGGAAGGTCTACCGGAAGATCCACGTGGAGATCGGCTCCGACAACGAAGATCTTGTAGCCACCGCGGCCATGCACCGAAGCATCTATACCGCCGTCGCAACCGGCGACAAGCTCGCGGCCGCCGAACTGCTCAATCGTCACTTCGACGGAATACGCCGCCGCATCAGCGAGGCCGTCGCAGTCTGAGGCCTGGCACCCAAGCCCGAGGGCCGCCGTCGTACTTTTCATGAAGTACGACGGCGGCCCTTGCCTTTTGCGCGCAACCCCCGGAGACGCTGCCCTTCCTGACCTTCTTTGGTTTGGGAAAGCGCTTACGACACGGCGAGTCTCGTCATGTGGTGGCCGTGGGGCGGCAAAGAGGGTCAGGACGGCGAGGGCGTCGGCTTGCACGTTGGATCGTAGAGCGATGCCCTGGGTAGGTGGCGGATTCTGCTGGATCATTCCCCCTGCCGAAGGTCTCTGGCCGTGTGATTCCAAGGGTGCCGGGCCCGGGGAGTGCTTGTGATCCAGCAGAATCGTAGGCGCACCTCCGCCGTGGAGTGAGGTCTGCTGGCCGCGTAGTGCCGGGGGAGTCCTTCGGGTTCTTGAAGGGCTGCCCTTCCTGACCTTCTTTGGTTTGGGAAAGCGCTTACGACACGGCGAGTCTCGTCATGTGGTGGCCGTGGGGCGGCAAAGAGGGTCAGGACGGCGCGCGCAACCCACGAGGCGAGGCGCGCCAACCAACCCGGCCCGGAATTTGACGAAAAAAGACCCGCACCGGGTCCGGTGCGGGTCTTCATTTGTGCGCCCAAAGGGATTCGAACCCCTGACCTTCTGTTCCGTAGACAGACGCTCTATCCAGCTGAGCTATGGGCGCATCTTGGTGATTCTCGGGAGTTTCAAACTCGTTCCCCCCTCGAACCTCAATAAACTTTACGCGAGATCCCCGTTCGTGCCAAATCGACTCGGTGTAATCTGCCTAACTAGACCGGTCTATGTGACCTTGGTCACTAAATTTGGCCAATCGCTGACGCGGATCCTTGATTTTTAGGGGTTTTGCTCCGAAATGGTCAAGAGATCCCATGTCCGAGCCCAGATTGGTCTACTCCGCGACCCCTAGCATTTAGGACACACCACTGAACCCGAGGAAGGGAACCATGATGGGCGATCTGGCGCGACTGCCGTTGCTTGAGAAGGCACCTACTACGCATGCACGCCTGTTGGCCTGGGTGGAGGAAGTTGCCGAGCTGACACAGCCGGACCGCATCCACTGGGTTGACGGCAGTGAAGCTGAGAACAAGAAGCTGACCGACGAGCTCGTCGAGGCCGGGACCCTGAAGAGGCTGAACCAAGAGCTCTTCCCCAACTCTTTCGCTGCATTCTCTGATCCCGCGGACGTAGCCCGTGTGGAAGAGCAGACCTTCATCTGCTCTGAGAAGGAACACGACGCCGGCTTCACCAACAACTGGATGGCTCCGGCGGAGATGAAGCAGAAGCTGCGCGGGCTGTTCGCCGGCTCCATGCGCGGCCGCACCATGTACGTCATTCCGTTCGTCATGGGCCACCTGGATGCCGAAGATCCGAAGTTCGGCGTCGAGATCACCGACTCCGCCTACGTTGTCGCCTCGATGCGCATCATGGCCCGCATCGGTACCGACGTCCTCGACCGCATCACGCAGACCGACGCTTTCTTTGTCCCCGCGCTGCACTCCCTGGGCGCTCCGCTGGAAGCCGGCCAGGCCGACGTCGCGTGGCCCTGCAACCCGGACAAGTGGATCGTGCACTTCCCCGAAGAGCGCTCCATTTGGTCCTACGGCTCCGGCTACGGTGGCAACGCCCTCCTCGGCAAGAAGTGCTACGCCCTGCGCATCGCCTCCGTCATGGCCCGTGACGAAGGCTGGCTGGCCGAGCACATGCTGATCCTGAAGCTGACTTCGCCCGAGCAGAAGACCTACTACATCTCTGCGGCATTCCCCTCCGCTTGCGGCAAGACCAACCTCGCGCTGCTCGACCCCACCATCAAGGGCTGGAAGGTGGAGACCCTCGGCGACGACATCACCTGGATGCGCTTCGGCAAAGAGGGCGAGCTCCGCGCCGTCAACCCCGAGGCCGGCCTGTTCGGCGTCGCACCCGGCACCGGTTGGGGCACCAACCCCAACGCCATGCGCGCCATCGCCAAGGGCAACAGCATCTTCACCAACGTTGCGCTGACCGACGACGGCGGCGTGTGGTGGGAAGGCATGACGGAGGAAACTCCGGCGCACCTGACTGACTGGCAGGGCAACTCCTGGACTCCCGGCTCCGGCAAGCCCGCGGCACACCCGAACTCCCGCTTCTGCACGCCGATCGACCAGATCGACATGCTCGCCGAGGAATACTTCAGCCCCGACGGCGTGGAACTCTCCGCGATACTCTTCGGCGGCCGCCGTAAGACCACCATCCCGCTGGTCACCGAGGCCCGCGACTGGTCCAACGGCATCTTCATGGGCTCGACGCTGTCCTCCGAGACCACCGCTGCAGCGGCCGGCGCCGTCGGCGTTGTGCGTCGCGACCCCATGGCCATGCTGCCGTTCATCGGCTACGACGCAGGCGACTACCTGAACCACTGGGTCAACCTGTCCGCCAAGGCCAACCCTGAGCGACTGCCCAAGATCTTCCTGGTCAACTGGTTCCGCCGCACTGCCGAGGGTGGCTTCGCCTGGCCCGGATTTGGTGACAACGCCCGTGTCCTCAAGTGGGCCATCGAGCGCCTTGAAGGCAAGGCCGACGCCGTCGAGACTCCCATCGGCTTCGTGCCGACCGGCGAGTCCATCGATCTCGAAGGCCTGGACATGACCCCCGCCGAGGTGGAAGCCGCAGTGCGTGTCGACGCCTCGGAGTGGAAAACCGAACTGGCATCGATCGAGGAATGGTACGCAAAGTTCGGCGGATCCCTGCCGGCCGCACTGCTCGCCGAGCTTGACGGCCTGAAGGCTCGCCTGGCCTAGACCACCAGACGGACGTCCACCTGCACGACCCCACGGCGGTCCCGCACTTTGGTGCGGGACCGTCGTCATTTCCGCATCCTGGAGCAGTCGCTGTGGAGCATTGTGCCGCGATGGGCGTGAGCGTAGCTTTTAGAGAACCAGCAGTTCTCTAATTCAGGGGAGCCGGGCCATGGACGATTCCCAGCGGCACGCAACACGGACCACCGCGCCCTTGGCCGCTTTGGGCGTTGGGGACGTCGCAGTTGCCGGTGGAAAAGGTGCCGCGCTGGGGGAGTTGGTGCGCCAAGGGTTCCCGGTGCCGCCGGGCTTCATCATCACCACGGGCGCGTACTTGTCCTTCCTGGCGGAAACAAACGTGGATGCCGCGCTGGGCGGCTTTCTGTCCGTCGGGCCTGAAGAGGCCCCCGACGGCGGTGCGTCCGACGCCGACGCCGGTGACGGCACCGGGGGTGCTGACGGTGCGGCCCTTCGGGCCCTTTTTTCCGCGACGGAAATGCCCGGCTGGCTGCGGCGGGAGATCCTCGATGCCTATGCGGGGCTGGGAGGCGGGGCGGTCGCGGTCCGATCCAGCGCCACGGCGGAGGATCTCCCGGGAGCCGCGTTCGCCGGTCAACAGGACACGTATCTCAACGTGCAAGGCGGGGACAACGTAGTCCAGGCGGTCGCCAACTGCTGGGCATCATTGTGGACGGACCGGGCCATGGCCTATCGCCGACGGCAGGGGATCAATCCGCACGAGGTGGCCATCGCCGTCGTCGTGCAAAAAATGGTACCGGCCGCCATGGCGGGCGTCCTGTTTACGGCGAACCCGGTCACGGGCGAGCGCAGCGAAATGGTGGTGGACGCGAACCCCGGGCTGGGGGAGGCCGTGGTCTCCGGGAGGGTGACGCCGGAGCACTACGTCTTGGACGGTTCGGGAAAAGTGCTGAGTTTCACGCCCGGTGGCCGCGAGGTGGTGATCAGCGCGGCCGAGGGCGGCGGCACCCAAGAAAGCTCCGGCACGCAAGGAGCGAAGCCCGGGCTCGCCGCGGAGGAATTGGCGGATTTGGCAACGCTGGGAAAGAAGGCCCAGCGGCATTTCGGCCGGCCACAGGACATCGAGTGGGCGGCGGCAGGCGGCACGCTATACATGCTGCAGTCGAGGCCGATGACCGCGCTGCCGCCCCAACCGCCCGTCCTCAACGCGGTCCAACGTCGGGTGGGGCCGTTCTTCATCGAGATGTTCCAGGCGCGCCCGTATCCCTTGGATGTATCCGGATGGATGAGCCGGGGAATCCTTGCCATGCTGCATGGCATGGCCGGGAGCGTGGGCGTGGTCTTCCCCTCGGTGGAGGATTTGCTGCCGGAGGAGGAAGGAGTGGTGGTGCAACTCATCCCACCCGTCCCGCGCCCGACCATCCGGACGTTTGCCGCGCCGGTGTCCTTGCTGCACCGGTCGAGGCGGTTCAAAGCCGCCAACTGGACCCGGGATCCACGTTTCTCCCTGTTTATCGACAACATTGAAAGGCTGAACGGCAAGGACCTCGGCCCGCTGCGGTGGAGTGCGGTTGTTGCATTTGCCCGGGAATGCTTCGCGGCGATGCAGGGCATCACGGATTTGAGGGTCTCCTACCTGCCCGGCATTCCGGTGCCGGTGCTGAAGATGCGTTTCATGCTTCTGCTCCTGGGCAAGATCAAGCTTGCGCCCTCGCTGATCGCTGGGGCGGAAACCCGGACCAGCCAGGCGAACCGGGCACTTGAACGGCTCGCTTCCATCGCGGCGAACGATCCCGGGCTGTCGCGCGCGCTCCTTGAGTCGGACGCTCGCGAAATCCTTGGGCTGCTGGAAAAGGAATCCGGACATCGTGCATTCCGTGAGGCCTTCGGCGCGTTCCAACTCGAGTATGGCCACCGTGAAACCACGAGCGTTGTCCTCAGCAGTTCGCCCACGTGGTCCGATGCCCCCGAAGTGGTCCTTGGGCTGGTCAAGGCCATGTCGGGAGAGCGGCCCCTAAAAGCGGACCAGGCCGGGAATGCGCTTGCGGAATTGAAACGCCACCCGGCTCTCCGGTTCGAACCGCTACGGCGGAGGGTGCTCGCCGCCGTCGAGTCCGCCCAAGCCGGCATGGCGTTCCGCGAGGACAGCCATTTCTACGCCACCAAGGCCATACCGCCGATCCGCCGGGCGTACCGGGAACTCGGCCGCCGGCTGGTGCTCGCCGGGGTGCTCGAGGAGCCGGACGAAATCCATCACCTGCGGTTCGAGGAACTTGAGTCCATCACAGACAACGACGACGGCGCGCTGCCGGCTTCGCTCCGCGACCGTCTCAGGCCGCTGGTTCTGGCTCGGGCGGCGAAGCGGAGAGAACTCGAAGGCATCCCGTTGCTCGATCCGGCTTTGCTCTTTGGCCGAGGCCACCCGGGTCGCCAGATGGAAGGGGTCCTCGTCTCCGGCACTGCAGCCAGCCGCGGCCAAGCAACCGGGCCGGTTCGTGTGATCCGTACGCCGGCAGAGTTCGGACGGCTGCGCAGCGGAGAGGTCCTCGTCTGCCCGTACACCAACCCCGCCTGGACGCCGCTGTTCCAGCGGGCAGCCGCGGTTGTGGTGGACGCCGGTGGGCTCGGCTCGCATGCGGCGATTGTTGCGAGGGAGTACGGGATTCCGGCCGTTATGGGCACCGGTTCGGGCACCAGCACCTTGGTTGACGGCCAGCGTGTGCTCGTGGACGGAACCCTGGGAGTGGTCCTGCCGGCCGCTTCTCTGGAGGGATCTTGAGATGCCGCAGCAGCCGGACCACCGGAAGCTGCCGCGCCGCCGCGGGGCGGTCCTGAACAGCGCGATCTTCGAGGCGGTCCGGGCCGAGATCGCCGAATCCGGCTACGCGGCACTGACCATGGAAAGCGTGGCCGTGCGCGCCAGGGCGAGTAAAGCTTCGCTCTACCGGCGGTGGCCCGGACGCGCGGCCCTCGTCCTCGAGGCGGCATACGATGCCATGCCTGGCCCCGCCTCCGCGCCGGATACCGGCAGCCTGCGCGAAGACGCCCTGGCGATACTGCGGCTCGTGGCCCAACAACTGGAAGGAGCAGTGGGGCAAGCCATGCGCGGGCTCTTGGGGGAGGCGCTGCAGAATCCTACGGTGGCGGCTGAGGTCCACGAGTACGCTCGCGGCAACGTAGCAAGGATCATGGGCGCCATCATTGAGCAAGCCGCGGCCCGCGGCGAATGCCATCCCAGCGTGGCCACGGAGACGAGGATCGAGGCCGGCCCCGCCCTGCTGCGGCAGCGGTTCATTTTCTCCGGAGCACCGATTGACGACGATTATCTGGTGCACGTGGTGGACGAGGTGATGCTGCCACTTCTGGTTGGGCCGGGGTCGTCTGCTGCTTGCTAGTTAGCGAGCCAGATGTCCGGACCGAAGACCTCGTAGTGAATCTTTGTGGCGGGAATTCCGGCGTTGATGGCTTCGTTGCGGATGTGCTTCATGAACGGCAGCGGTCCGCAGAGGTACAGCGAGGCGTCGGTCGGAAGGTCCACTTCGCGCAGTGACATGAAGCCCGCGTTGGCCCCGGCCTGCGGTTCCTCCAGCCAGAGCTGGAGTTCGGCTGCGTCCAGGCGCTCGACGTCGTCCGTCATCTGCCCGCGCAGGGCCCAACTGTCCAGATTGCTCTCCGCGTGCAATACCAGGACTTGGCGGCTGGAGCCGGAATCGGCGAGCGAGCGCAGGATGGAAGCCGTAGGCGTGCAGCCGATACCGGCCGAGGCGAGGACCACAGGGCCGTCTCCATCCTTGAGCGTGATCTCTCCGTAGGGGTTGGAGATCTCCAGGACATCGCCGACCCCAACGGTTCCGTGCAGCACGGGCGAGACCTCGCCGCCGTCGTCGATCTTGGTCGTGAAGCTGCGGCTGGTGCCGGCGTCGCCCGAAAGCGAGTACTGGCGGACCTGGCGCAGGCCGTCCGGGAGTGTGACTTTGACGCTGATGTATTGGCCGGGCAGGGCTGCGGTGATGGGGGTATCGTCGGCCGGCTCCAGGATGAAAGTCATGGACCCGGTGCCCGCGGGGGTCTTGGACGCGACCTTCCAGGGGCTCCACATCTTTCCGTTGGCCTGCGCCGCGTAGAGTCCCTTTTCGAGCTTGATCAGGGCGTCCGCCATGAGCCAATAGACCTCTGTCCAGGCTTCGGCGATTTCAGGAGTGATGACTTCGGCGAGATCCTCCGCGATGGCGGCGAAGAGGTGCTCGTAGACCACTTGGTACTGCGGCTCGGTGATCCCCAGGGAAGCGTGGCGGTGTGCAATGCGGGACAGGACCGTCTCCGGCAGGGTGCCGGGATTGCTCACCAGATGGCTTGCGAACGCGGCGATGCTTCCAGCGAGGGCCTGCTGCTGGGTGCCGGAGCGCTGGTTCGAACGGCTGAATAGCCCATCAAGCAGTTCGGGGTGCGCAGCGAACAGGCGGGAGTAGAACTTGGGGGTGATGTGGCCAATCCGTGAGCCGACGAGCGGCAAGGTGGCCTCGATGACGGGGAAGGACTTGTCCGAGAGCATAGGTACTCCTGTCGTAGTGGCCCGTGGGGTGAGTGCGGACCGGAATCAATACTTGTATTTGGAATGCAAGTATCTATGGCTAAAGTTCTACACGCTGTAGAAGGATTTCGCGAATCGACAGCCCGGAGATGACAGGACGCGCTGGAACCAGGCTTACAGTCCGGGGCGTAACCCGATCGCCTGGAATGCCGGCGCCATTTGCCGGGGGCGCGGCAGGGAAGATACGACGACGTCGTCCAACTCCCGGTAGAAGGCTTCCCTCGCCCGGGCCAGGGCGTGGCGCAGGCCGCACTCGGTAATCAGCGGGCAGTCGCCATGCACGGATTGGCACTCGGCGGGGTCGGGCCTGTTATTCAACTCCCGCAGGATGTGGCCAACGGTGGCTTGGCGTCCGGCGGCGCTGAGCCGGGATCCACCCTTGCGGCCGCGCTCGACGTCGATGAGGCCCAGCTCCCGTAGCCGAACAATGGCCTTGCTGACGTGGTGGTACGGAGTCCCCACGGCGTCTGCAATATTCTGGGTCGTCAGGAGTTCACCTGCGGGCGCGGACGACAGAACCAGGAGCGCACGCAGGCTCACATCCGCGAAGGCATTGATCTTCATGCCCTCAAGCTTACGGAGTAAGGTCTAGTCCACCCATACAAGGGGTTCATTGGTGTCAGCTTCGGCGTTGTCAAAGGTGAAGCCTTCAGCGGTCCGGGCATAGGGGACAACGGCCGCGAGGAGACCGCCGCTGCGATGCTCGGCCGCGGCGTGAATCCCGTCCGAGCCGTGCTCCGGCAGGATGACATCGCTCGTAATCGCCACCGCGCGGTATTCGTCACGGCCCTGGCGAAGCAATTCGAGGATGTCTGCCAGCATAGACTCCGTGTCGACGTTTCCCTCGTCGTCCGGCTCTCCGGGCGTTACGAAGACGATCCGAAGTTCGTTGTCCTCGGCGAGCGTGACGGCGAAGGGCAGGAAGCCACCGTTTTGTTCAAGGTGTTCCTGCGCCGTCGCCAGGGCGGCCCCAAGGGTTTCACGCACTTCGCGGAGTTCGAGTTCCTTGGTGCTTTCGAGGCCGTCGATGGAGTTCATGCTGCTGCTCGCCTTCGCGGCTGCCGGCTAGGCCCTGACCAGTGCAAGGACACGGTCCCGGACCTTTTCCATGGTGGCAACATCCTTCGCCTCGGCGTTCAGGCGTAGGAAAGGCTCCGTGTTGGAGGGACGAAGATTGAACCACCAGCTACCGTCCTTCGCGGTGAAGGTGCTGCCGTCCATGGTGTCCACGTCCACGTCTTCGCCATCAAAATCGGCGCGGACCCGCTCAATGGCTCCTGCCTTGTCCTCGATTTCGGAATTGATTTCACCGGAAGAGACATAGGGCTCGTACTGGCGGCCAAGTTCGGACAGCGGGCCATCCTGCTCGCCCAATGCGGCCAACACATGCATGGCCGCAAGCATGCCGGTGTCAGCGTTCCAAAAATCGCGGAAGTAGAAGTGCGCCGAGTGTTCGCCGCCGAAGACGGCTCCTTCTTCGGCCATGACAGCCTTGATGAAAGAGTGCCCCACACGCGTGCGCACGGCCCTGCCACCGTCCGTGGCCACGAGTTCCGGGACTGCCCGTGAGGTCAGCAGGTTGTGGATGATCACGGGGGTCTCTTCGCCTGCAGCCTGTGCACGGGCGATTTCCCGGCGCGCAACCATCCCCGTGATGGCAGACGGCGACACGGGTTCGCCTTTTTCGTCGATCACGAAGCAACGGTCGGCGTCGCCGTCGAACGCCAGGCCAATATCCGCACCGTGCTCGATGACTGCGGCCTGAAGATCGCGCAGGTTTTCGGGCTCAAGCGGATTGGCCGGGTGATTCGGGAAGGAACCGTCCAGCTCAAAGTACAGGGGAACAATCTCGAAAGGCAGGGCCGGAAGCAGCTGGTCACCAAGGACCGCGGGAGTGGTCAGCCCGGCCATGCCGTTTCCGGCGTCGACGACGATCTTCAGCGGACGGGAGCCCTTGAGGTCAACCAGGCTGCGCAAGTACTCCGAGTAGTCCTTCAGGACATCGCGGGTGCTGATCTTGCCCTGTACATCCGCAGCAGGGATGCTCCCGCTATTGAGGTACTTCTCCGCCAGCGCCTGGATTTCCTTGAGGCCTGTTTCGGAAGAGATCGGCTGGGCGCCGGCCTTGGACATCTTGATGCCGTTGTACTCGGCGGGGTTGTGGCTCGCGGTGAACGTCGCGCCGGCCGCATTGAGGGCACCGCAAGCGTAGTAGAGCTCGTCGGTGGAGATGAGGTCCAGGAGTTGGACATTGGCGCCGCGGCGGGCAGCGCCGTCGGCAAAAGCCTTGATGAATTCAGGGGACGACGGGCGCATGTCGCCTCCAACCAGCACAATTTCCCCGGCGAGGCCGAGGGTGTCGACGAAGGCCGCGCCGACGGATTCCACGATGTGGGAGGTGATGGATTCGCCGACGATTCCCCGGACGTCATAGGCCTTGAAGGAAGCCGAGAGGTCAAATGTCTTGTTCTGCTCGCTAGTCACGCGCTCAATCTTACTGTGGAGCGAGGTCGTCGCCGCGCCGGGACCTCATCTATGTGGAAAACGCTTGTCCACATAGATGACGTTCCGGGTTCTGGCTGTCTGCGGGTGCTGGAATACTGAAGCCATGCCCAACAACCCGGATGCTGCCCTACTCGCAGGAGAACAGTCCACCACCCGGCTGCAGGCCCTTGAAGTACTGAAGGAGCTTGTGGGAAATGCGGACGCCCGATTCCACGACGGCCAGTATGAGGCGATTGAGGCCCTCGTCGACGCCGGACGGCGGGCTTTGGTGGTGCAGCGGACGGGCTGGGGCAAGTCGGCCGTGTACTTCGTCTCGTCGTTGTTGTTGAGGCGCCGGGGCGCAGGGCCAACCCTCATCGTGTCGCCCCTGCTCGCGCTGATGCGGGACCAAGTGGCAGCGGCCGCACGTGCCGGAGTGCGGGCCGTGGCGATCAATTCCGCCAATCAGCTTGAGTGGGACAACGTCCGGGAGCAACTAGCCGCGGACCAAGTGGACGTTCTCTTGGTTTCGCCGGAGCGGCTCACCAATCCTTCGTTCCGGGAGAACCAGCTTCCCGAGCTCATCCGCCGTACCGGTCTCCTGGTGATTGACGAGGCACACTGCATTTCGGACTGGGGGCACGATTTCCGTCCCGACTATCGGCGCATCTCCGATCTTATCGAGCAACTGCCTGGGAGTGTTCCCGTGCTGGCTACCACGGCCACAGCAAACTCCCGGGTGGTCCATGACATCGAAGAGCAGCTCGGCGCCGGAGTGCTGACCATCCGCGGGCAGCTTGGCCGGGAGTCCTTGCGGCTAGGTGTCTTGAAGCTCGCCGATTCGCGCGATCGCCTTGGCTGGTTGTTGACCCATCTGGCAGACATGCCAGGCAGCGGAATCATCTACACCCTGACCGTTTCGGCCGCTGAAGACACCGCCCGGCTGCTCTCCGAGGCAGGCCACAACGTTTTGTCCTACACCGGGCGCACGGACCCCGCGGATCGTGAACGGGCCGAGCAACTGCTCAAGGACAACCAGGTGAAGGCGCTCGTTGCCACCTCGGCGCTCGGCATGGGCTTCGACAAACCGGATCTCGGATTCGTCATCCACCTTGGCGCCCCCTCATCGCCGGTGGCCTACTACCAGCAGGTCGGCCGTGCCGGTCGTGGCGCCGCAAACGCCGATGTGCTCCTTCTTCCCGGATCCGAGGACCGCGAGATCTGGCAGTACTTTGCCACTGCTTCGATGCCCTCCGAGGAGAAGGCCGCCGCCGTACTTACCGTCTTGGCCGAAGCCGGCTCTGCCTTGTCCACCGTGGCACTCGAAGCGCGGGTGGACCTGCGCCGGACTCCCTTGGAACTTCTGCTGAAGGTCCTGGCCGTGGATGGAGCGGTGGAGCGCGTGGGCGGTGGCTGGAAGTCCACGGGACGTCCGTGGATCTATGACGCCGAACGCTACGCCCGCATCGCCGAGGCCCGGGTGGACGAGCAGGATTCCATGGTGATCTACCAGGACACCGCCGGATGCCGCATGGAATACATCACCGCGGTCCTGGACGACGAGTCCGCGCGTGCGTGCGGCCGCTGCGACAATTGCGCCGGCAGGTGGTTCCCGGCGGACGTGGCAGCAGCCGCCGCCGACGCCGCCGGGCAGACGCTTCGCCGGGCGGGCCTTGCGCTCGAGCCACGGCTTCAATGGCCGAGCGGGATGGACCGGCTGGGCGTGACGGTGAAAGGCAAGATCAAACCGGATGAATTGCTGGCCGAAGGGCGCGTGTTGGCGCGCCTGACCGACCTCGGCTGGGGCGGTGCCCTCCGTGAGCTCTTTGCCGCCGGTGCGGCTGACCGCGAGGTTGAACCTGCCATGTTGCAGGCTTGCGTGCAGGTTTTGCGCGAATGGTCTGCCGGAGACGGCCGATCCACCGGGTGGAGCGGCCAAGGGCGTCCGGCAGCCGTCGTGAGCATCCCGTCCAGGAATAAGCCGGCGTTGGTCGAGTCCTTGGCCCGCGGCATAGCCGGAATCGGCCGGATGCCCTATTTGGGAGCCCTCGAACTCCAGCACGGCGGACCAACTGGCGGGCGCGGCGGCAACAGCGCCTACCGGCTGGCCGGTGTCTGGGAGCGCCTCGTGGTGGGTCCGGAACTTGGACAGAACCTTGTGTCGCTCGGCGGCCAAGGCATCCTTCTGGTCGATGACCTTGCGGACAGCCGCTGGACCATGACTGTTGCCGGCCGCGCTCTCAGGCAAGCCGGAGCAGGATCGGTGTTGCCTCTTGTCCTCGGCCAAGCGGCGTGACGGGCGCAGCCCCGGACGTCCTGTCCGAATCCAAGTGGCAGCCACGGCTCGCCTTGCTGGTTGCCGCCACCTTCTTCATGGAGTTCCTGGACGGAACAGTCCTTACAACCGCCATGCCGAGCATCGCCGCCGACTTCAAAGTAGTCTCGGCCGATGTCAACATCACGATGACTGCCTACCTGGTGACTGTGGCCATGGGAATTCCGCTCAGTAGCTGGCTCGCAGAACGATTTGGCGCACGCCGGATCTTCTGTCTGGCGATCGCCGTCTTCACGGTGGCGTCGGTGCTGTGCGCGGCCAGCCAGGACCTCACCCTGCTGACCTTGAGCCGGGTGGCACAGGGGGCCGGCGGAGCCATGATGGTGCCGGTAGGCACTCTCGTGGTGCTGCGGGGCACGCCCAAGTCGGAGCTTCTCCGCGCCACGGCATTCCTTGTCTGGCCAGGGTTGCTGGCGCCCGTTTTGGCGCCGCTCGTTGGCGGAGCTTTCACAACGTATCTTTCCTGGCACTGGATCTTCCTGATCAACGTCCCGCTGGGCCTTGCTGCGTTCATCGCAGCCCTGAGGCTGGTTCCGCACAAGGGAGGCGATGCGGGCCGGCGGCTCGACTGGCTCGGCCTCGCACTCACCACTTTCGGCGTCGGATCGCTTGTGGTGGGTCTTGAAGGGGTTGGCGGCCATGGCGCGGGCGCGGTTCCGGCAGCAGTGCTGCTGGCCGGAGCATTGGCTTTGGCCGGAGCGGCCTGGTGGATGCTCAAGGCCAAAGCCCCGCTCTTCGATCTCCGGGTTTTCGCCACTCGCACGTTCCGGGCCACTTCCACCGGAGGGTTCGTCTATCGCCTGACCATCAGCTCGGTGCCCTTTCTGCTGCCGCTGTTGTTCCAGGATGGCTTTGGCTGGGATCCACTCAAATCCGGTGCCATGGTGGCAGCGGTGTTCATTGGCAACATAGGCATCAAGCCCGCCACGACGCCCATTATTCGGCGATTCGGCTTCAAGCCCGTGTTGGTCTTCGCCTCTTTCGCCTCGGCCGTCACCTTTGCCGCTTGTGCAGCGCTCAACGCAGGGACGCCGGAGCCGCTGATTTTTGCCTTGCTGCTGGCCAGCGGGGCCTTCCGTTCGATCGGCTTCTCGGCGTACGCCTCCGTGCAGTATGCGGATATCGTCCCGGGGGAGCTTCCCTCGGCCAACGCAGTGTCAGCCACGTTGGTGCAACTGGCCGCGGGCGCTGGTATTGCAGTGGGTGCGCTCTTCCTGCGTCTCTTCGACCATGCGTCGTTCTTCGGCGACGGCCCTTCCTCGGCGTACCGTGGCGCCTTCTTGGCCATGGCCGCTGTGATGCTTTTGAGCACAGTGGACAGCCTCACGCTGCACCGGCACGCCGGAGCTGAAGTCAGCCGCAGTGTTGTGGGCAAAGCTACGAAGCCGGGTGCGTGAACGGGACCCGCTCGAACGACATGACGCTCGTGGCTTCCTCGGGGTTGACCGTGACCTTGAGCCAGTCCTTGGCATTGTTGGATCCATCCACGGTGATTCGCGTCAGGTTCTTCGCTTCTCTGGCCTGCCCGTAGAAGGAGAGCCACGCGGAACCGGCAGCAAGGGGGTGGTCTTGGTTGTAAACGTGGCTATCGCCGTTGATCAGGTAGACCGGCCCGCCGAACGAGTTCGATTCCTCGATCAAGGTCTGCACCAGGGGCTTGAAAGCACCAAAGTCCGCCTGCGAAGGGGCTGCGACTGTCGGGTCGAACATGTCCGCCTGCGTCATCACGACGACGGCCCGGTCACCGTTGTTCCGCGCCTTGCGGAAGGTGTCCCGCAACTCCTGGATGTCAGCTTCGGTCCTCTGCTGTACCTCGTCCATTTGGGCGGCGGTCGGCTGGCTCTGGCCAAGTCCTGTCCAAGGCAGCATCGAATTATCGCTGCCCGGAATGTTGACGGCAGTGAAGGCGACCTCATGCTTGCGGAAGCTGACGTTCTCCGGGAAGCCTTCCTTTGCCTGTGACTTCACCTGCATCGGGGAACCAAGCGTGACACCTGGCTTCGGGAAGAACACTTCCCGAACCTTGGCCAGTCTTTCGAGGGGGTTGTAGGCGCCGTTGTTCGTTCGGTGGCAGTCAGTCCACTCGTTGTCGCCCGGGGTGTAGACGAGCGGAGCCGTGAAGCTGTCGAAGTTCTTCTTGATGGCTTCGAAGTACTGGTCCGTGCACTGGGATGACCCGTTCTTGATGTCGCCCACGTGTGCTACAAAGCTCAGTTCCTTGTGTGCGTTGAGGTCCTGGATGTAGGACGGGAAGGCTTGGATCTCAGCGGCACCGTAGGGTACATCGCCGATCACGCCGAAGCTGAAGCCTTCGGTATTGCCTTGGTGTCCGTTGCCGTTGGAGCCATTCTGTCCTGAAGTGTTGCCGTCATTGGCCGCCAGTGCCGGCGGAGTGAGCAACGTGGTTGACAGCAAGACGGCCCCAACCGTCGCGATCGCGAATCTCGTCATTGAACGCATGAATCTCTCCTCGTCGGTGGTCTCCGTTACCCGGACGAGGCTATTGGCGCAAGCTGAATTCAAGGAGTCGGAGACATGAATCTTCCCCGCCAGAACCGGACGCTGAAGGCCCCGGAACGCAAAAAGGCCCCGGTCCAAGGACCGGGGCCAAAACGCGGAGACGGGGGGATTTGAACCCCCGGTGGAGTTGTGCCCCACACTTCATTAGCAGTGAAGCCCATTCGGCCGCTCTGGCACGTCTCCAGTTGCTATTGCTAGCCAACCAAGGATACGCAGAACTGGGCACCCAGTGCAAAACGGGGACGCGGGCCGCCGTCGGGCGCCGCGCCGCCGCCTGCCGGACCCCGACGCGGGCCGCCGTCGGGCGCCGCCACGCCGCCTGCCGGACCCGACGCGGGCCGCCGTCGGGCGCTCCATCGTTGAGGGCGTTAGTGCCGTGAACCCTCCTTGCCCGCAAGAGCACGCCACAGGAAGTGCTGGCTGCGGGCTTGGAGCGAGGCCGCCTGGCGGTTGTCCGACGCTCCCGCGTGACCGCCTTCGAGGGCTTCGTGGAACCACACGTTCGGGATCCCCATTGCCTGCATCCGGGCGGCCATCTTCCGTGCCTGGACCGGGCCTACCCGGTCATCGGAGGTGGCTGTCCAGATGAACGTCTCCGGGTAGTCCACTCCGTCGCGCAGCAGGTGGTACGGGGAGAAGGTGCGGATGTACTCCCACTGCTCCGGGACGTCGGGGTCGCCGTACTCGGCAATCCAGGAGTAGCCGGCCGAAAGCTTGGTGTAACGGCGCATGTCCAGCAAGGGGACACCGCAGGAGACGGCTCCGAACAACTCAGGGTACTGGGTGAGCATGTTGCCCACCAGCAGTCCGCCGTTGGAGCCGCCCACGCAGCCGAGCCTCCGCGGACTGGTGACACCCCGCGAAATGAGGTGCCGTGCCACAGCGGCGAAGTCCTCGAACGCGCGGTGTCGATTCGCCTGCAAGGCAGCGCTGTGCCACGCGGGACCGTACTCGCCGCCGCCGCGGATGTTGGCTACGACGTAGACGCCGCCGCGTGAATGCGGTGCGGAACCGTCGTCGGGCGCAATGCCTTCGCTCCGGCGTTCCAGCCAGGCGCGCCCGATGGCTCCGCTGTAGGCGGGGGTCCTTGAGACCTCGAACCCGCCGTAGCCAGATAGCTGCGTTGGGTTCTCGCCGTCGAGGTCCAGGTCTTTGGACGCCACCTGGAAATAGGGCACGCGCGTGCCGTCCGCTGAGGTGGCGAAGTGCTGCTGGACCTCGTAGTCCGCCTCGTTGAAGAACGACGGCGAGGACTTCACTACCGCGTGCGTGCTCGCCACCCCGCCGTCGTGGCCTGCGTCGAGCGTGTAACTGGCGATACCCGGGGACAGGGTGCCGCGCATGAGCGTCGTGGGGGTGGTGAAGCCGGTAGCGACGAGCCAGTAGTCGTTTCCGGCGTCGTCGCCTTCTGCTTCGTCCTCGTCGTCGACGGCGTAGGCGTTCACATCATGGAGCGGCGGGCACGCATCCAATAAAGTGGAGGCCCACCCGCCGGTGGAGTCCTTGCGGGCCGGGTCGAGCACCCTGATCTCGGACGAGACGTCGTGCAGCAGGTTCAGGAGGAGGTAGTTCCGGGTCCAACTCCATGACTGGAGGGAGGTGTGCTCATCCGGGGTGAAAAGCACCGTGAAGTCACGTGTCCCGGACAGGTAGCCCTCAAAGTCGGCGGCCAACAGGGATCCGGCAGGATAGGTGGTTCCGTCCACGTTCCAGTCCTGCCGAGGACGGAACATGAGCCATTCGCGGTGGGAACTGAGGTTCACGTCGGTGGGCACATCGATGGCCAGCCACGCGTCATCGCGCAGCACGGACGTGGTCCGGTTGAAGAAGTCGATCCAGTCCACCGCGAAAGTGCGTTCGAAGCCCGGGGTGGAGTCGCGGGCGACGAGCGCCATCATGTGGTCTTCGGGGATCTCGAAGATCCGCTCGGCTTCGGCCAGGGATTGGCCACGACGGAGCTTCACACCGGTGCGCGCGTACGACGAGCTGGTTTTAGGCAGGCCGTCGGCGGTCGTGGCAACCAGCAAGGTGTCGGCGTCGAGCCAGCTCACGTTGCCCTTCGCGGTCGAAAGGTCGAAACCGCCTGCGGCAGGGTCCACGAAGGTGCGGGTTTCGACGTCGAACTCGCGGTGGCGGTTGGCGTCGCCGCCGTCGGGGGAGAGGGCGATGATGGCGAGGCGGTGCGGTTCGCCTTCGGCCGGGCGCAGGAAGTTGGCGCCGTGGAAAACCCATTCTTCGCCCTCGGCGGCGGCCAGCGCATCGATGTCGAGCAGCACGTCCCATTCCGGGGCGTCGCTGAGGTAGCTTTCCCACGTGGTCCGGCGCCAGAGGCCCTTGGGGTTCTGCTGGTCTTTCCAGAAGTTGTAGTAGTGCTCGCCGCGCTTGTTGACCATGGCGATCCTGTCCGTGGAGTCCAGAACCTCCAGGATTCCGGCTTCCAGCGCGGTGTATTCGGCGTCGTCGAGCAAGTCTTCGGTGCGGGCATTTTGCTCCCGCACCCAGGCCAGCTGTTCCTCGCCATGAATGTCTTCGAGCCAGATATTCTCGTCGACAGGTTCGGGGGCGATTGCGGTACCCTGGGCAGTTTCGTTGTCGGGCGCGGGCGCTTGATCAGCTGCTGTGGTGGTCATGCCTCATCCTAGAGTGACTGTCTGAGCAGGAAGCAAGTCACAAGAAGTTAGGCTTGGGCGTGGGTAAATCGCAGAACATCCGGGTTGGGCTGATCGGGGCAGGTCCCCGCGGCACCAGTGTGCTGGAGCGATTGCTCGCCAATTGGGCCGCGACTGAAACGCACACACGCTCCCTGCACATCGATGTCGTGGACCCCTACCCGGCCGGTCCCGGGCACGTCTGGCAGCCCGATCAGTCCCGGCTCTACCTCATGAACACGCAGTCCTTCTACCCCACACTGATTCCCGAGGACGAGCAACTCGCGCCGCCCCTCGCCGGGGGCTCTTTTGAGCAGTGGCGGACGGAGAAGCAGTCCGTCGGCGGTCAAGGCCTGAGCTCCGAGGAACGGGCCGAACTTGCCTCGCTCGCCTCCCACGACTTTCCCAGCCGCGCCCTTTACGGACGGTATCTCCGTTCGACTCTTGAGGAACTGCTGGACCGTGTCCCGGCCGGAGTGGAGATCGCCTTCCACCGAAGCAACGCCGTGGCGGCGCATCCACTGCCGGGAGGCCCGACGGACGGTTCGCCGGGCAAGCCAGCGGGCGGAGGGTTCGACGTCGAACTCGACGACGGCGCTCGGCTCACCGTGGATTCCCTCGTCCTCGCGCTGGGCCACCTTGAGTCCCGGCTCAACCCGGAGCAGCGTTCGTTCAGGGAGGTGGCGGCGGAGCTCGGGCTGCTGTATGTGCCGCCGGCCGCTCCGGCCGATGTGGACTGGGCGTTGGTCCCTGCGGGGGAGACGGTCTTGGTCCGGGGCATGGGGCTGAATTTCTTCGACGTCATGGGCCAGCTGACCGAAGGCCGCGGCGGACAGTTCGTGCCGGCCGAAGGCGGTCTCCATGGGAAGCTCAAGTACCTGCCTTCGGGCCAGGAACCGAAGATCATTGCGGCATCCAGGCGCGGCACTCCGTACCGGGCCAAGGCCGGGCTGGACGGTTACTATCCCAAGTCCGTGCGCTTGCGGTATCTGACCGAGAGCGCGGTGGAACGCTTCGCCGCGGCCGGCATCCAGCCTGGCTTCGACCATGACCTTTGGCCCCTCCTGCATCGCGACGCCTTGTGGGCCTACTACTCAACGCTGGTTGTGGCCGAGCCCGTGGCCGTGTCTGATGCGACGGAATTCCTGGCCGCTCTCGAAGACTTGTTGCAGCCCCACGCGCATGCCACCGGGCGCTGGGAAAACCATGTCGCCGAGTTGGTCTCCACCCATGTTGCATCGTCGCGCCGCCTTGACCTGCTGGGCCTCGCGGCGCCCTTGGCCGGGCATTCCTTCGCGTCCAGGAAGGAACTCGACGCCGCCGTCGTGGACTATCTGGACGATGACGCCCGCCGCTCCGCCCTGGGAGAGTCGGATCCCGTGAAGATGGCCATCGGTGCGTTGCACACCGGACGGGCCATCCTGAAGAGCGCCGTGGCCGACGGCGGTATCACGGACGAATCGTGGGTGGGCGAGCTGCGCGGCTGGTTCGAATCCTTCGTTGAGGGGCTCGCGAGCGGTCCTCCAGCGCTGCGCGCCGAACAATTGGCCGCTTTGGCGCGTGCCGGCGTCGTGAGTTTTGTGGGCCCGGATCCGCGGTTCAGCGTCGACCGTTCCCAGCGCGTCTTCCGGGCGGTATCTGCTTGGGTGCACGACGACGCCGCGGAAGCCAGGATCCTGATTGAGGCCATGTCCCCGGCGAACCGGGTAGGCGTGAGTGTTTCTCCGTTCCTGCGGCAGTTGCTCGCCGACGGATTGGTGCGGCCCAAGGTGATGATGACTGCCGAGGGAACGCCGGTGCAGACGTCCGGCTTGGATGTCGAGCCGCATCCGTACCGCGTGGTGGGTGCCAACGGTTCCGTGACTCCGGGAATGTACGCCCTTGGCCTGCAGCTTTCTTCCACGCAATGGGGTACGGCCATCGCAGCCGAGGCCCGGCCTTCCGATGGTCGCGGCTATCGGAGTGGCCAACGGACCCTCCGCGACGCCGACGAAATTGCCAGGGACATGCTCGGCCTTCCGCTCCAAAAATGAGCATGTTCCACCAATAAGACTGAGCACGCTCCCTGCCGGTTCCGACGAGTGGACATAAGCCTGATATGTCCACTCGTCGGTCCCGGGGGAGAGCATGCTCTCTGGCGGTAGCGGGCTGCGCCTGGCGGTTGGGCTTATGCAGCCTGGTTTTGGATGAGTTTGAAGATCGCACCCGTCGGGTCGGTCAGGGTGGCCATCCGGCCGTAGGGGGTGTCCTCAGCCGCCTGGACCACGGTGGCGCCCAGGGAGACGGCCTGCTCGATGGTGTCATCGACCTTGTCCACCGCGAAGTAGACGCCCCAGTAGGACGGCACCTCGGCAGGGAGGAAACCGGAGGCATCCATGATGCCTGCCTTGGAGTTGTCGCCCTCACCGAGCGTCGTGTAACGGAACTCCGGGGTGTCGCCCACGACGGTGGTTTCCCAACCAAAGACGTTTTGGTAGAAGGAAACGGCCGAGTCGTACTCCTTGGCGAAGAGCTCGTGCCAGGCCGGCGCGCCTGTTTCGGCAGCCAGCTGATAGCCCTTCATCTCGCCGAACTGCCAGGCACCGATGGCCGCTCCGGAGGAATCCGCGTACATGGCCATGGTTCCCTGGTCCGGAACTTCCATGGGTTCCATGTAGACCTGGCCGCCGTTGGCGAGGGCTGCTTCGGTGGTGGCCTTGATGTCGTCAGTCCGCAGGTAAGTGGACCAGACATCGGGCATCTGGCCCATGTTTTCCTGCTTCTGCATGATCCCGGCCACCATCTTGCCGTCCTTCGAGGCGGTGATGTAGCCACCGTACTTTTCCTGATCCCCGGTCTCGTAGGTCCAGCCGAAGAGCGTGTTGTAGAAGGACTTTGCCTTCTCCGGGTCCGAGGTCATCAGGTCGATCCAGCAAGGTGAGCCGGGGGTGATGTCAGGCGTGGGCATGTTTTCTCCTGTGTCGTTACCGCGGTTGTTCCACGGTTTCATGTGTGGGTGGTGGAGACAGACAAAACCCTATGCGGGGCCTCTGACAGTTTCAATGCCTTGGCTCGATGCCATTAGCGGACCCTAGCCCATGACGAGCATCAAAATGAAGTAGATCGCTCCGCCGACCACCGAGTAGATGGCAAACGGTGTCAGGGTCCGGGTCTCGAAGAAGCGAAGCAGGAACTTGGTGGCGAACCATGCGGCGACACCCGCGCACAGCGCCCCCACCAGGAACACGCCACGCTCGTCGGCCATGGCCGGAGTGAAAAGGTCAGGCAGCTTGAGCACGGCGGCCGCGCCGATGATCGGCGTGGCGAGCAGGAAGCTGAAGCGCGCGGCGTTCTCGTTGTTCAGCCCGGACAGCAAACCGCCGGCCATGGACGAGCCGGAGCGGGAGATGCCCGGGATCAGGGCGGCTGCCTGGGCCGTTCCGATTGCCAAGGCGCGCTTCCACGGCAGGGTGGCGATTTCGGCGTCGGAAGCCGTTGCGGTGGCGGGCTGCTCCGCGGCACGGCGGCTGTCTCTTGTCCGCAGGCGTTCGGCCCCGAAAAGGACCAGACCGTTGACCACCAGGAAGGCCGCGGCGATCAGCGGGGAACCGAAGAGGTTCCGGATAGGCTTCTCCAGGACCAAACCGATGATTCCCGCAGGCACGGTTCCAACCACGAGGAGCCAGCCGAGCTTTGCATACGTGTCTGACGGAGCAATCTTCCTGTCCCGGATTGAACGGCCAAGGCCCTTGGCAATCTCAATCCAGTCCCGGAGGAAGAAGAAGAACAGCACAATTGCTGTAGCCAGGTGGGTGGCAATGAGGAAGTTCAGGAATTCCGGCGCCTTCTGGTCCAGGCCCCAACCGAAGAGCTTGGGCAGGATGACGCTGTGGCCGAGGCTGGAAATCGGGAAGAGCTCGGTGATTCCCTGCAGCAGGCCCATGACGATGGCCTGGATCATATTAATCATGGGCTCGATCCTAGCCAGTACCGGTTACTGCGAGATGAACGTTTGCTGGGAGGCAGCCGGGTGCCAGCAGGTGAACGCGGTCGATAGGGTAGGTGGCTAATATCGACCAATGACCCAAGAACGATGGCGGCAGGTTTCCGAATGGCCCATGGTGGCGGCAGTGGTGCTGTTCCTGGTGGCCTATTCATTCCAGGTGATTGCCAATCTCAGCGAGGCCCAATCCACGGTTGTTGACACCATCATTTGGGTCACGTGGCTGGTGTTTGCCCTGGACTATGCGATGTGCCTCGTCTTGGCGCGGCGGCGCGCCAAGTGGTTCGTGCGGAACCTGCACGAATTGCTGATCCTGGCACTCCCGGTCCTCAGGCCCTTGAGGTTGTTGCGGCTCGTGACACTCCTGAAGCTGCTTCATCGCACAGCCGGGAACGCCATGCGAGGCCGGATCCTCACTTTCGTCCTCGGGTCCGCGGCCCTCCTGACGTACTGTGGTGCGCTCGCCGTGCTTGATGCGGAGGAGAACGCCGCCGGCGCTAACATCACCAACTTTGGCGACGCCATCTGGTGGGCGATGGTCACCATCACCACCGTCGGCTACGGGGACCACTACCCGGTGACGGTGGTGGGACGCTGCGTTGCCGGCGGCTTGATGGTTTGCGGAATCGCCGTCCTGGGCGTCGTGACCGCATCGGTTGCCTCTTGGCTCGTTGAACAAGTCTCTTCCGGAGCTGCGGCGGCCGCGACAGTCGCCGAGGAACCCATGAAGCAGGAGATTCGCCGGCTGGCTGAGCAGGTCGAGCGCTTGAGCGCGCTTCTGGAAAACGCTGACGGCGAGCTACGAGGCGGCGTGGTCGGAGCCCGCGGCGACCACTCGCCGCCGCCTTAGCCCGCCCGTCCCCGTAGCTCGCCGTCGAGGTGCGTCCTTAGTCCCTTCCGCGGACCGGGATGCTCGCGGAAGAAATCAAGACGGCGCTCTTCTCTTCGTTGGTGGCCGGACGGATCTGGCCGCGTTCCGGGACGAAGACGATGGCCTCATCTTCCTGCTCGGGGGCGTTGACGAAGGAACGGAAGCGGCGCAGCCGTTCCGGGTCCTTCAGGGTCGCGGCCCACTCGTCCTCGTAGGACCCGACGTGCTTGGCCATGGCGGCCTCGAGCTCGTCGGCGATGCCGAGCGAGTCCTCGACGACCACCTGGCGCACGTGCTCCAGGCCGCCGTCGAGCTCTTCCTGCCAGCGGGCGGTGCGTTGAAGCCGGTCGGCGGTGCGGATGTAGTACATGAAGTAGCGGTCGATGTACTTCACCAGGGTCTCGTCGTCCAAGCCGCCGGCAAGGAGCTGGGCGTGGGCGGGGTTCGCGCCGCCGTTGCCGCCGACGTATAGGTTCCAGCCTTCCGAAGTCGCGATCACGCCGACGTCCTTGCCACGGGCTTCGGCGCATTCGCGGGCGCAACCGGAGACGCCCATTTTGAGTTTGTGCGGGCTGCGCAGTCCCCGATAGCGCAGCTCGAGGTTGATGGCCATGGAAACAGAGTCGAGCACACCGAAGCGGCACCACGTGGAGCCCACGCAGGATTTCACGGTGCGCAGGCTCTTGCCGTAAGCCTGGCCGGATTCCATGCCTGCGTCAATGAGCTCGCCCCAGATCTCCGGGAGCTGTTCGAGGCGGGCCCCGAACATGTCGATCCGCTGCCCACCGGTGATCTTCGTGTAGAGGCCGTACTTCTTGGCGATCGTCCCGATGACCACGAGCTTGTCCGGTGTAATCTCCCCGCCCGGGATGCGGGGGACCACCGAGTAGGTGCCGTCCTTTTGCATGTTGGCCAGTGCGCGGTCGTTGGTGTCCTGCAAGGTGCCGCGGCCGGCGTCGAGCACGTACGCGGAATGCTGGGAGGCCAGGATGGACGCGATGGTGGGCTTGCAGATGTCGCAGCCCGCGCCGGTGCCGTATTTGGCCAGGATGTCCTCGAAGGAGGTCAGCTCCAGCACGCGGATGGCGTCGAAGAGCTCCTGCCGGGAGAGCTCGAAGTGCTCGCACAGGGCCTTGGAGACTTCGATGCCGGACTTCTTTAGTTCCCCTTCGAGGAGCTTCTTGATCATCGCGACGCAGGAGCCGCACTGGGTGCCGGCCCGGGTGCAGGCCTTGAGGCCTGGCACGTCGTGGACCGGCTCCTTGCCTTCGCATGTCCCGCACGCGTTGACGGCGTCCCGGATAGATCCTGCGGCCACGTTGTTGCAGGAGCACAGGATCGCGTCGTCCGGGAGTTCGGTCTCGGGGGCGTCCCCGCCGGCCGCGGTGAGGTAGGCGCCGGGTTCGGCGGGCAGTTCCCGGCCCAGCAGGGGGCGCAGGCTCATGTACGGGGTGGCGTCGCCGACGAAGATCCCGCCGAGGAGGGTCTTGGCATCGTCAGTGGTGACGATCTTCTGGTAGACGCCGCGTGCGGGGTCGGCGTACACGATCTCCAGGGAGTGCTCGGTCTTGGCGAACGCATCGCCGAAGCTGGCCACGTCCACGCCGGAGAGCTTGAGCTTGGTGGCGGTGTCGAAACCCGGGAACGTCGCTTGGCTGCCGTGCAGCCGGTCGGCCACGATCTCAGCCATCGTGTTCGCCGGAGCCACGAGCCCCAGGCACATGCCATCGAAGTTGGCGACTTCACCAATGGCGAAGATGCCGGGGATCTCGGTTTCGCAACCATCGGAAATGACAACACCGCCGCGAGGGCCAATCGTAAAGACCTGCTCCTCACCCTCCGCTGCACGGAAGAGCTCGTCGCGGGGCCTGACCCCGATCGCGACGATCACGATGTCGGCGTCGATGATGCGGCCGTCAGCCATGAGGACGCCGGTGACCTGGCCGTCGTCGGACAATACTTCCGAGGGGAACACGCCGCCGTGGATTTCGAAGCCTTTGTCCTTGATGAGCCGGCCCATTGCCTGGCCAGCGCCTTCGTCGAGCTGCGTGGCCATCAGCCATGGCGCACCGTCGATGACGATCGGGGTGGCGCCAAGCCGCTCAGTCCCGGCGGCCGATTCAAGGCCCAGGAGGCCGCCGCCGATTGTGACGGCTTTGATCCTGCGTCCCAGTTTCGCGGTGAGTTCGGTGATCGCCTTGTTGATGGCCCAGACGTCTTCGAGCGTTCGGTAGACGTGGGTGTGTTCGGCGCCCGGGATCGGGAGGCGCGCGGCGTTCGAACCCGTCGCGACCACGAGTGCATCGTATTCGTAGCTGTTGCCGGCAGCGGTTTCCACGGACTTGGCTTCGGGGTTGATCTTGACTACCCGCTCGCCAGTGCGCAGGTCCAGGGCTTCGTGGTCCCACATCGATGCATGCCCGAGGGTGAGGTCGTAGTCCACCTCGATGAGCGCCTTGCTCAGCGTGACCCGGTCGTAGGGAAGGTGCGCTTCCTCGGTCAGGACCGTGACGTGCCAGCCCTCGAGGCCGCGGGTATGCATGGCATCGGCAAAACGGTGGGCCGCAGGGCCTCCGCCCGCGACGACAATGCGGCGCGGGTTCTCTGAAGGGGAAGTATGTCCGGTCACTGGCGGCCTTTCGCATGTGCCGCAGAACCGTCATCCGCGACTTGTCACTTCAGACTAAAGACGCGCAGTTTCGCGTCAGTTTCCCTTTTGTTTCGGGGGCTTAACTTCGGCATCACGGTGAGGATTGCGGTTATGTGAGGTCTCCTTTACGAGCAGGACACATTGATTGCATTCCGGCGAAACATGGCGGGCCTACCGTGAAGTTGTGGCCGCAAACGGCCCGTGCCGGATGGCGGAATTGGATCCGCCGGACCGGCAGGCTAAGCGATAGGGGCTGAAATGACCGTAATTCTGGATCGTGAAAAGGAACAACAGCAGAGCGCACCGACCGCGTCCGGCTGGCACCGCGTCTGCGCGATCGACGAGCTGGAACCGGCCTGGGGCGAAGCTGCCCTGGTCGGAGGCAGGCAAGTAGCGCTCTTCCGCACCACGCCGGATCAAGTCCTGGCCGTATCCCAGCAGGACCCCGCAACCCTCTCCAACGTCATGGCGCGGGGAATCGTCGGTTCCAGGGGCAGCCGTCCCACGATCGCCTCGCCGCTTCACAAAGAGGTGTACGACCTGGAAACCGGCGAATGCTTTACCAACCCCGAACTGCGGCTTGCAAGCTACGCCACCCGTTTGGTGGACGGATATGTCGAAGTAGCCGTCTAGGCTGCATCAGGGGCGTCCCGGCGTCGCTGCCCCTACTGGCAGAATGGCCGATATGGACGCACCCAAGCAGTTTCCCGCAGTCGAGCTCCGCATAGAAATTCGCGATACTGATCCGCTCATTTGGAGGCGGGTGGTCCTCCCCGAGTCGGCCACCGTCGCTGTGCTGCACGGAAGCATTCAGACGGCCTTCGGTTGGAAGGATTGCCACCTTTACGGCGTTAGCGGTGTCGATCGTAAGGGCGTCCGCCGGATCATCATCGGAACCGACGACGACGGCGTGCAACCCGGCGCCGAGCTTGCTGCCGATGTCGGGCTGCTTGAGCTCATTGACCCGGCCCGGCCGGGTAAAGCTCCGCTGGAGTACGAGTACGATTTTGGTGATTCGTGGATTCACGAGATCGAGGTCGTGGGCCCGGCCACTCTCCCTGAAAACACCGTTGCCTGCCTCGATGGCGCGATGCGGGGACCCCTGGAAGACTCCGGCGGGGCAGCGGGCTACGCGAATGTGGTGGCCGTGCTTGGCAACCCTGGCCACTCCGAGCATGGCCAGTGCGCGAAGTGGCTCGAATTGGTAACCCATCAGCCGGCAGCCGATTTCGACCCCACCGACTTCGATCTCGTCGCGGTGAATGGGCAGCTGCGCCAACTGGCACGACGGATCTGGCCGGGCGACGCTACACCGGAAGACAGGGAGACCGTCCTTGGCCCGGTTTCGTGGTTTCTAAATGCAGCACACCCGGACGGGCTGGAACTGACATCCGCCGGCTACCTCAAACCCGCAATAGTCAAACGGGCCATGACCCAGCTCGGCTGGGATGATGAGTGGCCGATGCCGGGGCGAAATGAAAACAACGTTGTTCCGATCCTGGACCTTCGTGAACAACTGCAGGATTGGAAACTGTTACGCAAGTTCAAAGGAAGGCTGGTCCTCACCCCCGCTGGCCGTCACGCTGTGCAGGATCCTGCAGCCCTGTGGGACTATCTGGCCGAGCGGTTCGCCTTTCCGCAGCACGGCGTCGACAAAGAGGTCATGCGCCTGCTGGTCCATTGGGCTGTTAGCGGCGAGGCGCCCCCGTACAACGTGCGCCGGGAAGTGATTCAGTCGGCGCTCCACGCAAAGGGTTACCGGATGCCTGGCGGCACCGAGATTCCCTTGGATGACGCCTGGCACCTGGATCTGGACAACAGCCGGACCCTCCGGTGCCTGGCGTTGCGGGAGTCGGCCAGCTGGAGTCTCCGGAACTCGGAACTGTCTGACGGCGGGCTCAAGTTCCTGCTCGACGTGCAGCGCCGATTCGGGGACCGCAGCTACTGAACTGGCTATCGCCGTCGAAAAAGCAGCAGATGCCCACAAGAAGCGATTCTGTGGGCATCTGCTGCCAGTTCGCGCCTTAAAGCGCGCCACGCGGAAGGTAAGGGATTTGAACCCTTGGTGCGGGGTTACCGCACACTGGTTTTCAAGACCAGCTCCTTAGGCCGCTCGGACAACCTTCCCTGCCTAGTAGTGTTTCATAGGGAGTTGGCTGTGCCAAAAACCTGCCTCCGCGATTAACGCGGTTAAGGTGTCTGAAAGGCCAATTGCACTGAGCAAGATCGGGAGCACTCTATGAAAGCCGTCTACATCTCCGAACCGGGCGGACCCGAGGTTCTGGAAATCCGCGACGTCCCTGCTCCGGTTCCCGGCCCCGGCGAGGTTCTCATCGACGTCGTCGCCGCAGGTCTCAACAGGGCCGATGTCCAGCAGCGCCGTGGTTTCTACCCGCCACCACCGGGAGCGTCCGACATTCCAGGCCTTGAAGTCTCCGGCCGGATTGCAGCGTTCGGGCCCGAGGTGAGCAAACCGTTTTCCGTGGGTGACAAGGTAGTGGCGCTGCTTTCGGGTGGCGGCTATGCACAGCAGGTTGCTGTCCCCGCGGAGCAGGTCTTGCGATTGCCCGACGGCGTGGATCTGGTCACCGCCGCGTCCTTGCCTGAGGTAGCCGCCACGGTGTACTCGAACCTCATCATGACTGCACAACTGCAAGCGGGTGAGACGGTACTGATCCACGGCGCCACTGGCGGCATCGGCACCATGGCCATCCAACTCGCCAAAGCGTACGGTGCCACGGTCGCGACGACGGCCGGAACGGCCGAAAAGGTCGGAACCGCGAAAGCCTTCCTCGGAGCCGACATCGCCATCAACTACGCGGAAGAAGATTTCGCCGAAAGCCTCAAGGCACAAAACGGCGGCAAAGGCGCGGACGTGATTCTCGACGTCGTCGGTGCCAAATACCTGCAGCAAAACGTGGAAGCACTCGCGGACTACGGAAGGCTGGTGGTGATCGGGCTGCAAGGTGGCGTCAAGGGCGAACTCAACCTCGGCCAGCTGGTCAGCAAACGTGCGGCGATCATCGGCACAGCGCTGCGCCCGCGGCCGGTCGCCGAAAAAGGTGTCATTATGAACGCCGTCCGCGAATCGGTCTGGCCGATGCTGGCCGACGGCCGGATCAAGCCGCTTGTGGCCAAGTCGTTCCCTTTGGAGCAGGTCCGCGAAGCCCACCAGTACTTCGATTCCGGCGAGCACATGGGCAAGGTCCTTCTGCTGCTCTAGCGACATCCGCAAAAACCGGCAGCACGAAGGAGAGCGATGTCCATCCGGTACAGCATCCTGGCATTGCTTCAGGAGCAACCACGCTACGGCTACCAATTGCGGGCGGCGTTCGAGGAACGCACGGGAGCCGTCTGGCCGCTGAACATCGGGCAGGTGTACACCACGTTGAACCGGCTGGAGCGCGACGCTTTGGTCCGCAAAGAGGGCGACGACGGCCGAGGCCACGTGCTTTTCAGCATCACCGACGCGGGGACTGCGGAGATCCGCCGATGGTTTTCAACTGCGGTGGATCGTGGAGCGCCGCCGAGGAACGAATTGGCCATCAAGCTGGCGTTGGCCGTCTCGACGGCGGGGACCGACGCACACGCTCTCATCCAGGCCCAACGTGAGATATCCCTGCGGGAACTGCAGGAGTACACCCAGGACCGCAAGGACCTGGCCGCCAACCAAAGAGTGACCGACACCGCCAGGCTGCTTGTCCTGGACTCCCTGATCTTTCATGCCGAGGCGGAGGCCCGCTGGCTGGATCTTTGCGAAGCCAGGCTGGTCCAGCAGTCCAATGGCGCCAGCAACGGCGTGATCGGAATCGTCCGAGGCAACGGGACAACCACCGCATAGACTGCTCCGCAGGGGAGGTGCTGACATCGAAACATTGACGAATGCCGACGTCCGGATCCGCCTGCTTGGCCCCGACGACGCCAGCGCGCTGATCAGCCTGGCGGAGATGGATAACTTGTTCGACGAAGATCCTTCAGTCCCGCCGTCGGGCGCGTTGACGTACGACGGCGCCCGCTCCTTCCTGGGCGACGCCGCCGTGCTGTTTTGGCTGGCTGAGCTCGGCGGGGGGATGGTGGGATTCCTCCACTGCTGCATTCAGCGCCGCCGTAATGCCGGGCCCTGGGCGGAACTGCTCCTCATGGAAATGGGGACCCATGCGCAGTGGCGCCGCCGCGGTATCGGCCGGTCCCTTCTGGCAGTCATGGAGGAGTGGATGCGGGAACACGGGCTGGAAGAAGTCTGGGTCCCGGCCAACCTCTATGCAACGGGTTTCTACGAAAAATGTGGTTTCGCTAAGGACGAAGGCGAAATACTGGTCAAGGCGCTGGGCTGAGTTGCGGCACATGAGAGTATGAACGCATGAGCGATCAGGACGACACTCAACCCAGTGGCGAGAGTTTTGACGACATCCCGGTGGAGGGCACAACCTTGGACGCTGGCACGGCACAGAGCACATCGGAAGCGGGCCCCAGGGCCGACGGGAAGCCTGGCGCCAAGAAGGGCAGCACCCTCCAGGACCTCGTCGACGAACCAGCCAAGGTCATGCGGATCGGCACCATGATCCGCCAGCTCCTCGAAGAAGTGAAGAGCGCTCCCCTGGACGAGGCAGCGCGCGGACGCCTTGCCGCGATCCACGAACGCTCCATCAAAGAGCTGGAAGAGGGCCTCGCTCCGGAACTAGTGGAGGAGCTGGAACGTATCAGCCTCCCTTTCCCTGAAAATGCGACCCCTTCCGACGCTGAGCTCCGGATTGCGCAGGCGCAGCTTGTCGGCTGGCTCGAGGGCTTGTTCCACGGAATCCAGACCGCCATCGCCGCCCAGCAGGCAGCCCGGGAGCACGCTGTTGCCCAGCTGCAGCTTCGCCAGCTCCCGCCCGGAACCATGATTGCTCCCGGAGTCGTTATCGGGGAGAACGGTGAGCCCCAGCGTGCCCACCTTCCCGGCAAAGAAGCGGAACCAGGCAAACCTGCTCGAGTTGAAGATCCGGACCACGGTCCGGGCCAGTACCTCTGAGCGCTGGTTTGGGATTCTTTGGGGCCGTCCGGCAGGGGCGGAAGGATGACGCTGAACTTGGCAAAGGATTGTGGCGCCGTGCCCACGACCGCTTTCACCGCGGCCTTGATCGCTATCACCAGGTGCTGGAAGGTGTCGAAGACGAGCAGCTCTACGGCGAACTCGTAGCCATTGCCAACGAACTGGCGGACTTGTCGTCCAGGGTACGTGCGGTCTGCGTGGAGGCCCAGCTCCGTTCGCCCAGTGACGGGCTGGATATTCCGGGATCGCTCGCAGGTGTCCATCGCGCGCTGTCCAAAGCGGGTAACTCTCTTGCCACGACGGCGGAGGCGGCCGCGATGCTGCGTCTCGCCGTCGGGCCCGTTCCTGTGGGTGCGGCTTCGGTACGGCGACGCGCCGAAGCCGTTTACGAGCACGTCGAGGAAGCCGAACGGTTGCTCGGGACCAAAGCCGGCTCATAGAGTTCGGCGAGTTAGGTGCAGACGCGTCTATTCCCACGTAACAACTATTAAGCGCCTAGCTTAGAGGGGCTGGAATCCGTAGCCACCCCGTGTGCACGGCTGGCAGGATGGAAGCCATGACTTCGTCACCGAACCTTACTTTTAACGACGGCAACTCCATCCCCCAGCTCGGCTACGGGGTGTGGCAGGTTGAGGACGATGTAGCCGAAAAGGTAGTGCGTCAGGCCTTCGACGCCGGCTACCGCCACATCGATACCGCCAAGATCTACGGCAACGAGGCAGGTGTAGGACGCGCCATAGCATCCTCCGGCCTCAAGCCCGAGGAAATCTTCATCACCACCAAGCTGTGGAATGCGGACCAGGGCTACGAGTCCACGCTCGCGGCTTTCGAAGAGTCCATGAACCGCCTCGGCTTGGAAACCCTTGACCTGTACCTGATCCACTGGATGCAGCCCAAGCAGGACAAGTTCGTGGACACGTGGAAGGCCCTCATCGAGCTCCAGAAGCGCGGACGCATCAAGTCCATCGGCGTCTCCAACTTCAGCAAGGAAGGCCTGCAGCGCCTGATCGACGAGACCGGCGTGGTTCCGGCGATCCACCAGATCGAGCTGCACCCGTTCTTCAACCAGTCTGAACTCCGTGAGTTCGCCGCTGCGCGGGGCATTTTGACGCAGGCCTGGTCGCCTCTTGGCCAGGGTGGCGAGCTCCTTGAGAACGCCGCCATCGCACAGATTGCTGCCAAGCACGGCGCCACCCCGGCGCAGGTGGTTATCGCTTGGCACCTCGCGATCGGCAACGTTGTGATCCCCAAGTCCGTGACCGAGTCCCGGATCCAGGAGAACTTCGCAGCCCTTGGCGTCACCTTGGATGAGGCCGACATCGAGGCCATCAACGGCCTGGACCGAGGCGCCGAAGGCCGCATCGGACCGGATCCGGCAGTCTCGGACTTCGCATAGTTCTTAACTCGCGCAGTTCACAACGCGGGATCTCGCAACGCGGGGTCACTTACGGCCCATTCAGCGGCACCAAATGGGCCGTAAGTGACCCCGCCTTGCCCGGAGGGGAGCGCTTGGGGCGGTGTACTTCGAAGACGTCCTGGTGCCTATTTTGCGGCATCAGCACGCAGCTCGCGCAACCACCCCAAGGCTTCTTGTTCATCGGAGAAATACCGGGTGGGGCACTGCGGTGCGGGGAGCCCGTGCCTGCCGTGGGCAATGACACGATCCACCGGCGTGCTACCCAGAATCGCGAAGGCCGTGATAGTGGCCGCTTCGCTGAAGAATCGGACGGCGTCGCGGCTGACAGACTCGACGCCGATGACCTGAAGTAGGACCGCAGCGCCCCTTCCGCCCGTCAGCGCCAGGTACCGCTCCTGGACAAGACCCCCGTCTTCTGCGGTGATTCGGCCTCCTGGGCGCAAAATGATCCTGAGGATCCCTTCACCTGCGTCCTCAATCCTGACATTTTCATGTTCAGGGCTGAACCCCGCTCCACCGCCGTCCACGCCGGAAACGGTGTTGACCTCTGCGTCGTGGTGTAATTCGCCCTCGGACTGGACCAGTGTTGTCATCAAATCCCCCAGATGTGATTTCACTGCGACTCCATTGACGCAATCCCCGGATGAGCAACATCGGGTGTGATCACAGTAACGGTGAGGTTGCCCGGCGTCCATGATTGGTAAGTATGCGGAGTGTTTGCCCGCGGGAGCCTGTCTGGAATCGAGTTACGGGCACGGCGAAGGGCGCACCCCGCTGGGATGCGCCCTTTGCTTTACGGGTCAGGTCAGTCCTTTTTGAAGGCGTCCTTGACCTTCTCGCCGGCCTGCTTCAAATCGCCCTTGGCTTGGTCGGCCTTGCCTTCCGCCTTCAGGTTTTCATCGCCTGTGGCGTTCCCGGCAGCTTCCTTGCCCTTGCCGCCAGCCTTCTCGGCAGCGTTCTCAATCTTGTCGCCTAGTCCCATGGTGTTTCCTCCTCTGGTTCGGCAGCCGATCGATACGGCCGTTACTACATACTAAGCATGCTTCGGGTTTGGATTTCAAATCCGATTCGGCCTTCCCGATGGCTAGGCGCCTCTACCACCCCGGGGACTCGACGACGTTGCCGTCACTCCGGAGGCACCCCGCCGGATAAGGCCAGGTTCTATCGTCGGTTCGACATTCTTGGTTCACTAGCAAGAAACGCACTTTGCAACGCGGATCGGGGCGCCTCATGGATGATCGTCGCACGGGCTTCACTGTTGCATTCCCCGAAGCGAGGAAATACAGAGCCGTCAGGATCATGTCGGGAGTTTTCTTCCTCCTGTTCTGGATCCTGTCGGGTGTCACCTTGTTCGGGTCGGCTGAACTTCCCAAATGGCCTCTGTTCATCGTCGCGGGAATCGCGATGGCTTTCTCTTTCGGGTTGTCCACGTACGAGAAACGGAAGTGGAAGGGGCTTGCTCTCATCTTCGACCGCAGATTCGCAGAAGAGTTCACAGCGCACACCGAGTGCGACTACCCGCAGGATGTGGACATCTTGAGCGTCCAACGGTCCATCGCCGTCCGAAGGCTCGAAGGGTCCGTCTTGCTCTGGGGCGTAAGCCGGTCCAAGGATGGATTCAGAGTATTTCCGATGACCTAAGAGCGCGCGTTGTTCCGAAGGCCCTTGATGCGGCCCGGAATATGGGATGTCTGTTCGGACGGGGGATAAACTCTGACGATGGGGGATTCGAGGGACAACGAAGGCATCTTCGGGGAGATCACCGGAGGCTCGGCATCTGGGCCACGGAAAGTGCCGGAACGTATTCCGCTGTGGAAGCTCGAAGAAATGCTGGGAGAAGGTACGCCGACGCCGACTGCCTGGCGCGAAGCAGCTGATCCTACCCCGCGACCCAAGAAACTGCGGCGGGTTGCTAGAGCTGCTTCGATCGTCGCCGGGATTGTTGTGCTTCTGGCTGGGCTCTATTTCGTAGGCCCCTTTGTGCCCGGGCTGAACGGACTTGGTGGACTAAATGGCATCGCCAATCCGGGTGCGATCGGGCCCTTGGCACCCGGCGGTCCTGCAGCCGGCGCGGCGGCGCTCCAGGCAAAGGATCATCCACCGGCGGGTATCGGGGAAAACCCGGGCCCCCTTGGTCAGCCTGCACCGCTGACCGTGACCAGCAAGTCATACGCCTTCCTGCAGAAGGGTGAGGACGGCAGTCCGGTCACCTATGATCCGTGCCGGGCGATCCATTACGTCACCCGCCCCGACAACTCACCGGCAGTCGGCCCCGAGCTCATCCAGGAAGCTGTCACTGCGATCTCCCACGCAACTGGACTGACCTTCGTCAACGACGGCGACACGGCAGAGGCTCCGTCCGCGGGCCATCGGTCATATCAGAAGGATCGGTACGGGGACCGTTGGGCTCCGGTGCTCATCGCCTGGGAGACCCACGCCGAACAACCGAAATTCACGAATCCCGCGCAAGGGGAAACTGTCATGGGCCTGGGAGGCAGCGAAGCTGTCAGCTTTGGGAATACCGGCTTCACCTACGTCAGCGGGCAGGTGGAGCTGAACGGCCCTGCACTCCAACGGATGTCGGCGGAACTCGGAACGGAACAGGTGAGGGCCGTGATCGAGCACGAGCTCGGTCACGTGGTTGGCCTGGACCATGTCAACGACCCTAGCCAGATCATGAATCCCTCGGAGACCCTAGGAGTGGTTTCGTTCGGCGCCGGCGACCTCACCGGACTCTCCCTCGTTGGCCAAGGAAAGTGCCAGCCCACTTTGTAAGGGAGCGGGACAGGCATGCTCTATCCTACGATGCGCTCCTTGACCCCCATTTGCTGCCGAACGCATCGATTGCTCCTTGCAAGAGGGTCTGGATTGCATGAGGGCCGCCGTCGGGATTTGAGAGATCCCGGATGGTCAATGCAGCGGTCCGCGCTGCTACAAACCGAGGTCTTTGACCGCGGTGACCCAGTTGTGGGCGATCGCATTCTGGGCAGCTGACAGGGTGACCTTGTGGGTGCAGATGGCCTTGTGCAGAGTGTTCTCCACCGCGTCTTTCGGGTTCGTGGTGCCCGTGGCGCTCGCCTTGTTCGGCTCAGGCCACAGATTCGACACGGAGTTGGTGCCGCCGAGCTCAAGGCTGATGAGATGGTCGTATTCCGTGGTCTTCGCGGCAGTCTGGCCGTATTCGCGCAGGCTCTCGGCCTTCACCTTGTCCGTATTCGAAGCGGGCGGGCGCACCGTGGCAGTATAGCCGCTCATGCAGATCGTCGAATCGAGGTTCTCTTGGGTAACCGCGGGATCTGTTGCCCCGGGAGTGCAGGCCGGGTCCGGCAGGTACTCGCCCGTGGCGGCGTCGACCACTTTGGCGGAACACTGTCCGGCAGCAAGCTGCTCGTCGGTAGCGACCATGCCGGGGGAGTGGATGGACTTCACGGCTGCAGCCGCTGCACCCGAGGGGGCGCCCCCGGGAACGGGCGCCACTGCCTGGGGAACGGCCGGCGACGCGGCCTTGGTCATAGCATCGGCGGGGTGGGTTCCCTGCTGACATCCGGCGAGGGCCAATGCAGCAAAGAGGAACGCGGCGGGCAGGGCGTGGCGATTGCGGAAGTTCATGACCCTCAAGTGTTCGGCGGCTCGAAAGTCCGTCCTCCGGAAAGGGGACGACGGGCGGAAGCCGGTAACTCCCGCCCATCTTTTCTATCCTGTTGCCTGAACTTCGCAGCGCCCGGCGCGCCGGGCAGCCTACTCGCCCCGGGTCTCAGCGCCTTCGGCGACCTCACAGAGCTTCGTGGACTTCATGCAGCCGAAGGACTGGCCACGGGTACACAAACCCTGCGGGCAGGGTGCGGGCAAATAGGGCCACCTGGCCAGCTGTGCATCACGGATGAAGGAGGTACCGGGCGATGAGATAGAACGCAAAATCGGCGACACCGATGATCATGCCCGCGATGGCGAGCCCGCGACCACGCAACCCGCGCTCTCTGGCCCGCCGGAAGCCTAGGCCTGAGATGGCGGTCCCGAGCGGGCCCGCCATGGCAAAGACGAAAAGCCCGACGCAGCTGATGATGAAACCCGCTATTGCCGCCTTGCTGAACGGAGCGCGTGGCTGGACTGGTGCGTATGGATTAGGTATCTGCGGGGCGTCGGACCGCCAGCGCTTTTCGGGAGGTGGAGGAACACTGCTCATGAGGTCTGTTCTTTCTCCTGGAATGGTGTCAGGCGAGCCTACGATATGGCGTGGAAGCATGCCTGCAGGCAGGGAATCCGCTGGTGTGTCGGAGCCTTGAAAACGAGCTACCTACTCTGATGCCGGACGGACGTCGCGCCATTCATTTCGTTCACAGGTAGCCCGCTGCGTTACTGGCCACCGGTCCTTCTGCTCGCCGCAATCATCTTGACGATTCTGAACAACCTCGGCCATGACCATGTAGGTGAATCCCCTGGCCGAAACGAATGGGCAGTTTCTGTGTAGCATGACGTTCAGTGACAGCGAAGCGTCGATTGCCTGTGGGGAGGGTTTGAATGGCCGAGGTGAGGTTCGTTCCACGTAGCCAATGGGACACGCTGCCTGTCCAGCCGCCGGCGGGAATGTGGCTGATCCGGGCCGTTCCTTTCATCAAAGGGATCCTGGCCGCCTTGGGGGTTGGAGCACCGCTGGCGCTGATCGACGCCGCCACCCACTATGCCTTCCCGACGTGGATACCTCTGGTGCCCCTTTGGCTTGCCATCGCCCTGTGCGCCGGGGCCATGGTGATCGCTGTCCGCGCGATCCGCCCCTACTACGCCGAGCGGAAACTCGGCTACACAACGTGGCCAGAGAAAGACCCGGCACCGGGGCCAAGCGGCAGATGAACCGGCTCACGAAGTCTAAAGGCCGACTTGGTCCGGTGGAATCCCCAGAAGGCTCACGTGCTTCACACCATTAAGGACCAGGGCGGCGGCGCGGTCCCGACCGCGCCGTGGGAGCCGACGGTCCGGTATCCCGTGCTCAAGGGTTTCAGCGCCGCAGCCTGGCAGCGGACCTCCACAACAAGTCTCCTGGCCTTCCTAGGCACGGGCATACTCATGGTTGGGTTTGCGATCGCCAGCAACAATGGCGCCGGTGTTACCAACCTCGCCATCGCGTTTTACTGCATGCTCCTGCTCGCAGGACTCACCGCGGCCGTGTCGGGCGCGGTCTCCACCTTCAAGGGCCGCAGAGAGTATCGGCATGGCTACACGACCCTGCAGAGCTTCTCAAAGTACGGGATGTACTACAGGACGCTCCCTCAACTCGACCCGCGCTCCGGCGTGGAAGTCAGGGCCGCCGGGGAGCCGAGGCTTGCGCAGTCGGAGCTCACCAAACGCTGGGCCGCTTCCCGCGCCCTATATCCCCGCGCGGTCAGGATGTCCCGGCAGGACGCAGCCGAGGCGGCCGCGACGGCGAGAAGAATCAATGAGACAAACCTGGAACTGGTGAGGGCGAAGTCAACCCGCGCCCGACTCGTCAACAGATTCGGCGCCGCCGCCGGGAACATGCGCGCGGACGCCCGAAAGTACACGTTCGCGGCCCTCCTGACCGCCGGCGGCGGAGGCCCGGCGTTGATTGTCGGCCTCATTGGCGTGTCTGAAAGAAATCCGGTCTGGGTGCTTCCTGCAATTGTTCAAGCTTCCGTCATTGCCGTGCTAGCTCTGATCGGCCGCCGGAAGAACGCGCACGCTGCGCGGCTTGCGGCGGAGTTTCTAGGAGTGGCCACCGAGGACCTTCCTCCGTGGACGAGCGTCGGCACACCGGATTCCCTGTTCGCGCAGGACCACGGACCGAGCGGATCTACAGCTCCTGCGAAGAGCATTTCGCCACCGTCCGATTGATCGACTGACCAAGGCGACGGCGTTCCCATCCCGATTGCGCGAAAGCGAACCGGAAGGCGCGCAGTCACGGGATCTGGTCGCCATAGCGAACCGGGTAACCGAGCCCTTCCGCGGCTCCAAGGACCCCCTCCGGCCATTCGGCCATAAATATCCACGGCATGTTCTCCTTGGCGAGGAAGTTCACCGGAGTCCAGGAAAAGATGAAATGCGGACGCCCCGGATAGATCTCGCGGACGGCCGAACGCTCGAGCCGCCAAGGGCCGAAGCGGCGCGCCCACCACCGGGACCGGGGGCAGAACTCAAGCTGCGAGGCGCTCATGGTGAGTATGACCCACGGCCCTTGGATCCTGAACCGTCCGGGGATCGAAAGTCCACCTCTGAAAACGTATGTCATTCGGTCACCCGGGGTTTGTGTCCAAGTACGCCATCCGGCCTCTGTCTGTGAGGTAGAACGGGGAGCAGTAATTTGCGGTGTATTCGCCGGTGCTTGCCATCTCGGCGGCGGTCAGCTCATTGCCATTGCCGTCAACACGCATGCATCGTCCTATCGCAACATGGAGTGCCTCCGCCGCTTTGTCCGTTTCGTCCGAAATGACCAGGAAGAACGGTGAAGGCCCCTCCCAGCCATCGAAGATCCCCTCAGACCGCTCGCCCTGACTTTCAAAAATGTCCGGATCGACCGTCACGTTTGCCATGCTGTCCCCCTGATAGCCGCCACTTGGAGCAGCTCGGGAGTGAGCGTCAACGCAGCACGATGCGAACATCGTCTGCCACGGAACGTCGCTGGTCAAGGTTCTCGGTGTTGGCAACGGTATGCAGACAAGACCTCAGGCGCGCGCACGGCACGGTCTCTCAGTAAAGGCTGCGTTCCGGCCGGACCTCTGTCGCGGCAGGATGGTAGCCCTTACTCTTTGGTCAAGGGCAATCAGTGGAGGGGTGGCATTGGGGAGAAGTCTCAAGGAACTGGGGTCGCTCCCGTTGCCGCTGCGTGTGGCGTGGATGACGTTTGTCGGCACCGTTCTGGTCACCGTCACCGACACCTCGGGAGCAGTTGCGCTGTTCCTAAGTGGCCCTGCTCAGTGGCGGTTTTGGCGAGGTGATTCGATGGCTCCTGGAGTGTTATTCGGGCTCTTGATGGTCGTCGCGGGCCTGTTTAGTTGGGCTATCGCACGGCCGCTGGCGCGTCGCGCTGCCAAGATCCGTACGTGGGTTTCGGCTACTGCCGATCTCGCGTGGTGGACACAGCGAAGCACCACCCAGGTTCGCGTCCTGGCGGTCTGTTGGATTGTCCTCGGATTCATCATCGCGATTCTTTCCCTGACGGCCGGCCTGTAGAGGTCCTCATGAGGCCAGTCATGCGATCGACCAAGCCACGGACAAGTCAGTGCTTCCGAGGGACGTTTGCTCGAACGTCAGCGGCCTGGATTTCATCGAGCACCCAACGCCGGTACCTCGGGTGGCCCGGGTATTTCTGACGAAGATAATCCCTGACGACCTTCCCCGGTCGACGCTCGTCGTTATAGCCGAGTTCCCGAGCGAGTTCGGCAGGTTCATAAGTCGCCACAACTCAGGGTCTAAGCGGTTTTAGAATCAACGAGACGAGAGCACCCAACGCCAAAACGCTCCGGCCAACGGCCTGAGGGCCCGGACCTCGGAACAAAAAATAAGCCCCGCCAAATCCGTGGAATGGCGGGGCTTTTCGAGCTTCCTATCAGAATCGAACTGATGACCTTTTCATTACGAGTGAAACGCTCTACCGACTGAGCTAAGGAAGCACCGCGTTATCGTCCGGGTACCGGCTGAATCACGCAAGATACAACTGTAATAGAGTCACCTCGTCCGGGTCAAAACAGCCCGGCGCGGAGCTCCCTTGGCGCCGTTGTTGCGGAATTCACCCGCTCGTCGCGCCGGGTTCAGGCCGCCGTAGCGGACCGGGGGCAAGCTGGGCGGACTAACGTGGCCGCACGATTTCGGTCATCAACCAGCGAAGGGGCGCCATGAGCATGGACAGCAGCAAGAGGATCAACGCGGACGACGCCGGGGCGCACCGTGCGGAGCGGCTGCGGCTTGCTGTCTTGGATATGGTGGGCACCACGATTACCGACGATGGCCGTACCGAGCGGGCGATGTCCCTCGCCCTGCAGGAGACCGGCGTCGAGCCTGGTTCGCCCCGTTTCGAAAGCATGCTCGGCTACGCCCGGGACACCATGGGCTTTTCAAAGCTGACCGTTTTCAGCCACCTTTTTGAAGAAGCCCAACGGGCCGAGAGCGCCAACAAGGCCTTCGAACGCGCCTACGACGATCTGATTGCCGACGGTGGCGTCCGGGCTATTCCAGGTGCTGAGGAAACCATCGACTGGTTGCGAGACTCTGGCGTGAAAGTTTGCCTGGCTACGGGCTTCGGCCGGCACACCCAGAACATGGTGCTCGAGTCCCTGGGCTGGATGGGGAAGGCCGATCTCAGCTTGTGCCCGGCCGACGCCGGCCGCGGGCGCCCTTACCCGGACATGATTCTCACGGCAGTCTTGGCCCTTGACCTGGATGACGTCCGCGAGGTCGTCGTGGTGGGGGACACGAGCTCGGATATGTTGTCCGGCCTTCGCTCCGGCGCCTCCGCCGTGGTGGGCGTGCTCACTGGCTTCCACTCCGAGGCGGCCTTGCGCGCGGCCGGCGCCACCGCCGTCGTGCCCTCGGTCAAGGATCTTCCTGCGTTGCTTGAGCCCCGCGCGGCACGGCTCTAGCGCGGGCGCCTCAAGTTTGCGAACAAGCTCAGCACATAGTCCCGTCTGAAGGCGCCGTTCCATTCACGAAGTAGTTGTCCACGGCGTCGGAAACGCACTGGTTGGAGCGGCCGTAGGCGGTGTGGCCTTCGCCCTTCCACGTCACGAGGGAAGCATTGCCGAGTTGTTTCCGCAGGGAACCAGCCCAGGCGACAGGCGTCGCGGGGTCCCCGGTGGTGCCAATAACCACAACCGGCGCCGAGCCCGTGTACTTCACGGGAGCAGGCGTGTGCACGGGCTTGTAGGGCCAGTCCTTGCAGTTGATGCCGCCGTAAGCGAAGTAGTAGCCGAAGGTGGGGGAGAGCTGCTTCAGCCGTGCTTCCTCGGAACGCATCCCGGCCGTGTCCGTGACCATGGGGTAGTCAAGGCAGTTGATGGCGTTGAACGCGAACTGGGTGTTCGAGGTGTAGGTGCCGTTCGGGTCCCGGTCTGCGCCGAAGTCGGCAATCCGAAGCATGAGCGACACGTCGCCCTTGAACGCGGCCACCAGGGCCTGGGTCAGGACGGGCCACGATTCGTTGTCGTAGAGCGGGGTGAAAATACCGCTGACGAACGTCGCCCCGGTGACCAGCCGCCCGTCCTTTGCGCGCTTGGGATTCTGCTCGACGTCGGCAATGAGGTCCTGGATCTGCTGCACGCCATTATCGACGCTGCCGGTCATCGGGCATCCGGATCTTGCCTGGCAATCCGCCACATACGTGCGGAGCTCCTTTTCGAACGCCTCGGCCTGCCCCGCAGTGAGGTCCTCGTTGTTGAGGGCCGGATCCACAGCGCCATCCAAAACGAGCCTGCCGACGTTGTTCGGGAACAAGGACGCATAGGTGGCGCCCAGGGACGTTCCGTAGGAGAAGCCCAGGTAGTTGAGTTTTGCGTCGTTCAGCACTGCACGGAGGATGTCCATGTCCTTGGCGGAGCTGGCAGTGTCAATGTGCGGCAGGGCGGGCCCGGATTTTTCCACGCACTTGGTATTGATGGCCTTGGTGTCGGCCAACGCCGCGGCGATGCCTTGGTCGGTTTCGTAGTTGTAGACCTTCTCGCGGGAAGTGTCCCGCTCGGCATCGCTGAGGCACGTCACCGGCGCCGACCGCTTGACGCCGCGGGGATCGAAGCCCACCAGGTCGAAGCTGGACCGCAGCTTGCTGGTGAAGTGGGTTTTCGCCGCGTCCCTGACGAAGTCATAGCCCGAAGCGCCGGGGCCACCGGGATTCACCAGGAGTGAACCCTTCTTTGTGCCTTGGCTCTGGAGCCGGATGGCCGCGATGGAGATGCTGTCACCATCGGGTTTGGCATAGTCCACCGGCACTTTGATGTTGGCGCACTGGAATCCCTGCTCACAGGACGTCCAGTTCACTCTTTGGGAGTAGAAACTCTCCAGTCCTGCCGGCGCCGCGGCGGCGATGGACGCATCCGGGGTGCTGACGTTGCCGGACCCGTTGCCGGCACCATCGTTGGGCGCCGGTACCGAGAAAACGCAGCCGCTCAGCAGCAGGCTCGCGGAGACCGTGGCAGCGACTGCCGCTGCCACCCGCCGCAGTGAGGGGAACCGTGTCCGGGAACTGGACCCGGCGGGCCGGCGTCGTGCGGGGGTCATGCGTTTCTCCTCAGGCTGGGGAAGCGTGCTGTACTTCTAAACTATCCGGCTATTGCTGAATCAGGCTGCTCGCCATGGACTCGACGGCCAGCAGCGGTGCCACGTTGGTGGTGGTGATCCGCACGCGCGCCTTGTTGATGGCATCCATGCGGGCCAAGGTGATTTCAGGCGTGGAGCCTGCCGCATAGGCCTCCAGTTCACTCCTGAGTTCAACGTTGACCAACTCCACGGCGTTCCCCAGTTGGATGACCAGGACGTCCCGATAGAAGGACAGCAGATCAGTCAGCGTGCGGTCGAGGGAATCGGTGATGGAGCGCTTGGCCCGCCGTTTCTGGTCGTCCTCAAGTTGCCTCACCTGGCTTCGCATCGACGGCGGCAGCGTGCCCGATTCCGGAGCGCCCAAGCTCGCGAGCAGGGCGACCTTTTCGGCGGCGTCGCGTTCGTCGTTGGAGCTGTTGGCTTCATCAGTCGCGATCTTGACGAGCTTTTCGGCCATCATCACGGCGGCAGTGACGCCCCTCAGGCCCAGCGGGAAACGGACAGTCTCCATCCGGCGTTCCCTGGCCTCCGGATCGCGGGCCAGCCGACGCGCAATGCCGATGTGGCTTTGGGCAGCGCGGGCGGCCCGGTCAGCGATGGCGGGGTCGACGCCGTCGCGCCTTACCAGCAGGGCGGCGACGTCGGCAGCCGGCGGAATCCGAAGGCTCACGGGACGGCAACGCGAGCGGATGGTGACCAGCACATCCGCGGGCGACGGCGCGCACAGCATCCAGATGGTCCGGGGTGTGGGTTCCTCGATGGCCTTGAGCAGTACGTTGGTGGTGCGCTCGGCCATACGGTCCGCGTCCTCCACCACAATGATGCGCCAGCGGCCCGACGCCGGCCGGTCGCCGGCCTTGGACACCAGCTGGCGGGCTTCTTCGATGGTGATGGTGACCTTCTCCGTGCGCACGAAGGTCACGTCTGAGTGGGTCTCGCCAAGGATGGTCCGGCACGATGCGCATTCGCCGCAGCCTCGAAGGGCGACGTCGTCCTGCTCACAGTTCAATGCCGCCGCGAACGCCTTGGCCGCGTTGGAACGGCCCGAACCCGGCGGTCCGGTGAACAACCACGCGTGCGTGAGGCCTTCGCCTTGGGCAGCCGCGCGCAATTGCGCGACGACGGGCGCTTGGCCCTGGAGCTCGTCCCAGACGCTCATGTGCGGCTCCCAAGTAAGTCCTGCACGCGCCGGAGGATCTGCGCGGCGAGGTCCTCGACGGCATCCTTGGCGGGCAGCACGAGGTACGTCTCCGGGCGCGCCTGTGCCAGTTCCAGGAAAGCGGCACGGATGCGGGCGTGGAAATCGTCCGGTTCCGACTCGAGCCGGTCCTCGGCAGCGTCTCCGGCAGTTCTGCGGTCCCGGCCATCGCCCGGGTGGACGTCGAGGAGGACCGTCAGGTCCGGCTCGAGTCCTTCGGTGGCCCATTCGTTGAGCCGCCTGACGTCGACGGTTCCGAGATCCCTGCCGGCGCCCTGGTAAGCGACGGAGGAGTCTATATAGCGGTCCGTGATCACCACTGCGCCTTGTGCCAACGCCGGGCGGATTACCTGGCTTGCGTGGGCGGCCCGGGAGGCTGCGAACATCAGGGCCTCGGTCCGGGGATCAATAGTGCCGTGGCCGTGGTCCAGCACGAGGGAACGCAGCTTCTCACCGATCGGCGTGCCTCCGGGCTCCCGGGTGCGGAGCACGGAAAAGCCAAGGGACTCGAGCGACTCAGCCAGGCGGGCGGCCTGCGTGGACTTGCCGGCCCCGTCCCCGCCTTCGAAAGCGATGAAGAGTCCGGGGCGCTGGTCCGGCATGGGGCTCTGGTCCTGCTTGAGGCGCTGCGTAGTCACGGATCTAAGCGTACAGAGGAACTCTGACAGTGCCCGACGACGGCGCTCGCCCGCCCGGGCGCGACGCACCCTACCGCTGGGCGAGACGAAGCCGTAACAGCTTTCCAGCGCCCGCTCCCCGCGCCGTAGGCTGGGGCAATGAGTCTTTCCCGAGAACATGCCGCAGACCTGTCCCCTGACACTGTGGTGGTGGCGGCAGGCCGGCCCGAACGAAGCCATGACCAGCCCGTCAACCCGCCCATCGTTCTGTCCTCCACGTATTTCGGCACGGGAGCACTGAGCGACGGCGACCGCGGCTACGGACGCTATGCCAACCCCACGTGGGATCCGTTCGAGGAAGCGCTGGCCCAGCTGGAAGGAGCCGAGCTGCCCGGCCTGCTGTATGCCTCGGGCCTGGCCGCGGTGAGTTCCGCGTTGTCGCTTGTGCCGGCCGGGGGAGTCCTCGTCATGCCGACGCACAGCTACGCAGGATCGCTCGTCATGGCCACCGAACTCGCGGCCAAGGGCATTCTTGAATTGCGGACAGTCGACATCGCGGACACTGACGCCGTCAAGGCGCAGCTCGCCCCCGCGGATGGAAAGCCCGCCAGCATGCTGTGGATCGAAAGCCCCACCAACCCCATGCTCGGCATCGCCGACGTCCGGGCCCTGGCCACCGTGGCCCATGAGGTCGGTGCCATCGTGGTCACGGACAACACCTTCTCCACGCCGCTCGTCCAGCAGCCCCTCAGCCTGGGCTCCGACGTCGTGCTCCATTCGGTGACCAAATACCTGGCCGGCCACTCCGACGTCGTACTCGGCGCCTTGGTGACATCCGACGCCGGGCTGCGCGGGGAACTCCTGCACCACCGCATCATCCACGGCGGCATCGCGGGCCCGTTCGAGGCCTGGCTCGCGCTCCGCGGACTGCGCACGCTGGCACTCCGGATCGAGCGCTCGCAAGCTTCTGCAGCAACCCTGGCCGAGCGGCTGAGTACCCACCCCCGCGTCGAGTCGATCCGTTTCCCGGGCCTGCCCACCGATCCCGGCCATGAGCGGGCCAAGTCCCAAATGAAGGGCTTCGGCTCGATCCTCTGCATCCAGCTCGCCGGAGACGGGACCCGCAGCGGTGCCGACGCGGCAGATCAGCTGGTTCGTGCATTGCAGTTGTGGATCCCGGCGACGTCGCTGGGCGGCGTCGAATCCCTCATCGAACGCCGACGCCGGCACACCGCCGAGCCGCTCAGCGTGCCGGACAACCTGGTCAGGATGAGCGTCGGAATCGAGAACGTCGAAGACCTCTGGGCGGATTTGGAGCAAGCGTTCAAGTCGCTTGACCGCTAGGCTTGTGGGCGTGGACGGAAAAATTTTGATTTCAAACATCCAGAATGGGATTTGGTTCATTCTGGGACTGGTCGCCTTCGCTTTGGAGCTGTGGGCGCTGGTCGATTGCCTGCGCCACAAACCCTCGTCCTTTGAGGCCGCGTCCAAGCGCACCAAGACTTTCTGGCTTGCCCTGACCGGGATCGCAGCGGTGATCGGCGGGCTTTCCCTGCTCGGTGGCGGCAGTGGCTTCGGCTTCTTCGGCATCGCGGCTGTCACCGCGGCGTGCGTCTATTTGGCGGACGTCCGTCCCGCGGTGAAGGAAATCGGCAACAGCGGCCGCAACCAAGGGCCGTACGGTCCCTGGTGATCCCCACCGGCTCCCAGCCTTCGCAAGCTCAGGCCGGGGCCCTCGCCGGTGTGGGCCCAGGCCTGCCCGCGGCCAACTAAGCCGGGGCCACCGCTGACCAGTCGACCGTAAGTTCCCCCAAGCGCCAGCGCGAGGGTCCGTCCTGAAGGGGCCAACCGGCGTCGCGCATTGATTGGCACATGGCGGTCCACCGCTGCCTGCTGCCGAAGGACGCAAGCGGTGCGGCTTCCAGCCAGGCTTGGTCCAACGCATTCAGGAAAGCATGGATGCGTTCGCCGGGGATATTGCGGTGGATGAGTGCCTTGGGCAGGCGTTCGGCCACGTCAGAGGGCAGTTCGAAGCCGCCGAACCGCATGGACAGGCTCAGGCTCATCGGCCCGTCCGGATCCAGTGCAACCCACGTCACCCTGCGGCCGATTTCGTCACACGTACCGTCGATGAACAACCCCTGCGGTGCCAACCGCGACTGCACGAGCGCCCAGATCCCCGCCACGTCCGACTCCTCGTATTGCCGCAGTACGTTGAAGGCGCGCACCAACACTGGATTGCCCGGAACAGGAACCTCGAAACCGCCCACGTGGAAGCTGAGCCCGGGCCTTTCCAAGGGCTTCGCGATACTGACTCGCTCGGGTTCGATCTCGATCCCGCACACGCGGACGTCCGGGCGGACGGCCTGCAGCCTTTCGAAGAGTTCGACGGCGGTGGCCGGGGAAGCGCCGTAGCCAAGGTCCACTACCAAGGGGTCGACGGCGGAGCGTAGCCGCCATCCCTGCGGGCCCGCCAACCAGCGGTCCAAACGGCGCATGCGGTTGGGATTGGTGGTGCCCCTGGTGATGTTTCCGACGGGTTTGCCGCGCCTTCCCTGCACCCGCTCCGCTTTTCGCACCACCGTCCCACTTTATCCTCCAGCGCGGGGTCACTTACGGCCCATCCGGCGGACGAACACCGGCGCTAAGTGACCCCGCGTTGTGGAGGGCGTAACGCCCGGCAACGGCAGGGCTTGATCGCTTAGGATGAAAACCATGACTTACAAGCTGATTCTGCTGCGCCACGGCCACAGCGACTGGAACGCCAAGAACCTGTTCACCGGCTGGGTGGACGTCGACCTGAACGACCAAGGCCGCGAGGAAGCAGCCCGCGGCGGAGAGCTTCTGGTCGAGAACAACATTCTCCCGGACATCCTGTACACGTCCCTGCTCAAGCGGGCCATCAACACCGCGAACATCGCCTTGGACAAGGCCGATCGCGGCTGGATCCCGGTCAAGCGTGACTGGCGCCTCAACGAGCGCCACTACGGCGCCTTGCAGGGCAAGGACAAGGCCCAGACCCTCGCTGAGTTCGGTGAAGAGCAGTTCATGGAATGGCGCCGCAGCTACGACACCCCGCCGCCCTCGCTCTCCGACGACAGCGAGTTCTCCCAGGCACACGATCCCCGTTACGCGGACCTCGGCGATGCCCTCCCGCGCACCGAATGCCTCAAGGACGTCCTCGTGCGTCTCCTGCCGTACTGGGAATCCGACATCAAGGAAGACCTCAAGTCGGGCAAGACCGTCCTGGTCACGGCTCACGGCAATTCCCTGCGCGCGCTCGTCAAACACCTCGACGGCATCAGCGACGAAGACATCGCGGGCCTCAACATCCCCACCGGCATCCCGCTGGTCTACGACCTGGACGAGAACTTCCAGCCGATCAACCCCGGCGGAACCTATCTCGACCCCGAGGCCGCGGCAGAGTCCATCAAGGCTGTAGCTGCCCAGGGCAAGAAGTAGTTTTTGAGAGAACGACGGCGACCGGCCCACCTTGCGAGGTGGGCCGGCCGCCGTCGTTGTTTGCTAAGACTGGCTAGAAGCCTTCAGGCTGCCATTCACCGGTGACCAGGTAGGTCACCTTGCGGGCAACGGAGACGCCGTGGTCGGCGAAACGCTCGAAGTAGCGGCTGGCGAGGGCCACATCCACCGTGGTGGCCGCAGTCTCGGCCCAGGCAGGATCAGCGATTGCCCTGAAGACGCTCAAGTGCAGATCGTCCACGCGGATGTTGAGCTTGAGGATGTCGCGGGCAACTTCGAGGTCGCGGGACTCCAGGAGCAGCGTCACCTTCTGGATGATTTCGAGGTCGAGGCGCGCCATGTCCTTGAATGTCGCCGTCAGCTGCTCGGGGATGACCGTGGCCGGGTAGCGCAAACGGGCCAGCTGGGCCACGTGCCGGGCGAGGTCACCCATGCGCTCCAGGGATGCGCTCATCCGCAGGGAGCCGACAATCATCCGGAGATCGCTTGCCACGGGGCCCTGGAGGGCCAGGATGTCGATGGCGCGCTCGTCGAGGCCGTTCTGCAGGAAGTCGATCCGCGCGTCGGCGGCAATGACATCCTGGGCAAGATCGACGTCGGCGCCTTCGAAGGCGGTGGTCGCGTTCTGGATCGCCTCAGTGACCAGCTTTGAGATCTCGATGAGGTCCTCACCGACCTGGATGAGCTCCTCCTGAAAAACCTTGCGCACGGTGGCGTCCTCTCCTTGGAAATCTCCTCCGCACCCCTCTGACGGCGCGGAAATCATCACAGCTAACTACGGTCCAACTAGTAAGAGTGGCAGTGGTCAATGAACGATTGCGCACCTTTAGGTGAACGTTAGCTGAATCGGGGCGGTTTGGTGACCGTTCCATATTTTGCAGTGTTTTGAGCGCATAAGCTAGATCCGTGGATCCAGTGCTCATCGGTGTCATCGCAGGTCTAGTCGGCCTGTCGTGCGGCGTCTTTGGCGTGCTCGCGTTCAGGCTCAGTGAACGGCAGCGGAAGATCGTGGACCTGGACGTCACCGAGCCGCTTCTTCCGGAGGGAGCAGCGGAGGTGCTGTCGGTCGTCGGGCGCGCTTTCGTCGTCGTGGACGCGATCGACGGCGTGGTCCGGGCCAGTCCCGCGGCCTATGCGTACGGCCTCGTGCGGGGCCACACAGTGGTGCACAAGCAGTTGCTGGACATGACCGCAAAGGTGCGGCGCGACGGCGTGATCCTCGAGGAGACTTACGAGTTGCCCCGCGGTCCATTGGGCAAGGGAACCATTGTGGTCCAGGTGCGGGCAGCCATGCTCGGATGGGAATATATCGTCCTGCTGGCCGATGACCGTACTGAAATCACCCGTACCGAAGAGATCCGCAACGACTTCGTGGCGAACGTCTCGCATGAACTCAAGACGCCGGTGGGCGCCATCTCCCTGCTTGCGGAAGCGCTCGAGGCGAGCCCGGACGACGAAGAAGCCGTGCGCCGCTTCGCGAAGCGCATGCACAAGGAATCGACACGGCTGGCCGCGCTGGTTCAGGACATCATTGAGCTGTCCCGGCTTCAAGGTGCCAATGTGGCACAGCAAGGGCACGCCGTGGACATCAATACGGTGATCTCCGAGGCCGTGGACCGCTCGCAGCTCCCGGCCGAGCTCAAGAACATCAAGATCGTCGTCGGGGGCCGCACGGAAACGATGGTTTTCGGCGACCAGGACCTGTTGGTGACCGCCTTGCGGAACCTGATCGACAACGCCATCCGTTATTCGCCGGAGAACACCCGCGTGGGAGTGGGGGTCCGCGCCAAAGAAGGCGTGGTGGCCATTTCCGTCACGGACCAGGGCGAGGGTCTCAGCCCGGAGGACCAGGAACGCATCTTCGAACGCTTCTACCGTGTGGATGCGGCGAGGTCCCGGCAGACCGGGGGAACAGGCCTGGGACTGAGCATCGTCAAGCATGTGGTGTCCAACCACGGCGGCGAGGTCACCGTCTGGTCCCAGCCAGGCCAAGGTTCTACTTTCACCATCCGCCTTCCGGAAATGGAAGGCCAGGAGGACGACGACGCCGGGGCGAAGCCCCGAAGCGTGATTCAAACGACGGGCGCCGTACGCGCCCTAGAGCAAGGAGCTGGCGCTTGAGCAGGATTCTGATCGTGGAGGACGAGGAGTCCTTCAGCGACCCTCTGTCCTACCTATTGGGCAAGGAAGGCTTCGATGTCCAGGTTGTGGACAACGGCAGTGACGCCTTGGTGGAGTTCGACCGGAACGGAGCCGACCTGGTGCTGCTGGACTTGCAGCTTCCGGGGACCCCTGGCACTGAGGTCTGCAGGCAACTGCGCCAGCGTTCCAGCGTCCCGGTCATCATGCTGACGGCCAAGGACTCGGAAATCGACAAGGTGGTTGGCCTGGAGCTCGGCGCGGACGACTACGTCACCAAGCCGTACTCCTCGAGGGAACTCGTGGCGCGCGTGCGTGCCGTGCTGCGCCGCCAAGGCGAACCGGAGGAACTCATCACGTCCACCGTCCAGGCCGGCCCGGTGCGGATGGACATTGAGCGGCACGTTGTGAGCGTCAACGGCGAACAGGTGTCGCTTCCGCTGAAGGAATTCGAACTCCTTGAGATGCTCCTTCGCAATTCAGGCCGGGTGCTCACCCGCGGGCAGCTGATCGACCGCGTCTGGGGCTCGGACTACGTGGGCGATACCAAGACCCTGGATGTCCACGTGAAGCGCTTGCGCAGCAAGATCGAGCCGGACCCCTCTGTTCCCCGCTACCTGGTGACGGTTCGGGGCCTGGGCTACAAGTTCGAGCCGTAGGAACCTACAGCAAAAAGGAAGGGCTCCCCTTGAACTGCTCCCCGAAAGTTGGACTGAGAATTCAGTTCTGACTTACGGGGAGCAGTTTCATGTTAAAAAGCAGTTCGTTGTCCGAGGAGCAGCGCGCGGCCGCGGTAGCGTTGTTTGAGACCGGTTGGGGCGCGAAGTCCGTTGCCGCAAAGCTCGGGGTGAGCAAGCGGGCCATAGGCCGGTTGTATGACCGGTGGAGAGTTCGCGGAGGTACAACGCTAGTGGCCAAGCCAACCAAGCGGCAGTTTTCGTTTGAGTTCAAACTCGCTGTTGTGCAGCGGTTTCTGGCTGGAGAGACCCAGGTGGCCTTGGCGCAGGAGTTCCAGCTGTCGTCCCCGATTCTGATCAAGAAGTGGGCAAGCCTGTATCGGAATGAAGGTGAAGACGGTCTGCGTCCGAAGCCCAAGGGCCGCCCGAAGTCGCCTTTCGGGGCGCCGTCGCAGCCTGAGTCAGAACTGCAAAGGTTGCGCCGTGAGAACGAGCGCTTGCGGGCAGAGGTGGCGTTCCTGGGAAAAGTGCAGGCCTTGAGGGACGAGGATCGGCGGTAAAGGTCCGCGCCGTCATCGCTCTCAAGGCCGAACACCGTCTGGAATTGCTCCTGGACATCGCGGGCATTGCCCGCTCGACGTTCTTCTATCACCAGGCCCGGCTCCAGGCCCCCGATCCGCAAGAGGCTCTCAAGCGCGCGGTCACGGAGATCTTTAAGAAGAACCATGGCAGGTACGGGCACCGACGGGTCCACATCGAGCTGGCCAAGCAAGGCTGGAGGACCGCGAAGAAGACCGTGCTGAAGCTGATGCGGACGCTCGGGCTGGTCTGCAAGGTCCGGCGGAAGAAGCGCTACAACTCCTATCGAGGCGAACAAGGCGCCGTCGCTCCGAACGTGCTCAACCGGGATTTCGAAGCCACCGCCCCGAACCAGAAGTGGGTGACGGACGTGACCGAATTCAGCGTCGGCGACCGCAAACTCTACCTCTCACCTGTCATGGACCTCTTCGACCGGCAGATCATCTCGTACACCCTCGGCATCTCGCCGAACCTGGAGCTCACCAACACGTCGCTGAGTAAGGCGTTAACGACCCTCAAGGACGGTGAGAAACCGCTGGTGCATTCCGACCAGGGATTCCAGTACCAGCATCACTCCTGGCGGAATCTCCTCAGCGCTGCCGGAGCGGCCCAATCAATGTCACGCAAGGCCAACTGCTACGACAATGCCGTGATGGAAAACTTCTTCGGCCATCTCAAAGAAGAACTCTTCCACCGTGTCCGGTTCATCAGCACCCAGACACTGACAGCGGCACTTCACGAGTACATCAGCTGGTACAACACCGAACGGATCTCGACAAAGCTCGAGGGCCTGAGTCCGGTGCAATACCGTGCCCAGGCCCTCGCGGCTTAGGATCTCACTTAGCCAGTCCAACTTTCGGGGACCAGTTCACCTCGTGGGAGCCCTTCCTTTTTGTCTTCGTGGATCCAGCTTGTTGCCGACCCTAGCGGCCGCTGGCGGCCTAGTGGCCTAGTGGCCGGTTGCGCTTGCGCTCGGCGTCGCGCTGGTGCCCGAGGTCGCACTGCTGCTCGGGGTGGCGGAACCGCTGACCGAGGGGCTCGGAGAAGCGGAAACCGTGGGGAGGTACTTCGAGTATTCCTTCAACGAAGCATCCAGGACCGGGAACTGCACGGTGCGGGAATCGGAGCCGGTCTTGATGGTCACGGAAACCATGGAACCCGGGGCTCCGCCGCTCGTGCTCAGAATCGCGGGGTCGGTGTTCTCGTTGAGGTAGGTCTGGGACTTGGCCTTGACCGGAATAGTCGCCTGTGAGCCGCCTGCGCCACTGATGGTCAGGGTTGCATCGCTCGAGGAAGTGTTGAACACGGCACCAATGACGCGTCCCGGCTTGTTGGCGTCCGTGGAGACGATGAGCATGTTGCGCAGCTGAAGCGAACCGAGGTCATCCCTGACGCCATCAGACGGAGAGTACTGCTCGTTGGTCTGCTGGGGGTTGATATAGCCACAGCCGGTCACGGACAAGAGACCGATGCTGATGGCGGCCGCCGCCATCGCCAGTTTGCCGCGCTGGACACGGTTCATCGCAGTAATGCGCACGACACGTACTCCTCTAAGAGTCATTGGAACACTTTTCAGCCATAGCCTATCGGCAAACTAGCAGGAACAAGGATTCCGATCACCATTGTGGCGGCCCTCCAGAAGGAGTAGGGTCATCCGGAACGTTGCGTTCAATGCACTTTTATGCCCTCCCGTCAAGAGGGTGCCGGAGGGTCGAAAAGGCCATTTTCCGCGTATTTACTGGGCTCAGGACCCCTTTCCGTGCCAATCGTATGCCTTAAGCGTGATAAACTGGTCTGCGGGAAAGGGGAAAGTCCACATGGTTTTTGAGGTCGGCGAGACAGTAGTTTACCCTCACCACGGTGCAGCAAAAATTGAAGAAATCAAGATGCGCACTATCAAGGGCGAAGAGAAAATGTATCTCAAGCTCAAGGTGGCTCAGGGTGATCTGACCATTGAAGTTCCAGCAGAAAACGTAGACCTTGTTGGGGTCCGCGACGTAGTGGGCAAGGAAGGCTTGGAGCACGTATTTGACGTTCTCCGCGCCGAGTTCACTGAAGAGCCCACCAACTGGTCCCGTCGCTACAAGGCAAACCTGGAGAAGCTTGCTTCCGGCGACGTCATCAAGGTTGCAGAGGTCGTCCGCGATCTTTGGCGCCGTGATCACGATCGCGGCCTTTCCGCAGGTGAGAAGCGAATGCTGGCCAAGGCTCGTCAGATTCTGATTTCAGAACTGGCATTGGCTGAGAAGACCGACGAAGAGAAGGCCGCAAGCGTTCTCGACGAAGTTCTGGCTTCCTAACAGAGATTCAAAGATTTGAACCCCGGTAGCAACCTGCTGCCGGGGTTTCCTTTTGCCCGAAAGCTGAGCTCCCAGCGCCGCAGCCCAACCAACTCGCAGTAGGTGTCGTTCTGGGCGACCAAAACGACACCTAGTGCTAGCTAGTTGGGCCGGTGGGCACCACGTAGGCTTGGGCGCATGACTACACCATCCCAGCGCGAGGCCACCGCCGTCGTCGTCGTTGCGGCAGGCTCCGGTGAGCGGCTTGGCTACGGCATGCCCAAGGCGAAAGTGCCGCTGGGCGGCGAAACGATCCTGACCCATGCCCTTCGCGGCGTCGCGACCGCAGATGTTGCCCGCCAGATCTGCGTGGCAGTCCCGGCGGGCGATCTGGAAATGCGCGAGCTTTGTGAACAATTCCGCCAAGAGCTGGGCGCTGACGGTCCGCTGATCACCGTGGTCGACGGCGGATCCACCCGGGCCGCTTCGGTCCGGGCGGCCCTTGGGGCGGTCCTTGAGGGAACCCGCGCTGTGCTGGTTCACGACGCCGCGCGTGCCTTGACTCCCGACCGGGTCTTCCACCGCGTAGCCGTTGCGCTGTCGTCGGGCGCCAAAGCGGTCATCCCCGCTATTCCGGTGGTGGACACCGTCAAGATGGTTGCGGAAACGGACGGGGACGACGCCGGAATCGCGCCGGAGATCGTCACGGGCACCGCCCCGCGAGAACAACTGCGCGCCGTGCAGACTCCGCAGGGATTCGACTATGAAACTTTGCTGCGCGCCCACGCGGCGGCCGCGACGTTCGACGACGAGCAGTCGGCGGCAGTCACGGACGACGCCATGCTCGTCGAGCTCCTGGGCGTGCCCGTGCACACGGTCCGGGGCGCCAGCCAGTCGTTGAAGATCACCACGCCGCTGGACCTCATCATTGCCGAAGGCCTGCTGGAAGGGCCGCTCGGAGTCCGCTGGGTGGAAGGCTGATGGCAGGCTCGCAGAACGTAACGATGATCCTGCCGCGCACCGGCATCGGGGTGGACGTGCACGCCTACGCACCTGACAACGATCCGCAGCCGCTATGGCTCGGCGGGCTGTTTTGGGAGGGGGAGCGCGGACTTTCGGGGCATTCCGACGGCGATTGCGTCGCCCATGCGGCTGCGGACGCGCTCTTCTCGGCGTGCGGCATCGGTGATCTGGGCACGCATTTCGGCACGGACCGTCCCGAACTCGCGGGTGCGTCCGGGGTGAAACTCTTGGGGGAGGCTGCCAGGATCGTCCGTGCCGCCGGTTTCGAAATCGGGAACGTGGCAGTGCAGTTCGTTGCCAACAGGCCAAAGTTCGGGCCGCGGCGTGAAGAATCGCAGCGTGTCCTCAGCGCCGCCGCTGGAGCTTCCGTCAGCGTCACGGCAACCACCAGCGATGGCTTGGGTTTCACGGGGCGTGGCGAGGGCATTTCCGCCGTCGCCACGGCACTCGTGTACGCCGTGCCGGGAGCGCACAAAGGCGATAGCGCCTAAATCGCGCCTAAACAGGGACGGATGGCGCCCAACGAAGCCTGATGGTCCGCATCCGCTAATCTGGAGCGGTGACCCTGCGCTTTTACGACACCGCATCCGCCGAAGTCCGCGACTTCGTTCCCCTTGAAGCCGGCAAGGCCAGCGTCTACTACTGCGGTGCCACGGTGCAGGGGATGCCGCACGTGGGACATGTCCGCTCCGCGATCGCCTTTGACCAGTTGACCCGCTGGCTTGAATATCGCGGCCTGCGTGTCACCGTTGTCCGCAACGTCACAGACATCGACGACAAGATCCTCGCCAAGTCGGCGCAGTCATTCGGGCCGGACTGGGCCGAGGAACCAACAGCCAAGGCCGAGGAAGAATGGTGGGCTCTGGCCTACCGCTACGAGCAGGAATTCGAGCAGGCCTACGACGTCCTGGGCGTTTCCCGCCCTACGTACGAACCGCGCGCCACCGGCCATATCCCGGAGATGCACGCCCTCATTCAAAGGCTCATCGACCGCGGCCACGCCTACCCTGCGCTGGACGACTCCGGCGACGTCTACTTCGACGTCCGCTCCTGGAGCAAGTACGGCTCGCTGACCCGCCAGAACATCGACGATATGCAGGGCGCCGCCGACGTCGAGCCGCAATTCAGCAACAGGAAGCGCGACCCGCGGGACTTCGCGCTGTGGAAGGGCTACAAGGACGGGGAGCCGACGACGGCGAGCTGGGTTTCGCCGTGGGGAACCGGCCGGCCGGGTTGGCATCTTGAATGCTCCGCCATGGCTACGAAGTACTTGGGCCAGCAGTTCGACATCCATGGCGGCGGATTGGACCTCCGCTTCCCGCACCACGAGAACGAGATGGCACAATCGCAGGCTGCGGGCGACGAGTTCGCCAACTTCTGGCTGCACAACGGCATGGTCACGTATGAGGGCGAAAAGATGTCCAAGTCGGTGGGCAACACCGTGAGCCCCGAGGAGATGCTCGAGCTCGCGAGTCCGCGCGTTGTCCGGTACTACCTCGGCCAGGCGCAGTACCGCTCCATCCTGGACTACCGGCCCACCTCGCTTCAGGAGGCTGCGGCTGCCGTGGAGCGTATCTACGGTTTTATTGCGAAAGCCTCCAAGAAGTTCGGTGGCGAGTTTGCCGCCCACCCTGAGTCGAGTCCCGTGCCGGATGCCTTCGCTGCTGCCATGGATGACGATCTCAACGTCCCGCAGGCCCTTGGCGCCCTGCACGAGACTGTCCGTGCCGGAAACACGGCGCTGGCGTCGGGGGACGACGCTGGAGCCCGGCAGGCGCTCCAGGCCGTGATGGCCATGACCACTGTGCTCGGACTGAACGATGTACGCGGCGAGGTCCAGGAGAATTCCGAGACCGCCCAGGCCCTTGAGGTCCTTGTGGAAGCCCAGTTGCAGGCGCGGGCCGACGCGCGGGCCAACAAGGATTGGGCGGCTTCCGACGCGATCCGGGACACTCTCGCGGCAGCCGGTATCGCCGTCGAGGATGGCGCCGACGGCGCCAGCTGGAGCCTCAAACGGGACTGAGAAAGGGCCGTCGTCCCGATTTAAGTTGATTCAGTAGACTTGATTGCAGACGTACTCAACACAATCAAGGGTGGAATTCATGGCCAACAACGGTCGCCGGGCTGTCAAGAGCAAGAAGGGCCCCACCACCGGAACCGGTGGCCACGGTCGAAAGGCCCTCGAAGGCCGGGGTCCGACCCCCAAGGCTGAGGACCGCGAGTACCACAAGGCGTACAAGAGCAAGCAGCTTGCTGAACGCTCCGCAGCCAAGCGTGCGGCCGGAGGCGCCAGCCGCTCCAACCCGGGCGCCCGCTCGGGCCCCAAGGGCCGCGCTACCGAGGAAGTGGTCACCGGACGCAATTCCGTGGTGGAGGCACTTCGCGCCGGAATCCCCGCGAAGGCACTGCACGTTGCCATCCGGATCGAGATGGACGACCGCGTCAAGGAATCCCTCAAACTCGCTGCCGAACGCGGCATCCCGCTGCTGGAAACCGGTAAGCCCGAGCTTGACCGCATGACCGAAGACGCTGTCCACCAGGGCCTCGTGCTGCAGATCCCGCCGTACGAATACCAGGACGCCTACGACCTCGCCGAAGAGACGGTCGCCAAATGGAAGAAGGGGTACATCCCCAACGCGCCCCTCTTCGTTGCGCTCGACGGCATCACCGACCCCCGCAACCTGGGCGCCATCATCCGCTCCGTTTCCGCCTTCAGCGGCCACGGCGTGATTGTCCCGGAGCGCCGCTCCGTTGGTGTCACCGCTTCGGCTTGGAAGACCAGCGCAGGCGCGGCGGTCCGCGTTCCCGTGGCCCGGGCGTCCAACCTGAACAACGCCCTCAAGCAGTTCAAGCAGATGGGTATCTTCGTGTTGGGCCTGGACGGCGACGGCGATGTCTCGCTGCCGGATCTCTCCTTGGCCACCGATCCCGTGTGCATTGTTGTGGGTTCCGAGGGCAAGGGCCTCAGCCGCCTGGTCCGTGAAAACTGCGACCAGATCATCTCCATCCCGATCGACTCCGCCATGGAATCGCTCAACGCCTCTATGGCAGTGGGCATCTCCCTGTACGAAGTCTCAAGGCAGCGCGCGGCCAAGTAGCCGATTGGGTGGCGGCCCAGCCGCCGGCCAAATACTGACGCTCGCTCACTTATGTGGTGTTTCCGACGGACGCCCGCTCACTTAGGTGAGCGGGCGTCCGTCTATTTATCCCCAGATGTGAGCGGGCATCCTTGTTTTTGACGCCAGATGTGAGCGAGGGTTGCCGTTACCTTCAGAAGTCGCGGCGGTTCGCCAGGACCGGGAGCTTGACCCGCGCGTCCTCGACGACGGCGGCGTCCAGTTCCGCGAACAAGAGGCCGGGTTCGGCGTCGAGCTCTTCCAACACGTTTCCCAAGGGGGACACGACGACGGAGTGCCCCACTCCGGTGGGTGCCGCACCTTTGGGTTCACGGCCCTGGGTCACTGGATCGCCCTGACCGCACGCCAGAACGAAGGTCGTGGTGTCGAGGGCCCGGGCCCGCGCGAGCAGCTTCCACTGCTCCGCCTTCCCCGGTCCGGCTCCCCAGGAAGCGGACACGATATTCACATCGGCTCCGCGCTCGGCATTGGCCGCGAAGAGCGCCGGGAATCGGATGTCGTAGCACGTGGCCAGGCCAAAGGTGAGGCCACCGGCGTCGAACGTCACAGGATCGGTGCCGGCGTCGACGGTGTCGGATTCCGCAAAGCCGAACGCGTCGAAAAGGTGGATCTTGTCATAGCTGGTGTCCACTCCGGGCCCGGTGGCGATCAGGGTGTTCCGGACCTTGCCGTTGCTGCTGCCGTCGGAGGCCACTCCAGGGGTGAACATTCCGGCCACGATCACGATCCCAAGATCCTGGGCGATCTTCCGCACCCGGCTTGCCCATGGCCCGTCCAGGGGCTCGGCGATGTCGAGCAGGGAATTTCCGAACGCCCGCATGGTCGCTTCCGGGAACACCACGAGCTCGGCGCCGCCCTCCTTGGCCCGGCGCGCGTAGTCTTCCAACAGGACCAGGTTGTCTGCCAGCTCGCGGCCGCTGATGAGTTGAGCAAGAGCGATTCGCACGATTACCTCCACATTGGTGTATAGCCAAAGTATGCAACGACCGTGCCGAGGATACGAACTCATCCGCGTGCGCGCGGGCGTCTTCCGCGCAACCGACACAATCCGCTCCAACGACCGGTTTCACGAAAAGCGCAACGGGCCGGGGGAGATGACGTTTCAGCAGGTGAGCAGCTTGTTTGCGCTCCCGGGGGCCGTCGGTTTGGGTCCGACCGGAGGATGCGGGCACTGTCATATGGGCCGTGGGCAAGGGAGAATTGGCGCTGGAGACTAAACTCTCAACTAATGGTTATGCCGATTTTTGACACAGCATCTACAGTGGACGCCTCGCGGCCGTCGCCGCTCGGGCTCAGTGTTCCGCTGCCCGGGAAATCCGACCGCGACACCTCCTCGCCGGACCGGGTCAACGTCGCTGTATGGGCCCCCGGACTCACTCGAGTCGAAATCGCCTACAAGGCCCCGGGCGACTCCTGGAAAGTCCACACGCTGCCCAAACTCGAGGACGGCGTGCACCACGGGATCGTGGACGGGCTTCCGCTCGGCACCCGGTACGGTTTCCGGGCAGCAGTCCACGAGGACACACTTCCACTATCTGTGCCTGCTCCGGACTTTGACGCCGACGACGCCGAGCAGCTCTTGCTGGATCCTTACGGTCGGGCGGTGCACCAGCGCGGAGAACTGCTGACCTCCGTGCGGATGGACTCGGCTTTCGATTGGGGCGACGACCGTCCGATGCGCACGCCGTGGCGGGAGACTATTGTCTACGAGGCACACGTCCGCGGCCAAAGCATGCTGCATCCGGATATCCCCGAGCACCTCCGCGGCACCTACGCGGGCATGGCCCACCCCGCCATGATCGAGCACTTCCACTCATTGGGAGTCACGGCTGTCCAATTGCTTCCCATCCACTTCCACATCGACGAGCAGCACCTGCAGTACTTGGGCCTCACCAATTATTGGGGCTACAACACAGCAGCCTTCTTTGCGCCCCACTCGGACTACGCCACGCAGGCAGCCCAGCAGGCCGGGCCACACGCCGTCCAGGATGAATTCAAAGGCATGGTGAAGCTCCTGCATGCCGCCGGGATCGAAGTGATCCTCGACGTCGTCTACAACCACACGGCGGAAGGCGGCCCCGACGGCGACACCCTCAGTTTCAGGGGCCTCGGCGAGCAGCGGTATTACCGCCACGATGCCCACGGCCGCTACCTCGACACGACGGGCTGCGGCAACACCCTCAATTTTGCGGAACCGAGGGTAGTGGATCTGGCCATTGAATCGCTGCGCTATTGGGCGGAAGAATTCCACATCGATGGCTTCCGTTTCGACCTTGCCGTGACCCTGTGCCGCAATGCGGGCAACGAGTTCGATCCTGAACATCCTTTCCTGAAGCGCATCGCGGAGGACCCGGTGATCTCCAAGACCAAGCTCATTTCCGAGCCGTGGGATGTGGGCTACGGTGGCTGGCAGACAGGGCGGTTCCCCAAGGGATGGGTGGACTGGAACGATCACTTCCGCGACGGAGTGCGCCGCTTCTGGCTCTCTGACCGGGGCGCTGCCGACGCCGGGATGTCCGGGGGAAACGTGGGGGTCTTGGCGGACGCCTTGACTGGCTCAGCCCGGGTCTTTGAACCCTCTGGGCGCTCAAGGCTCGCCTCCCTCAACTTCATCACCGCCCACGACGGTTTCACGCTTGCCGACTTGGTGTCCTACGACCGCAAGCACAACGAGGCCAACGGCGAACAAAACCGCGATGGCCACAGCGACAACCGCAGCTACAACCACGGATTCGAAGGACGAACGGAGAACGAGAGGATTCTCGCGGCCCGTGCCCTTTCGAAACGGAACCTCATGACGACGTTGATGATCTCCATCGGCGTGCCCATGATCACCGCCGGCGACGAGCTTGGGCGCACACAGCAGGGAAACAACAACGCCTATTGCCAGGACAACCCCCTGACGTGGATCGACTGGACCCAGACACCCGAATCGCACGACATGCTGCGGAGCACCAAACGGGTGATCCGGCTCCGCAAGGAGTTCATGCAGGCCCAGGACGCGGGCTTCCCGGACAAGGGGACGGGCCTGGACTGGTTTGATGAGGAAGGCCAGCCCATGACGGCGGCCCGTTGGCACGATCCTTCCCTGCGGGTTGTGCAACTCCTGGTGAGCTCGGAGGGCGGCGCCTACCGCGGCTTGCTCGTGATCAACGGGAACAAAGACGATCAGAAGGTCGTCCTGCCCAAACTGGTCGCCGAATCCGGTGCCGGCAGCCGGATGTTCGAACTAAGACTGACGACGTCCGAGCTCAATGACCGCAGGCAGGGCGCGCTGGTCGCGGCAGGCGAACGGGAAGTCGTCCAAGGCAACACCATCAACGTCTACCGCACCTAGGAACCATGAAAATCTATTCCGCAGACACGTGGACACTCGAAGAACTACAGGAACAAGTGTCCGACGCCGGCCGCCGGACCGTGATGGTGCCGCCGGCCGCAAACAAGGAGGCCGTCCTGGAAGTGTTCGGCCAGGTGCTCGATTTCCCCGAGTACGACGGCGTGGACCTGGATGCGCTCAACGATTCACTCCACGATTTCGCAGACAGTGTGTCCGAGGACGAGCAACCACCCGTCACCCTGATTTGGCAGGTCCCTGCCGTCTACCGAACGGACCGGTCCTTCGGGTTGGTCTGCGAAATCCTCCAGGACGCCGAGTTCTACTCCGGGCGCGACCTCGCTGTCATAGCGGTCTTCCAGCAGTAGCGCGACCGGGCGGGCAGGGCCCGCCCGGTTAGCCGCTACGCGTTGACGATCAGCCCCAGTTCGGCCTTGGAGGCCAGGGAGGGGTGTTTCGGGAAGACCCGGACGGTGTAGCCGAAGGACCCGGAGCGGTTGATCAGGATGGACCCGGTGAACAGGTGGCGCCCGTTGCCAAGGTCCTCGAACGAGCTCAGTTCGGCCACGGTGATGTCCTCCAGCTCATCGCTTTCTTCGGCCCGCCCATAGGCCACCTCGACGCTCACATCGTCCGGTGTCAGCGTATGGAGGGCGATGTAGGCGTTGACCTGGAGGGTGTCGCCGATCTGGGGCTCCTCGGAGACGCCGATGGAATCGACGTGTTCCACGATCAGCTGTGGCCAGGCGGTGCGGACCTTGGTGGTCCAGGCCGCGAGTTCCTTCGCTTCCTTGAACGAGCCGGCCACGGCGCGCCGTCCCGACTCGGCCGCGGGGCGGTAGAGGGTGTTGACGTAGTCTTGGAGCATGCGGTCGGCCGAGACGGCGGGGCCGAGGTGGGCCAGGGTGTGCTTGATCATCGAGACCCAGTGTGTCGGCACGGCTTCCGGGCCGGACTGCGAGGGCCCGGCCGCGCCG